>JALLOO010000021.1 GCA_027717985.1 Patescibacteria group bacterium AH-259-L05 | reverse complement strand
AAGAGATTAATACTTGTGTATGGAAATTTTGCCAACATACAAAAAATTGTTCGCAAAAATAATTTCAAACCGGTTCATGGTATTCTTTTGGATTTGGGTTTATCGTCGGACTTACTGGAGTTGAGTGGCCGCGGATTTAGTTTTATGCGCGATGAAATATTAGATATGCGGTTTAGGCCAGATAAAGGCGGTATAACAGCGAAGGAAATTGTTAATCACTATACATACGAAGATTTGGCAACTATTTTTAAAACGTATGGAGGAGAACGATATGCAAATCGTATCGCAGATTCTATTATACAAACGCGAAAAAAACAAAAGATTATCACCACGCAAGAACTACGAACGGTTGTTACTCAAGCGCTTGGCAGGCAATACCATATCAAAAGCTTAGCACGAATTTTCCAGGCCTTGCGCATTGCAGTAAATAATGAATTAGAAAATTTAAAAACAGTATTAACACAGAGTGTTGCTATGCTCGAGCCACAGGGGCGTATTGCAGTAATAAGCTATCATTCATTAGAAGATAAAATTGTAAAAACATTTTTTACCTCTGATACGCATGTACATCCTATTGTTAAAAAGCCCATTACACCAAGCAGAGCTGAAATTAAAAAAAATAAGCGATCACGAAGTGCGAAACTTCGCGTTGCAGAGAAAATATTATGAGAAGAGTCAAAAAAACAAATTACACACTTTTAAACTGTGTTTTTCTGGCAGGCTTTTTACTTATCATTGTTGTATATCTTATTCAAATTAATACGACGGTTTCATATAGTTTAGATATGAAGCGTAATAATCAACAGCTCGAAGCATTACAAGTTCAAAATGAGCATCTAGTGAAAGCAGTGACTGAGATTAGTTCTGTCGGAAATATTTATGCGTCTTCTCAAAGTTTAAACTTGGTAGAGACAAAAGATATTGCATATATAGAGTTAAGCGAGGAAACATTGGTTGAGCGATAACACCCCCTTTTGTCATCCCGCATCCTCCTTGTCATTCCGTATCCTCCTTGTCATTCCGTATCCTCCTTGTCATTCCGTATCCTCCTTGTCATTCCGTATCCTCCTTGTCATTCCGCACGAAGTGCGGAATGACAAAAAAGGGATTATTATGGCATTTATGAAAATAAGCCGTTTAAAAATAATCATGGTTGGGGTTTTTATGTTAGGTGCTATAATAGTATGGCGCCTTTTTGAACTCCAGGTGTTGAAAAAAGGCTTTAATGATGACGCTCTTTATAGCCGCGGCGTTTATCCAGAAATTATCCGGCCTGACCGAGGGAAAATATATATTTTTGAAGATGATGATTATCAGCCCCTCGCGGTTAATATGAGCAAATACAATGTTATTGCCTCACCCGCTGTAATAGAGAATGTAGATGAATGGGTTGTAACAATAGCGCCGTATTTGGGAATCGATGGACTCGACGTTAAAGATGACGGTTTGGTTTTGATTGAAGAAAAGGAAACGTCGGATGAGCTCAAAGTGCTTTTTGAAAAACTTTCGCAGAAAAATGATTTTTATGAGGTTATTAAAAAAGGTATTGATGTTGATGAAGTTGAGGATATAGAAAAGTTAGGTCTTGAGGGGATCCGTTTTGAAAAAGTACCCAAAAGATATTATCCAGAAAAATCTTTATTTTCTCATGTTGTTGGATTTGTGAGTGAGGATTCTGAATGTAGTGAGAAAAGGTGTATTAGCAAGGGCGGGCAATATGGCTTAGAGGAGTTTTTTGATGAAGAACTGCGTGGTATAGAAGGAGAGATGAAGGTTGAGAGGGCTCCGGGTGGATATATTATTACTTCATCTGACACTGTTATTGAAGAAGCACGGCCAGGGATAGGTTTAGTACTCACGCTTGATCGGTCGATTCAATTTTTTGTTTGCTCTGCATTACGTGATGCACTTAATCTTTATAGAGCCGAATCAGGATCAATTATAGTTCTTGATCCGAATTCAGGAAAAGTACTGGCCTTATGTAATCAGCCTGATTTTAATCCAAATATGTATTTTCAAGAAAAAGATTTTGCTGTATTTAAAAATACTGCTACCTCATCTGTATTTGAACCGGGTTCTGTTTTTAAAGTTATAACCATGGCCGCAGCGCTTGATTCTGAGAGTGTTACGCCAGAGACAACATATCTTGATACCGGATCAGTCACGATTGAGGATTATACCATAACCAATGTTGATAATCGGAAAAACGGCAGAGTGACTATGACAAATGTATTGGAAAAATCAATAAATACCGGCGCGGTATATGCGGTGCAAAAGATAGGCAGGAAAGCATTTCGAAACTATTTAAAAAAGTTTGGTTTTGGGAGTTTGACAGGCATTGAGCTTGCCGGTGAGGCAACGGGCAATATTGACAATTTAGAAAAACGATCAGAAACATATTTAGCAACATCTTCGTTTGGCCATGGCATTTCAGTAACATCGCTCCAAATGGTTACTGCCGTAGGCGCAATAGCAAATTCAGGCAAATTAATGAAGCCATATATTATTGATACTATACGAGAGGACAACAAAGAACGTAAAATAGTGCCGCAATTTGTCCGTCAGGTAATCTCTCCTTCTACCGCAGCTACGTTATCCGCGATGATGACCTCAGTATTGGAAAATGGCTATGGCAGACGAGCACGGGTAGATGGATATTTTGTTGCGGGAAAAACCGGGACCGCACAGGTTCCAAAAAAAGGGGCAGGGTATACTGAGGATGTAATTCATTCATTTATTGGGTTTGCGCCGGCACATGACCCTCGATTTGTTGCCTTGGTAAAATTAGATAATCCGAAAGAGGGCCGATTTGCCGATTCAACTGCAGCCCCTACCTTTGGCAAAATAGCTGATTTTATTTTAAAATATTATAATATAGCCCCAGATAGAGAAGAATAATTATGTTAACTAAACTACTTCACAAAGTACTTGCCTTTTTTTCAAAGAGGATATTAAAAAAATACAAGCCTCTTATTATTGGTATTACCGGAAGTGTGGGAAAATCTTCGACCAAAGAGGCAATTTATTTTACTCTCAAAGACAGTATGCATGTGCGGCGCAGTTTAAAAAACTATAATAATGAGATCGGGGTCCCGCTTACTATTTTAGGGGCGTTATCACCGGGAAAAAGCTTGGTTGGATGGCTGCATATTTTTTGGAATTGCTTAGGTATGATGATATTTCGTGATAAATCATATCCAAAAGCGTTGATACTTGAGATGGCAGCTGATAGAATCGGAGATATTGAATATTTAACTACGCTTGCACCGCCTGAGCGAGCGGTCGTTACCGCCATAAGCTCTGCACATACAGAGTTTTTAAGCAGTTTAGATAATATAGCAAAAGAAAAACAAGCAATAGTTACACATCTTCCTGCAGCAGGATGGGCAGTTTTAAATGCTGATGATGAAAAAGTACTTGAGATGAGAATCTTGACATCGGCAAAAATAATAACATTTGGCATTTCAGAGGATGCAGATGTAAGAGCGGTTGAAATTAGTCTTGAACAGGAGCTTGTTGATAAACAAGCAATAGTTAAGGGATTGCATTTTAAGGTTACCCATGCGGGGAGTGTGGTGCCCGTATTTTTACCCAACGTTATTGCGACTGCACAAATTTATGCAATTTTAGCAGGAGTTGCAACTGCAATTACGTTTGATGTTAATCTTATTGAGATATCTGAAGCACTTCAGGACTATCGGCCGCTTCATGGCCGCATGGTCCCGATAGAGGGAAAGGATAAGACGCTCATTGTTGATGATACGTATAATTCTTCTCCTCAAGCTGCACTATCAGCGCTTGAGGCGTTAGATGAGATAAACATTCATCCTGAAGCTCTGAAATGGGTTGTGTTAGGTGATATGCGGGAATTGGGATCTATATCAAAAGAAGAACATTATTCGCTTGGCAAAAAAGTGGCACAGATGGGATTTAATAGATTAATTACGGTAGGAGAAGAGGCTAAGGAGATTGCAAGAGGAGCAAGTAGAAACGGTATGAGTAAAGACGCCGTGGTAAGCTTTGATACTTTTGAAGGTGTATCTCAATTTTTAAAAAGCCATATTCAAGTTGGAGATGTTATTTTAGTTAAAGGATCGCAGGCCGTACGTATGGAGCATATTGTCAAAGAAATTATGGATAAACCTCATAAGGCAAAAAAACTATTAACCAGACAAGGAAACAAGTGGTTGTAGTCCAGATATTAAAAAGACGATTTGTACCATGCAAACCGTCTTTTTTGATTGTTTTAAAAATGCTAGAATATATGGTAATGAAACCAGAAGTGGCACAAAAAATATTACAAAAAAATAAGCAGGACTGGGAAGCAATAGCAGAAAAGTTTTCTGGTACCCGGCAATATATTTGGTCTGAGCTAACTTCACTCATTAAATATGTTAAAGATGATGATACGGTCTTGGATTTAGGCTGCGGTAATGGCAGATTGTTAGAGTTATTTAAAGGTAGGAATGTAGAGTATGTTGGCATTGACAATTCTGAGAAGTTAATTGAAATAGCAAGACAAAGAAGTTCAAAGTTTAAAACCTATGGCTTAAAGTTTGATTTTGTTGTTGGCGATGCGCTTGATTTGCCGCCTAAACTGAAACAATTCGATGTTATTCTTGCAATTGCGGTATTTCACCATATTCCTTCAAAAGAATTACGAATACAATTTTTACAAAACTGTTGGCGTGTGCTTAAATCTAATGGATTTATAATTATTACGGTATGGAATCTTTATCAAACTGGCCTGCTTTTCAAGTATCATACATGGCCCATGATTTTTGGTCATAGATTAAAAGGACTAGATTTCAAAGATGTTTTTATTCCATTTCAATTGCCAGATCGCGATATAAAGCGCTATTATCATACGTTTACGCGTTCTGAGTTAAAAAGGTTAATTAAAAAAGCTGGTTTTAAAGTTGTTAAGAGTTATCTTGCACGAGGAAATATAATTGTGATTGCAAAAAAGCCATAACCTGCTACACTTAAAAAAACAAAAAAGCCCTACGAAGCAGTAGAGCTTTGAGACTGAACAGATAGCTTTCTTTGTTTTATCTGCCAGCGAACCGTCATGACCTTTTTGTTCGCATGATATATAAGGTAGACAGCCCAAACGTATAGCAGGCCGCTCAGAATGCCAGTCGCATACGCATCATAAGCCGTAGATGCGAGCGCTCGTTCATGAAGCATTGGTTGAACAACAATCCATGTTAATGCACTCAATAAAAGATCAAAAACAGCAGTGGCTATTCTATATGCGAATGTGTTAAGGATGCCTTTCTTTTCCAATTTTTTATAAACAAAACCTATAACAAGAACACCTACGATGATTATCAGAACAGTGGAGACAGTAATCTCTCCAAAAAATATCATAGAGGCTACAGATATTAAGGCCGCCCATAAGATTATTACAGATATGACTCCCAATAGGTTTTTCATTTTTTCCTCCATTTTTTTGTGATGAACAAATTACCAATGTTTATTATAATATAAGTTAAAAATATGTCAAGTAAAGTTTATCCACAAATTTTTCGTGCATATGATATTCGGGGAATTTACCCGGATCAATTGAATGAACATACCGCGTATAAAATCGGGGCAGCGTTTGCCTTATTTTTAAGCTCCCATTTTAAAATCCCTTGTTCAAGAGTAAGGGTTGTGACAGGGAGAGATGCGCGTACGTCTTCTCCTTCACTTTTTAATTCATTTACCCAAGGGGTGATTGAACAAGGAGCGCACGTTATTGATATTGGCATGGTCTCAACTGACATTTTATATTTTGCTCCTAATTATTTAAAACGCGAAGGCGGTGCCATGATTTCAGCAAGCCATAATCCGCCTGAATATAACGGGGTTAAAATGTTAGCGAAAGGGCCAGAATTTCTTTCAGGCGATTGGGGCATCCCTCAAATTAAGAAAATGGTAATAGAGCAAGAGTTTGAAAAAGCAAAAAAACCAGGAAAGATTATTCATCGCGACATTATTCCAGAGTATATACAGTATGTTTTATCATTGGTTGATATGAATGACATTAAAAGAATGAAAGTGGTTGTTGATGCAGGCAATGGTATGGGTTCATTAGCTATTAGGGAATTGGTAGGGAAAATACCAATTGACTTAATTTGCTTGTATTGTGATCCAGATGGTACGTTTCCCAATCATCCGCCTGATCCCCTAATAATAGAAAATACATTTGATTTACAAAAAGCAGTGGTGAGGAATAAGGCAGATTTTGGTTTAGCGCTCGATGGAGATGGTGACCGAACTATTTTTGTTGATGAATTAGGAAATACGCTGGGGGGCGATATGATCGTTGCACTTTTTGCCAAATACTTTTTAAAGCAATATCCCGGGTCTGCAATAGTATATAATTTAACGTGCTCACGAGCAGTGCCCGAGATAATTTATGAGTGCGGCGGTAAGCCCATAAGAAGTAGGACAGGTCATGGGTTTATGAAGAAGGCTGCTGAAGAAAATAAAGCTATTGTTGGCGGTGAGATATCAGGGCACATTACATACAAAGATACATTTTATGCGGAAAGCGGAATCCTCACGCTTTTGACCATGTTAACAATTTTATCTCAATCCGGTAAACCATTATCTGAGTTAATTAGACCATTACAACGATACCATAAGGTTGGCGAGATTAATTTTAAAATTAAAGATCGTGAAGGTGCAATTGAAAAGTTGGCAAAAAAGTATTCACAGGGGAGACAAGATCGACTCGACGGACTGACCGTAGAGCTTGACAATTGGTGGTTTAATGTACGATCTTCAAATACCGAACCATTACTTCGCATTGTAATAGAAGCTGATAATAAAAAATTTGCTGAAGAAAAATTAAAGCAAATTAAAAAGATTATTAAAGAATAATTTTTTGACATGATTGGAATTTTTGATTCAGGTATCGGAGGATTAACGGTCGTGAAAAGGGTATTTGAGTATTTAAACAGATATCAAGTTTTATATATTGGTGATACCGCACGCGCGCCGTATGGCGATAGAGGAAAAGAGGTGATTAAACGGTATGCATTTCAAGCTACTGATTTTTTATTACATAAAGGCGCAAAAATAATTGTGGTGGCGTGCAATACCATTTCTGCGGTAGCCGTAGATGACTTAAAGAAAAAATACAATGTTCCTATTTTTGAAGTGGTAAATCCAGGGGTGCGCGCTGCGGTTCAAGCAACAAAGAATAAAAGAGTAGGCGTTATTGGTACGCGTGCTACGATTAATTCAAAAATTTATGAGAAATTACTACATAAAGCAGATAAAAAAATACAGGTATTTACTAGACCAGCGCCGCTCTTAGTGCCTTTAGTTGAAGAAAATTGGACAAAAAAACCAGAAACAAAAATGATTGTAAAACGATATTTACATCCACTGCGGTTAAAACAAATTGATACGTTAATTTTAGCGTGTACTCATTACCCATTTTTAAAAAGACTTATCTCTATTAAAATCGGCAAAAACGTTACTATTATAGATCCAGGCGAAGAAGTTGCAAAAGTTGTAAAAGAATATATAGATCAGCATGCGGATATAGAAAAGACCCTTAGGAAGGGCTCTCATCATCAGTTTTTTGTTTCTGATAAAACAGAAAAGTTTCAAATCGCGGCAAACCACTGGCTGAGGACAAAAATCAAACTTAAAAAAGTGGATATGTATAAGAACCTGCTCACTACATTCACAGAACCTTGAGTTTATAAGGAATGATATCTGTACCCAAACTTTAAGAATATACAGGCTTGACATAAATTAAGACATCTGTCATCCTAAATATAGAAATGACACGGAGTGTCATCCCGAGGACGAAGTCCGAGGGATCTCATAAACATCTAAAACACAAGCGTATGAGATCCTTCAGCCCTTCGGGCCTCAGGACGACTTTCGGTCGATTGTTCTTTCACGTTATCTCTGCTTCTTGTCTTTCCGCATTTCATGCGGAATGACAAAGGAAAGAGTTAAAGGAGGAATACATGAGTCAAGAGCAAAAAGAGAAGCAAGAAGACAGACCATCCGAGACAGTATTTGTATTGCTTGCCGTAGGCATGGTAGTGGGGCTTGCAATGTGTATTGCAGGGATTTTTGTAATTTTTGAGCGTCAAATATTTGAGATAATAAACTTTTTTCAAATAGTCGGCGGTTTGATAGTGGCAGCTGTGAGCGCATTTACTTTTGGAAGGTTGTTATCAAGATGGCATGGTAACAATTATTTCGAAGTTGTTAAAGATATGCTTATGCTTCGCGATCCTCGGAAACACTCATTAAAAGAACAGGACGAGTAAAACCGCCTGTTTTTTTTGTCATTCCACGCTCCCTTTGCCATCCCGCGCTTCACGCGGGAAGACAAAAGAGAATGTCATTCCGCATGAAGTGCGGAATGACAGAAAAGAGTGCGAGATGACATCTTTATAAAAGCCCCATTTTGTTTTTTACGAGCTGTAATGTTTTTTCTGCCAAAGGACGCGCCTTATCAGCGCCTTGTTTAAGTAAAGATTCAATATAGGATTTATCAACGGTTAACTCTTTATATTTATTTTGGAGCGGACGTAATCCTTCAACAATAATATCTGCAAGTTCTTGTTTAAACTCAGCATATCCTTTGCCCTGAAATCGTTTCTCAATAGCTTTTCGCGAATCGCCTGTAAAGCGTTCGTATAAGGTCAAAAGATTATATATCCCGGGACGTTTTTTATCAAAGCGAATATCTTTTAAAGAATCTGTGGTTGCTCTCATAATTTTTTTCCGTATATCATCAGGAGAGTCAAGAAGATAAATTGCATGGCCGTACGTCTCATCAGATTTACTCATTTTTTTATCTGGATCGTCAAGTCCCATAATACGTGCGCCAGTTTCAGGAATGATAGCTTTAGGCAGTTTAAATATTTTGCCATATAGTTTATTAAAACGTCCTGCAATATCTCGAGTGAGCTCAACATGCTGTTTTTGATCTTCACCCACGGGTACGACATCAGTATTATAGAGTAGAATATCCGAGGCCATAAGCGCAGGATAATCAAAAAGTCCGACGCCAACGCGCTCTTTTCCTTGTTTTTGTGATTTGTCTTTGAATTGCGTCATGCGCTCGAGCCAGCCCATAGGTGTGATACAATTGATGATCCATGTAAGTTCAGTATGGGCGCTGATATGAGATTGCACAAATACAGTTGATTGTTTTGGATCAATGCCCGCAGCAAATAAAAGGGCCGTAGTTTCATAAATATTTTGTTTTAGTTCTTTGGGGTCTTGATAAACCGTAATAGCATGGTAGTCAACAACACAAAATATACTGGTGTATTTATTTTGAAATTCTTGCCAGTTTTTTATTGCTCCTAAATAGTTGCCAATATGAAGTCTTCCAGTTGGCTGAATCCCGCTTAATAGTATCATGTTTCTAGTATACTATATTTATGGTATAATGTAAATACTATGAATTTATTGTTACACATTGTTTTAATTTTTATTGCATTTTCTGGATTTTCCCTTTCATTTTATATTTATCATAAAAAGCGGCTTAAACAAGCCGTTGTTTGCCCTATGGGCGCAAAATGCGAAGAAGTAATTTATAGTGAGTATTCACGATTTTTGGGCATCCCTATCGAGCTTCTTGGCATGGTATATTATGGTATTATCGCACTTAGTTACGGGCTTTTTTTGGTGTATTCTATCGCGGTAACGCCGTTTACTACTTTTTTAGTTTTAGGGGTTACCATTATAGCATTTTTGTTTTCATTGTATCTTACATTTCTTCAAGCGTTTAGTATAAAGCAGTGGTGTAGTTGGTGTTTAATTTCAGCTGGTTTTTGTACGAGTATTTTTGCCATTGCTCTTGCCGCATCAAAGTTTAGTTTTATTTCAATTTTAGATAAAAATCATGAATTTATTGTTGTTCTTCACTTATTAGGCATGGCGATTGGTTTGGGCGGAGCGACAATATCAGATGTTTTCTTTTTTAAGTTTTTAAAAGATTTTCGCATATCTTCGTGGGAAGCAGATGTGCTTCATACCCTTTCGCAAGTCATATGGTTTGCGCTTGCCTTTATTGTTTTAACCGGCTTTGGCTTATATTTACCAGAAGCGCAAGAGTTGATTTCATCTTCAAAGTTTTTGGTTAAGATAGTGGTCGTCCTTGTTATTATTATAAATGGCGCGTTTTTAAATCTTTTAATCTCTCCTAAGCTTATCCATATCTCGTTTAGACAAAAACATGACCATAGGAAAGGTGAGCTTTCGTATTTGCGCAGACTCGCATTTGCGCTTGGCGCAGTATCACTCACTTCATGGTATAGCGCGTTTGTATTAGGAGCGTTACGAGATGTTTCTGTTTCATTTCTCCCGCTGTTACTTATGTATCTCGGTGTGGTAGCCATTGCCGTAGCTATCAGTCAACTAGTCGAACACTCTATTAGTAAA
>JALLOO010000020.1 GCA_027717985.1 Patescibacteria group bacterium AH-259-L05 | reverse complement strand
TCTTTGGAATTAAGCTTGGGAAATGTTTTATTATCTATGATAACTATTAAATCTTCATCATCAGTGGCGTCTTCTCCTAATTGTTTTTCGCCCTTGGCGCTGGCGGTGATGGCTATCAGATGATAAGAGGAATAACTAGAAAAATTGATCTTTTCCTGATTATATATTGTTCTTTTTGTTTTGTCTTGATAAATTAAACGCTTATTAAAAAAAGAGTTGAATATTTGTAATAATCCCATTTTTATTTATTTTATTTTTATCAAATTTCTGCCCGAGGCGGAAGCTTAATTTTCAGAACTGTCCTCTGCTTATATTTATCTATTTGCATCTTTTGCTGCTTCTTCAATCCAATCACCCATATTATTATATCCATCATCATTATTCCACAGATAAAAATCATAACCCTTAGGAATTTTTCCGCACCTTTCAGAAGTATTGCCCTGCAAATCTTTTATTTTGCTTATGTCTATGCCCAATAAACCGTTTCCAATCTCTATGCTCTTTTCAATTTCATACTTTACCCATTTGCTGTCACAGGTTTTCGCTCCCACCAAGACGACTGTTACTGAAGTTCCATTGAGTTGCTTATCTATCCAATTTTTAATAGCACTATCGCCCTGTCTTTCTAATTCTTCAAAATCTACGGCGTCAATAAAACCCGCCGCTTCTTTTCCTTGAGTAACCCAACTATTTCTGACAACCATTGCTCTTGATACATCTTTGTATTTGAAACTAAAAAATACTCTTCTTGCCATATATTTATTTGATTAAATAATAAATTATTAACATTGATATAATCAATGAAATATAAAAAATTGTAACGGTCCCTGAAAAAATGGAACGAAACCAATTGTTTCTCCCTTTTCTGAAATCCGATACGTCCATTAAAAAATCCACTTCATCGACCTTTAATTTTCTAACATGATTATATAGTGAACGAAACGATCGCTCTCTTGAAATAAAAAAACCATCAAGAATCCAAAACATCAAAACAGGGATAAACGAAACAACTATGTAGCCATTGTTTATTTTAGTAGAGGATAATGTAAAAAGAATAGCGACTAAAGTAATAGACCACCCTTTAACTATAAAAGAATTAGTTGCCATACGGCCGATAGTCGCTTGAATAAATTCTAAATGTTTTAGTTTATTTTCCATGAATAAAAAGGTTAAATTATTCTCACTTCAAAACCATTTGTCCGCGCTTCTTTCTTCAGTAAGTCTAGGTTTCCCCTCTGAGTTGCACTAAGTTCCTTGGAATCAAAATGATTTTCTATTGTCAATTTGATAACAGGTTTCGGATTATAATTTTTGTTATCAATTTTTACATCTTCCAAATTAGTAAATAAAATCATTTTAATAAGCCCGTCTTTAATGTCTCCAATTGAAGGCAAAGAGCCTTTACTATGTTTTCCTTCAATTAAATAAACATCTCTGCCCTTTATCTCAACTTCATCGACTGTAAAGTAATAAATGCCGCCAAGATAATTTTGAATAGTTATGATTCCTTTTGCGCCGGAAAGATATTCTTTCGGCTGTATAGTAACGCTTTCACGCCTCTGGGCCATTTCTGCTAGTTGACGAGAAAGATTCATAAACTCATCTTTACCCTCTTGTAATTGTTTGATTCTTCTCTCGGCAGTTGTCTTTGAGTGCATTTCAACCTTTGTTTTCTTTGAAATTTTCCCACTTCCCGCATTCTCTATCCTCATCTAATTTCTTTTCTAGATAATCACGATAAGTCCTGCTCAACAAAAGCTCTGTCGCTTTTTTGAAAAGCAATTTGTTTTGCCTTTTTGATACAAGCCATTGAGATTCTGAAACCTTTTCATCGTCCATGTCAATATTAAATTCCGATAAAACAGCATTGAGATTGTTAATAAACGAAAATCTCGAAGAGACGACATGAATTACCTCAATATAAAATTTTATTCTATCTGCTACTATGTAAAAATTATAATTTTGTCCTTTAATTATAGTTTTCATATAACGCTTGCATATTCTCGCCTAAATTCCTCATATATGATCCTTAGAATTTTCTCTCTATCTTCATTGTCTTGGAATTGTTGTGCTAAATTTAACAAATCTTTCTTATCTATAGATTGCACCTTCATATCAATAAGATATTTTTTAATCTCTCGAGTAATATCATCTATAATCAGAATAACTTTGCCATCATCTAACCTCTCTTTGTCAAAATTAGATTTTAGCTCTGCGTAAATATTTTTAGCCATTCCCATATTGGTAACTCTCAACTTTTTAATTTGATATACAACGCCAAAATTGGTTGATAAATCAACGCCTGCATCATGTGATGACGTTCTGGTATCTCTATAAACTTTACAGGCAAATTTTTCTAGGTGCACCTTAATTAGAGTAAAGCCAAATATTTCAAAATTAGACGCATTTTTATCAATTTGATTTTTAATAATTTCAACAAATTTGTTAGAATTGGACGATATTTTTATTCTTGTTTTTTGATGAGCAAGTTTAGTCACAATGCCCAATTTTTCATCAATAAATGTTTTAATCCTTCTTGGAAGCCATGCCGAAAATTCTTTTGCGCAATTTTTATATAAAGGATTGAGTTGATATTTTTTGTGACCGACTATTTTTATAACCTTATGCTGGGGTAAATTTCTTGAGGAATACGCGTCATAATATATTCCGCCTATATGAAGATCGTGTCCAAGATATTTTTTTAATTCTTGCACTGTTTTTTGATATATGCCCCTTATTTCTAAATCAGTGAAGATGTCTTGATTTGTTTTAAGAAACGCCTTAACTATTCCCAGTGTTATAACTGGAAAAAGAATTTTTGTTTGCGATCTTTTGAGCATACGTTCAATAGCATCATTAACAGCAGTTGGAATTTTAGAATTATTTTTGTTCATATAAATATCCGATAGGAAATTTTTCTCCATCTATCAACATATCATCAATGTTTAAAACAGCAATTCTTCCGTCCTGCAAAACTCGGTAAGTCTCTTTGGCGAAATAACGCAAAACCCCAAGATATTGTCCATAATCTTTGAATAATCCCTTATAGTCAAATGGAGCGTTAAAATATGGCGGCGAGGTAACCATCAAATGCGCAGCTTTGTCAGGAATTTCTTCCATACTCATACAATTTCCAATTATAAGCTTGTGATTTGTTGCCATATTATTTTAATAATTTTTCAATAGAAACCCCTAAGATTTTCGCGATCTTTTTGGGGCAAGTCTTTTATCCATTCATTTAATTTTTTATCTAAATCTTTTTTGTTCATGTATAAGACTATATTAGATTAAGCAGTGTTGGCGAACCACTTAATTCATTGTCATTAGATAATCTTTTAGTTTACATCTATATTTTACATCATTTTTCAATATTTTAAAACCTACGTTAAACGTTTAGTACGTTTATTGCCTTGCCGTTAATGATAAAATCATCTGATGGCGTTAAATAAATTGGCCGATGCTTTTTGTTTGTTGACTCAGGGAATAACCCAATCATTCGCTTGTCAATCTTTTTAAATACTTTTACCGTGGCCAGCCCGTCAATGACCGTTAAAACCTTATCGCCATTGTTAAAATTTTTAACACGAGGATCAACAAGAATAAAATCATTTTCTCTAATTTTTTTACCATTTATCTTAGATAAATTCATGGAGTCGCCAGAAACCTGAATAGCAAAAATATTGTTACTCTTTATCAATCCTTTAGAAACTTTTAAATAACCTTCAACATTCTGCTCGGCAAAAAATCTTGGACTTCCAGCACTCGCCGTGCCTAAGACGGGCACATTAATAAAAGTCTTTTTGGTATGATCTACTACCTCAATACCCCTCCCCTTAGAACTCCTTTTAATAAACCCTTTTTCTTCTAACGCATTGAGGTATAAGAATACGCTTCGTAGGCTTTTGAACTTTAATCCCAATCTAGCAGTTTCGTTTTTTAATTCTCTTATGGTTGGCATTCTTCCATTCTCGGAGAAAAACTTTTTAATGGCTTGGAGTACTATTTTTTGTTTTGGTGTTAGTATTTTCATAGTTCTTTTGTTTACTTAACTTTCATATTATATGAAGTAATATACCCTGTCAACTATATACCTGTGGATAACTTTCAAGGGGTATTGGTATAAGAACCTGCTCACTGCGTTCGCAGAACCTTTGAAATGTTTAATTATTTTAATGCCAAATTTTAAAAAATGCGAGCTTTCATCTCATCCCTTTAAGGAGACAAGTTCTTCACTCACGGGGTTATAACCAAACAATTTAAATTCTCTTAAAATACAAACGGCTTAAATTTGTTTTTTCTTTAAATTCACCACTATCGTCCATCCAACAACAAAAGCCCCTATTGCGACCATTTGAGCGAGCCTCAAACCAAAAAATTCTGGCTGCGGATCAATACGAATAAATTCAATTAAAAATCTGCCTAATGAATACAGGATCAAATATAATGCAAATACTTTTCCTGCGGAAGAACCTTTTCTTCTGTAGATTTGTTTAAATACTAAAAACAAAACAATAAAGACTACTATATTCCATAATGACTCATACAGAAAGGTGGGGTGAAAATACTCATACTTCATAAACGCGGCAGGACGATGCACAAACGCAATAGGAATGCCCCATGCCTTTGATGTGGGCAGACCAAACAATTCAGAATTAAAATAATTCCCCCATCGGCCTATTGCCTGCGCTATTATAATGCCGGGCGCGAATATATCAGCAAATAATAAAAACCTAAGGTTATGTTTTTTGCCGTACCACCATAAAGCCAACGCCCCGCCGACTAATGCGCCAAAAATACCTAATCCACCGCGCCATATCATAAAAATCTGCAATGGATGTTCAATATAATATGGCAATTCAGATAACACATGGTACAACCGTGCGCCAATCAATCCATATAAAATCCCCTGTACTGCCACATTTTCGACATGCCCGAACATAGTCGCTCGCTTTGCTCGCGAACTCTGTTCTCCATAGGGCTTCCGCCCTCTGGTGTCGCTCACGTTGTTCGCTCCTGTCACCCCTACGGGGAAACTACGTTTCCCCGACCCCTTTCCTGATTTAACCAAATATGCTATTACCAACCAGGCAATAATCATGCCCACCGCAATCAATAGTCCATACCAATGAATGGCGACCGGACCAATGTGAAACAGTATTGGCTGGGGATGAAATGTATGTAAAAAATTAAACATTATTGTACATTAATGTTTCAATTACTTTTCCAACCTGTAAAATGGTATGCTCATCAAAATAATTGCCAATCAATTGTACCCCTACAGGCAGCCCCTTGCTATATCCTACGGGCAGGGAAATCGCGGGCAGACCAGCTAAATTTACGGGCACGGTGTAGATGTCAGATAAATACATAGTTAACGGATCATCAACTTTCTCGCCCAATTTAAATGCGGGCGTAGGGCTGGTTGGCGTCAGCAAACAATCTACCCCGCGCTTCGTGCGGGATGACACCTTTTTTGTCATCCCGTTTTTTGTCATTCCGCGCTTCGTGCGGGATGACAAGGAGGGAGTGCGGGATGACAAGGAGGGAGTGCGGGATGACAAGGAGGGGTGAAAAACTGCAGCAAAATCCTGCGAGATTAAGGTTCGCACTTTTTGTGCTTGTAAATAGTATGCCTCATAATACCCGGCGGACAGCGCATACGTGCCTAACATAATACGGCGTGTTACTTCCTCACCAAACCCTTTACTCCGTGTCTGTAAATAAATATCAAGCAATGACTGACGATCCTTGGCTTCATCAATAGTAGAAAGGCCGTATTTAATACCATCATAGCGACTAAGATTTGCTGAGACTTCAGAGGGCATAATAATATAGTATACGGCAAGCGCATATTCAGTATGCGGAAGGCTTACCTTAATAATTTCTGCTCCTTTATTTTCTAATTTTTTAATTACCTGTTCTACAATATTTTGTACCTTGTTATCAATACCGCCAACAAAATACTCTTTGGGCACGCCGATGCGAATATTTTGAAGTGATATTTCTTTTACGGGAAATTCTATAGAAAACATAGGATCACCACTGGTTGCATCAAGAGAATCTTTCCCTTCAATTACTGACAACAACGCGGCAACATCATCAACTGATCGAGCTATGGGCCCGATTTGGTCTAAAGACGAAGCCATGGCAATCAATCCATAGCGCGACACCCTGCCATAGGTTGGTTTGAGCCCAACCACACCGCAAAAACTGGCAGGCTGGCGAATAGAGCCGCCGGTATCAGAACCTAACGCGCCCAAACACATATGCGCGGCCGCTGCTGCGGTTGACCCGCCTGACGAACCGCCCGGCACATACTCAGTATTAAGAGGATTTTTAACCGGACCAAACCCTGAATTTTCAGTTGATGAACCCATGGCAAACTCATCCAAATTGGTCTTTCCTATAAGGATTGCGCCTGCATTTTTTAATTTTTTCACCACGGTCGCATCCTCAACTGCGGTATAATTCTCTAAAATTGTTGACCCGGCAGTACATTTCACCTCGTCAACTAAAATATTATCCTTAACACCTATTGGAATGCCTTCTAATATATGTGTCATACCTGATGATGCGATTTTTTTATCAATCTGGATTGCAGAATCCCGCGCCTGCTTTTCTAAAAACGTAATAAAAGCATTAATATCTTTGTCATGTCTCTTAATCTGGCCTAAACACGCATTAGTCAATTCCAAAGACGAGAACTGCTTTTGTTTCAGCCCTTCATGCGCTTGTACAATGGTGAGTTTATTTAAATCCATAAATTGACTAATATATTTGGCTTTGATATAATATTATTGCTGTGGGCCTACTGAGCAGGGGCATCCTGAGTTGACGTCAGGATCCCGAGGGTGCAACTCCCTCTAGGTCCATAGCTTTCTTAGGTAAAAGTTATCCACAGCTTCACATTGACAAAATCAATAAATAAGGTATACTGACAATACTGGCGTCAACTCGGGAAATTCCCTGTAAAGTGGAATCCTCGAAACTCTGGACATTTTGTTCGGAGTTTTTAGTTTAAGAAACAATATTATTTGACAATATATTTTAATCTGCTATACTAATATATAGTGTTAACCTAGGACTATTCTCGGAATCATTTAAGAACCGTCAAGATCCCGTTTCTACGGGATTTTTGATTTTACTTCTTCTCAAACACCGCCCGTGTTTTAATATAGTCACCCTCCCGAGATGGCGCGCTCTGTAATAATTTCTCGCGCACCTTCTTGCTTGTTTTGTACGCCGTATCACTTCGCAAAACATTTTTAAGCTGTGTGCCCCCGGTCTGGGGTGCTATTTTTTTTGTATCTATCTTTTGCAACTGGCTCACATATTTTAAAATTTCGCCCAATTGTTTTTGGTATGTCTTGCTTTCGTTAGATGTTAATTTTAGCCGTGCAAGCGTTGCTATATGTTGTACTTGTTTTTTTGTAATCATAAAACTAACAACTAAAGGTAAAAGCACGGAACAAAAATAATTCTGGTTTTTCCTGCTTTTATTTCCCCTGTATAATCTTTGGTAATAATAAAACCTTTTTCTGGTGAAAATTTATTAATAAAGCTATAAAAACTTTTCCCAATAACTGGTTTTGAGGAGTATCGCACTTCAACAGGAATAATGTTTGTCTGTAATTCTAAAACAAAATCTACCTCAGCCTTAGATTTGGTGCGCCAAAAGCGGACGCCTGAAAGTCCTGCGTAGTTCTCTGCCAATACTCTAAAAACAAAATTCTCAACAAGCGATCCCCTATCCTCGCGCGTATCAAGCTTATTAAAATTATCAATGCTTAAATTTCTAAATCCTGTATCGATAAAATATACTTTGGGATTTTTCACAACCTCTACTCTTTTATTGGTAAAATAGGGCTGTAGTAATGAAATAATATAGGTCTGCTCCAAAATAGTAAGATGTTTTTTAAGATTGTGAAATTTTAAGCCGCACGAATTAGTTAGTTCAGTATAATTAATCAAACTCCCCACTTGCGTGGCCAAAAGTTTCACCAATTTGATAAGTTCATTTTCAGTGGTAAGATCTAACAAACTTTTAATATCTCGCAAAAGATAGGTATGTAATAACGACTCTAACAGTTTCTTTTTTTGGTTGGCATCGTTGGCTAAAACTACTGCAGGATATCCTCCAAAAATCAAGTATTCTTCAAAATATTTTTGCAATTGAGAATTAATTGGCTTACTCAAGGAACAATTGTTAGTGGTTTTGATATGTATCAATGACGGAATTCTTTTTTCCAGCATGGTGTACATCTTTGGATCTTGAAACCTTACATACTCTTTAAAAGAAAATGGCCAGAGCCTAAAATGAATAAGCCGCCCGACCATAAATTTTCCTGTCTGAAACGTGAGTTCTAAAGAAGAAGATCCTGAAATAATAAACTTGCTCTTAGTGGTATCATACAGATATTTTAATTTTTGTCCTCCCTCTTCTACATAATGGAATTCATCAATGATAATAACATCACTCTCCTTATGCATATCTTTAAAGTCATCAATTGAATCTTGGAACAGCTCTAAATCGCTTCTTTTTTCAAAGGTGATATACGCGACTGTTTTCCCTTTTTTTTCTAACGCATTTTTTAATTGTAATAAAAGTGTTGTTTTACCTGCCTGGCGCGGGCCAATAAGAGCAAGTGCCTCTTTTCTTTTTAAAAAAGGTGTAATTTGCTTTTCTATATCTCGTGGTACGTAAACCATAATATTAGCAGGGTTATTTTTAACTTCAATAGAATTTTAGCAGGGTTATTTTTAAAAATCAAGCTAACTTATCCACAGGTCCGTGAACATAAAAATCTGTCAAAAATATGACAAATTAATACTCATGTCTATAAAATCTTTTACTTGATCATGGCGAGAAGCTCTTTTTCTCTCAATATCTTCAGCCCTAACCTTTTTGCCGTATCATATTTTGACCCTGGGTTTTTGCCTACCACTACAAAATCAGTTGACGAGCTTACGCTTTCAGATACGCGTCCGCCACGCGCTCGAATTGTTTCTTTTGCCTGACTTCTGGTCATACTATCCAATGTCCCGGTTAATACAAATCTTTTTCCAGAGACCAGACGTTGTAGAGGTTTAACCTCTACAGATTCCTCTTGAATACGCACGCCATATTTTTTTAGTCTTTGCAAGAGTTTACTATTATTCTTATTTCTCAACCACTCATATATGCTTTGCGCCACGACCGGACCAATATCATACATATGGTGTAAGGTTTCTACCTCTGCCTTCGCAAGACTATCCAGAGTTTTAAAATGACGCGCCAATACAATTGCGGTTTCTTCGCCTACATGACGAATACCAAGAGCATATAAAAAGCGGGAAAACGTAATGTCTTTGCTTTTTTTAATTGCACTAATAATATTATCGGCTGACTTCTCGCCAAATCGCTCCAACGGTTCAAGATCGCCTGTTTTTAAGGTAAACAAATCAGCCGCATTGTTAACTAATCCTACATGAATTAACTGTTGTATAATTTTACCGCCTACCCCTTCAATATCAAATCCCTTTTTGCTCACAAAGTGTGTGAGAGATCGGTGTTGAATTGCAAAACACTTTGTATTTAAACAATAGTGGGCTACCTCTCCTGATTTTCGTCTCACGCTTCCATGACATACAGGGCATTTCCGTGGCATGGAAAATTTTTTATGTGTGCCATCACGCATCTTTTTTAATACGTGTACCACATCTGGTATCACATCGCCTGCTTTTTCAATTATGACGGTATCACCAATTTGTACATCCAAACGCTTAATCTCATCCTCATTATGAAGCGTTGCGCGTGAAACAATGGTTCCCATAATTTGAACTGGTTTCAGCTTTGCCACGGGCGTTAAGGCCCCGGTTCTGCCCACTTGAATCGTAATATCTTTGACGGTCGTGGTGGCTTGCGGGGCCGGAAATTTATACGCGCGCATCCAGCGCGGCGACTTCCCCACGGCGCCTAATTGTTGTTCTTTTGAAATAGTATTTACCAGCACCACAATCCCGTCATAATTAAAACGGGAGCGTTCTCTCTTATTCTGCCACTTTTTATAATACACCTCAACCTCATCTCTATTCTTACCATACTGCGTTTGACGATCAGTTTTAAACCCTAACTCTTTAAGCACTTCATGAACCTGTTTGTGGGTTTTTTGCCCGATATCAGTAATAATTTCAAATACATAACAATCCAGGGGCCGGGACGCGGTAATGGTTGGATCTAATTGGCGAATCGAGCCAGCGACCACATTGCGCGGATTAGAAAACGTCTGCTTTCCTGCTTTTTTTTGCGCTTGATTTAATTTTTTAAAATCATATTTGCGCATAAAAATTTCGCCCTGAACTACCACATCAATATCGCGTTCTAGTCTGAGCGGAATTGCCTCAATCGTTTTAATATTTTGCGTCACGTCCTCACCAACCAACCCATTGCCGCGCGTTGCACCCGTAACAAGCACCCCTTTTTCATACGTTAAAACAATATCCATACCATCAATTTTACGCTCGCAAAAATAGTCAA
>JALLOO010000002.1 GCA_027717985.1 Patescibacteria group bacterium AH-259-L05 | reverse complement strand
CTTTTATTCCAAAAGTGGTGGGGGATTGACAAGAGCCCAAAAATCTGATACAGTACTAATATGTTTAAAAAGTTAGAATCACAACCAGTAGAAAGTGAACGAGAAAAAGAATCTCGCTTTGGCTTATATATTTATAAAGGAATTGAAGAAGCGTTGGAAAAAATTAAACAGCGGTTTGAACAGGCAAAAAATCCTGATGACAACCTTGATTTTCATAACAGAGACCATACAAACAAAATTGTCCAAAGAGTTGAGTATATTCTCTCGACAATACAGCACGCTGATTCATCCCTTTTAACCAGTCATGATGTAAAAATTGGGTGTCTTGCAGGCGCATTTCATGATGTTATTCAAAATTATGATAAAGACAAACAAGACGGTAAATTTGAAAAAATAATACGTAAACGGCATACCAGCGATAATGAAAAAGATAGTGCAAAAGAAGCAATTAAATTTATGAAACAAGCAAATCAAGAAGAGGGCAAAGAAGTATTTACTGAACAAGATATGAAAACGGTTCAAGAAGCTATTGAAGCTACTATACCTGGCGATATTCTTAAAAACAACACGGTTATTCAGCCCAATCTTACTAAAGACTCATCGCTTATAACGCGAGCCGTTGCGCTTGCAGACTTGGGCGCGGCTGGACTCGACGGGGCAGAAGCATTTCTTGCAGACGGTGATAACTTTTTTCGCGAAGAAAATATGGATATTGCTGATGCGGTTAAAAATATTAAAAATCTCACCAACGAACAAAAAGAATATTACAAAAAAAGAATGATTACATGGGCTGAATTTCAACCAAAATTTGCTCAAGGCCGCAAAGATTCATTAGATAAAGAACTTAAGGGCATTCCAGGGACAGCAAAAGATGCGGTCCGCGCCTTGTTTAATAAATTTGATGAGTCAATTCAGGCTGCACAAGAACGGGCAGAAAAACGAAAAACCATGTCACTTGAAGAATTGGCAGAAGACATGGGGTATAAAATCTAGCTAATTGGCGGGTGTAGCTTAGTGGTAAAGCCTCAGATTTCCAATCTGATAACGAGGGTTCGATTCCCTTCGCCCGCTCCACGTATACATAATTTACCATAATCCCGTATTGACGGGATTTCTATTTATGGTTACCATTCTAGTATGCTAACAGTATTTATTATACTACTACTATTATCTGGATTTTTTTCTGGATCTGAAACAGCGCTCTACTCCATTAGTGGAGTAGAAGTTAAAAGACTTTTACGGCAAAAAAAGCAAGGGGCTAAGGCGCTATCCCGCATTAAAGAAAAACCAAAACGACTGATTATTACGATTTTAATTGGAAACAACATTGCTAATGTAGCAGCCTCAATTCTTGCAACGATTCTGGCTACCCAATGGTTTGGTTCATATGGTGCTGGTATTGCGTTTGGCGGCACTACTTTTTTAATTTTACTTTTCGGCGAAATCTTGCCAAAATCAATGGCTACGGCACAAGCCTCATTTATATCTTTATTAGTAGCCCGACCAATTGAACTTATCAGTTATGCTCTTTATCCCCTCGTTGTCATTTTTGAAAAATTAGTAAAAATTACTGGCACGATTCAACCAATTCGCATTACTGAAGAAGATGTGCAAACCATGACTGCCATGGGCGTTGAAGCAGGCACCATTGAAGAAGAGGAGAGGGAAATTATTGGTAAAGTTTTTCAATTTACTGATATTACGGCTGAAGATGCAATGACGCCGCGATCAAAAATCTTTAGTTTAAATCATACCCTTAGCATAACTGATGCTATTAAAGCGATTAAAAAAGCGCCGTTAAGCCGTATTCCTGTTTTTAAAAATAGCAAAGATAATATTATTGGCATTTTATATACCAAAGATTTACTTAAATATTCTTCCGAACGCGCACAAAAACTAACCCTTGGCGAAATTTGTAAAGAACCATACTTTATCCCTGATCAAAAACCATTAAACGACTTGCTTAAAGAATTCCAAAAACGAGCTGTTCATATTGCAATTGTGGTGAATGAATGGGGAGAGATTATTGGTTTGATTACCTTAGAAGATCTGCTCGAGGAATTGGTAGGAGAAATAGCTGATGAAAAAGATGTTGATAGAATTGTTATCAAACGAATTGATAAAAACACTATTTTAGTTGACGGGGCAACTGAGATTGGTCAAATTAATCGATTTTTTAAAGTAAAATTACCAGGCAACGAACACGAGACTATTAGTGCGGTGATCCTTGATAAATTAGGGCGCATCCCGAAAAAAGAAGAAAAACTAGAATTAGACACAGTAAAAATCGCTATTGAAGACGCAACCAAGAAAACAATTCTTAAAGTAAAAATTAGTAAGTAAGCCAGGGTAACTCACCGGTAGAGTGCAACGCTGAAAACGTTGAGGTAGTGGGTTCGACTCCCACCCCTGGCATTTTAAAATGGTTGAGTATTCTTAAAATAATTCGAACTTATTTTCAATATACCACATTATTGGAAAACAAAAACTCGTATTATAACGAGTTTTTGTTTTATCTAAAAATGGTGGGCGAGACAGGATTTGAACCTGTAACCCCTGCGATGTAAGCGCAGTACTCTACCATTGAGCTACTCGCCCTTTATCCAAACCGTTCTATTTTGATATGCTCTTGAGAAACGCCGCTGTTTTTAAGATATTGTACCATACGCTCCATAAAGGGCAATGGACCGCAGAGAAAAAAATATTTTCCCTTATACGGAAAGCAATATTTTCTCAGCATTGTTCCATTTATTCGTCCTTTTTCTCCCTCCCATAAAGGACGGGATGACACTTCTTTTTTTGTCTTCCCGCGCGAAGCGCGGGATGACAGAGGGGAGCGGGATGACAGAGGGGAGCGGGATGACAAAGGGGAGCGGGATGACAGAGGGGAGCGGGATGACAAAGGGGAGCGGGATGACAAAGGGGAGCGGGATGACAAAGGGGAGCGGGATGACAGAGGGGAAGCTGGAATCTTACCCGTTAACGTAAAAATAACTCTACAATCTTTATTTTGCTGTGAAAGTAATTCTAATTCTTTATAAAAAGCAATGTCATTTTTATCTCTGTTGCTATAGATGAACGTAAGCTTATTTTTTAATTTCTTATCTTTTGCATAGCGAATCATGCTCATAAACGGTGTAATACCGATTCCTCCTGTGAGAAATACTGTATTTCTCATTTTTTTTTCCTCAAATGTAAAAAAACCATATGGTCCTGAAATTCCCACACGTTCGCCTGTTTTCATTTTTGCCATTCTTCGGGTAAATGTACCCGAAACTTTAATACCGAGCTGAATATACACTTTATTTGTTGGCGCAGAACAAACTGAAAATGCCCGCTTACCCCATAAAGAGCCGCTGGTATTGTAAAGATATAAAAAAACCCACTGACCTGGTTTAAAGTTGAATACGCTCCCCTTCTCAGGAATAAAATTTAAACCTAATTTGTCAGGAGAGAGCTGAACCTTGGTATCAAGTTTATATGGGAAAATCTCTAGCATACATCTCTCTTCACTATACCAGCATTGCAGTGCTCCGTCAAGATTCACGTCCCCTTGACAGACTAAAAAAAATAAATTATCGTTATATATAGATCATTTCAATATACATATAATGGAGACTAATCATGAAAAAACGCATGAAACTGGTCGTTGCTGGTCAATCTGGTGACGGCGCAACACGAACCGTTGGAGAAACACTTGGCACACTGTTAAATCGACTCAATCTTATGGCACATCAAACATACCGCACCCTTCTCTCTGTTATCATGTCACCTGACACTATTCATACCAGCTTTCCTATTTCTCGCGAGCAATGGCTGTCTCCTGGCGATGAAGATATTGATGTTTGTATCTCTCTTGAACCAAGCTCATATAAACCAAATCCAGCGCATCGAAAAAATCCGGCATGGGATATAAAGCCGAACCGAGCTTCTATTATAAAATTCCAAGATAAAATCGTTAATGGCGGATGTATTATATACGACAGCTCAAAAAACATTGTTCCCATTGAAAAATTGATAAAAAACTTCAAGAAAAGAAACATTCATGTGTATCCACTCCCCGCAGCAGCACAGTGCAAAGAAATAGGTCTTGAACGAGCAAAAAATATCTATATGGTAGGAGCATTCTTGGGTCTTATTAATTGTAATGAAGGACTTCAACTCTTATACACCATTCTTGAAAAAAGATTTATATCAAAAGGGCAAGACATTGTTGATAAAAACATTACTGCAGCTCAATCTGGATTTAAAGCTATGGGAGAATTGATAGCACAAGAAACTCATGCACCTGAATATAAAATAGTACCACCACCACCAGAGGAACGAGAACAAACAATCAGTGTTACGGGAAATGAAGCATTTTGTATTGGTGCACTTGCTGCTGGCTGTCGCGCACTGGTTGGCTACCCCATCAGTCCTGCATCACCGCATCTGGACTTTATGAGCCAGTATATAGAAAAATATGGCGGTATGGTTATTCAAGCATCGAGTGAAATTGCAGCCATTCATACAGTTATTGGATTTGCCGTTGCTGGCATGCGCGCCTACACCCCAACCTCAGGACCAGGACTCTCCTTAATGATAGAAGGAATTGGACATGCGGCAATGATGGAAATTCCTACTGTTATTCTTGATGCCCAACGTGCCGGGCCCGATACTGGTATGCCTACCAAACCAGAACAAGCTGATTTTGATTTGGTTAAAGCGGGAAGTCATGGCGACATCCCAAAAATTATTCTTGCACCATCAGATCATGAAGAATGCTTATTTATGGCAGCTGAAGCATTTAATCTTGCCGAGATATACCAAGGACTGGTTATTGTACTCCTCGACCAAACCATTGCCGAAGGAAAAAAACGAATTCCAAAACCAGATCTGTCAAAGATAAAAATAGATCGAGGAAAACTACTCAACGCTGAAAATTTAGCAAAAAGGAAAAGTAAATTTCAGCCACATCAAATAACGCCGACTGGTGTTTCCAGTTGGATTGTACTTGGAAAACACGAAGGTACAGTAATCAAAAAGATTGGTGCTGAACATACTGAAAGCGGAGAAATTGATGCAACTCCTGAAGGAAGAAACAAAATGCACGAGAAACGTATGCGTAAAATGGATACGTATCTACGGAAACACTTCAAAGATCCTCATGTATACGGGGATATAAAAACCGCATCAATCATTTTGGTTGGCTGGGGATCAACAAAAGCCATACTCTGTGATGTTCTCGATCGTCTTGAGAAATATGGCATCAATGCTGCACTTGTTCACTTTACCCACCTCTGGCCGCTTGACAAAGAACGAATCAAAAAATACTTTCCTGAAAACACTCCCGTAGCAGTTATAGAGCAAAACTACACAGGCCAATTTGCAAACATTCTTGAACAAATTCTCTATAAAGATGTAATTCGAATCAACAAATATTCAGGCAAACCGTTTGAGCCACGTGAAATTCTTGAAAAACTGCAAAACTTTGTACAGAGAGGAGGGATAAGCAATGACTGACCAAGAAAAAAGCCTTAATCAGTTATATCAAAAAGATATTGCACGGAAAGATTGGTGTCCTGGATGTGGAGACTTTGGTGTCCTCAAAGCACTTCAAAAAGCACTGGTAGAACTAACAATTCCGCCTCATCAAGTGGTTTGTGTCACGGGTATTGGATGTTCAGGTCAAATCGGAGGATATATCAATTGTAATGTAATCAAAGCTGACCATGGTCGTATTCTTCCACTCGCACATGGCATTAAAATGGCAAATAAAGACTTATGTGTACTTGGTGTCGGCGGTGATGGAGACGGGGTCTCAATTGGTATGGAGCATTTTATGCTCACGCCGCGAACTAACATTGATATAACCTATCTTATTCTTGATAATCAAAGATATAGTCTTACCACCGGACAAACCTCACCAACCACCCCTCAAGGAACAAAAACGCTAAGTCATCCGAAAGGCGTAACTGATGAACCAGTAAATCCCATAGTTGCAGCGCTTGCCGCAGGAGCAACATTTATTGCCCGGACCTTTGCCGGCCATGTGAACCAATCAGTAGAAATCATTAAAGCAGCAATTACTCACTGTGGATTTGCCTTTATTAATGATTTTTCGCCCTGCCCCACGTTTAACAAAATCAACACCCATGACTGGTTTAAAGAAAAAGTATTTTATCTTAAAGATAAATACCCAGACTATGATACAAAAGATAAAATACAGGCCTACACACACGCTGAAAAAAAAGATGAATTCGCACTCGGCATATTTTATCAAGTAGAAAAACCAATAACAGAACCTGATAAACCTTTGGTGGATCTCGAGCTCGAAGGAATCGATTATAACGATCTTTTAGAACAATTTATGTAATTAAAAATTCCCGACTCATTGCAGCGGGAATTTTTTTATCTCTGAATTTAGTATTCCAGTAACTGTCTAGCGGATGTGACAATGTCCTCTGTTTGCGGCAGAACCCGATCCTCCAGTACAGAACTGAAGGGAACAGGACTATCTTTTGCAGCAACCCGTATCACCGGTCCATCCAAAAACTCAAAAAACCGCTCTCCAATAATGGCAGAAATCTCCGCGCCAGGACCGTTGGTAATATTATCCTCATAGACAACGAGAACTTTATTCGTCTTTTTGAGCGAACGTTCTATGGTATCAAGATCCATAGGGTTTAATGTGCGCAGATCAATGATTTCTATGGATGCGCCAGTAGATTCGTGGAGTTTCTTTGATGCTTCAAGAGACTTATATACCATCATGCCATACGTAATGATCGAAAGGTCGGAACCTTCCTGAATGATTTTTGCTTTGCCAAAAGGGAGAAGGTAGTTCTCATCCGGCTCCGGTGTCGCTGCCTGGGCTAATCGGTATAGTGCCTTATGCTCCATAAACATGACGGGATCATCTATTCGACAGGCGGTCTTAAGAAGACCTTTGGCATCCTCTGCATTGGAGGGGTAGGCAATGCGGATTCCGGGTAGGTGCAGAAAATATCCGTCAATAGATTGGCTATGACATAGTCCTCCATGAATATATCCTCCCACCGGGACTCGAATCACGATGGGGCAGGACCAGTCATTTCTTGACCGATATCGCATCGGGGCTACTTCATTGCGAATCTGCATCATGGCCGTCCAAATATAATCACCGAACTGGATTTCCACAACCGGTTTCCATTCTGCCACTGCCATCCCTGCCGCGGTTCCGATAATGGATGATTCTGCCAAAGGTGAATTAAAAACCCTATCATGTCCGAATTCGATCGTTAACCCTTTTGTGGCCGTAAATACACCACCTTTCATATCCGCCACATCCTGTCCATATACTACCATCTTATCATTCCTTGACATTTCCTCTCGAAGGGCATGATTAATGGCATCCACCATCACGATTTTATCGGATATATAGTTTGGTTCAGGTTCCGCCGAAAGCAAGGGGCAGCTGTCCTGGCTATAGACAAATCTTGTGGCTGATTCCGGATCTGGAAGTGGTCGCGATTCAGCCCAGTCGGCATCCGCCCTAACCTGTTCTTCAACTTCCTTATCAATATCTTGAAACTCCTCATGTGAAATCACGTCACCTTCGACACAATAGTCTGAAAAACACTTAATCGGATCTCGCTTCTGGTCCGCCTCAATCTCTTCTTCTTTCCTGTACTTTCGATGATCATCGGAGGAAGAATGGGGAAAAAGGCGGACTACGTCTGACACAATGACGCTGGGCCCCTTTCCCTTACGTGCCCGATCCACCGCTTTCTGAAACGTTAAATAAGACTCAAAAAAGTCGGTACCATCCACCTGGAACCGAGCAAGATTCTTATATCCTGCCACCATATGATATACAGATGCGCCAGACGTTTGCTCACTGATATGGACCGAAATAGCGTACTTATTGTCCTCAATGTGGAATATGATAGGAAGTTTATCTTTGCTGGACCAGTTCAGGGCTTCGTGGAAGTCCCCTTGGCTGGTTGTACCCTCGCCGGCGGAAACGTATACCACTTCCTTTTTCCCTTCTTTCGCCACAGCCATCCCGCATCCCACAGCCTGAAGGAATTGGGTCCCGGTAGGACTGGATTGCGACACAACCCGAAGCTTCTTGTGACTGTAATGGGTGGGCATCTGGCGGCCACCCGAATTGGGATCCTCATCCCGGGAAAGAAAGCACAACAGCACCTCACGGGCGGTCATGCCAATCCCAAGACAGAAGGGCAAATCACGGTAGTAGGGATAAAACCAGTCCTCTCCTGGGCGCATAACACGAGCTGCAGCCAATTGAGCCGCTTCATGGCCCCCCGCCCCAATATGGAAAAATCCCTTCCCTTGCCGTAGCAATATAAGCATCTTTTCGTCAAGTTTACGGGTGAGTACCATGTTCCGGTAAATAGTGAGGAGTTCTTCTTTTGTGAAACCGTGAAAATGTGACATTTTCCGTTATCCTCCTTTAATGTTAATGAACTACAATTATATATTCTCAGTTTAGCATATTTTTTTACAAAATGTCAAGAGCGAATGCTTTTTTACAAAGACTTTACCATATAGGTTCCTTGTTTTTTATAGCCCAATTTCTGATAATATTCGCGTACCCCAATACCAGAAATCACTGCCATTTTCGTATATCCTGCATTTTTTGCTATTTTTTCAGCACGAGCCATAAGCTTTTTCCCTAATCCTTGATGCTGTGCTTGCGCACTTGAAATATCTCCAATTTTTCCTAATGATACTAAATGCCCATAGGTGTGGAGCTCGCGTATAAATGCAGCCCCTTGTAATTCAGGGAATAACGTTATAATCTCTTTATTATCTTTTGAAGGAAAACGCATGCGTAAAAATGCAAATACAACACTTTTATCTTTGCTTTCAAAGCTTACAAAAAATTCTTTTCCGCCTGATGCGCTATATTTATACTCAAAAAGCTGCGGTTTGCTACGCAGTGCTGTTTGTACATCTTTATTTGATTGTTTCACGCTATGCCCAATCTCGCGACAACGAAGACATTCGCATTGCAAGCCCCTTTTTCGCATTTTTCCCTGGATTACCTCTCGAAGATTAGTTACTTTATTTCCTGCAACAATATCATTTGAGGAAAAATCTCGTATTAAACGAGAAATACGCACATAGGGCGGAATAACTTCTGATTTTACTTTGATCAACATTTCGACCAAATCCTTATCTTTATACGGCATATATTTGCCCTGCTTCCACCATTGATACAGCTCTGCAGACTTAATTACCACGCAGGGATAAATTTTAATCATATCAGGGCGCAACCCTGAATCCTTAAAAAGTGTTTTATACATTTTAAAATCTTTTTTCGGCGTAGATCCAGGAAGATGCGGCATGGTGTGAAAATCAACTTTAAACCCGGCATCTCTAAGCAGCTTCGCTGCAACTTTGGTATCTTGTAATGTATGCTCGCGCAAGGTTAACTTCTGGATTTTGTCATCGCTGTGCTGAAACCCAATCTCAAGTCGGGTGGTGCCGAGCAAACGCATGCGCCGTATTTTCTCTAAATCAATCCAGTCCGGTCTTGTCTCGAGTGTTATACCTATAAAACGGCATTGCGCTTTTTCATTTTTTCCTTGTGTTTGTAGTAAGCGCTGTTCTGCTTTTTGTAAAAATTCTTTTAAATATCCTTCTCTTAAAAGTGATGGATCTTTTTCTGTATGATTATTCTCATTGGGAAAATCATTTGCGGCCTCAAAACACCGAGTGATAAACCACAAATCATATGGCCACGGATAACTTCCCCAGGTCCCTCCTTTAACAATAAGCTCAAGCTTATCAACCGGATGCCCATTTTCATATAACGTCCTAAGACGGGTCATGACTTGGCGATATGGATCAAAGTTGTTACGTAATGCCCGTGCCGCAGCAGGCTCGTTTGCTAAATAGCTCTTGGGCATATTTTTCTCAGTTGGACAATACACACACTTTGCGGGACATGGATATGGCTTTACTAAAACCGTAATAGGTGCTACGCCAGAAATTGTTCTAACAGACCGTAAAACTAAAATCTGTTCTAGCGTACGGCTTGGCCTAATTTCGCCTGATTTCAAAAGAGCGCGATAACTAGAGAGTAAATCGCGCTGGGAGGGCATTGTGGTCTTCGTCTCTTTTGCCACTTGACGCTTTAATTTCTGAAGCTCCTCAAATGTCTGTGGCGACTCTTGTAAAATTTTTTGAACAAAAACTTCTGTCATATAATAGCAGTACTACAAAAAACTATTTGTTAACTTTCGGATTCTTGATCAGATTTCGCAAATTTTTTGATAAGACGATCAAGGGGCTGTTTAAACCTTTTAAATTCCTTATAAATCTTTTGCGTGCTCGAGAGCTTCCAAAATTCTTCAAAAAGTTCTTCATTTTCTGCAGGTGATAAGGAGCGGCCTTCTTCCTCAGACATTTCCTTGCTTTTCAAAAAACTCTGCCATGCTATTTCTAGCACTTTTTTCTCTTGCTTTTCTAGTTGCTGAAGAACTGCCTCTTTATCTTGAATATTTTTTGCTTTTTCTATTGATCTCTCCATATTTTATAAATTATTAGATTCTTTTAAATTATTGATAATTTTAACCATTTCATCATATGACTCTTTATCAATCTTTTTTGCCAATGGCAAATAGTGTTTTTCTGTATTCCGTATATAGGCATCTTTCTTCCCTTTTATTGGAGATAGATGAAGATACCGAAGATTATCCAAACGATCAAGTAATTTAATTTTTAGTATATCTTTTGGTAAATTCTTTAAACGCTCGTGATACTCATCAAACATTTCCTTTCTAGGCAGTTCCTTATTTTTGCTCAAATCTCTCACCGTATCAGCAACCCTTTTGCCAAAACGAGCTTGTAAATCTTCATACGATATATCAGAGTCCTCAATGACATCATGCAATAATGTGATAACTATATCCTCTGGATCTTTTACCTATGATCTCTCAATAGCATCAAGTGCAACGCGCAACGGATGTACAATATACGGATCGCCTTCGTCTCGCGTTTGCTTGGCATGAGAACTTTTCAGTACTACTATGGCCTCTTTAATAAACTTTTTATCTTCTTCCTCGAGTTTTAGATCAGTAGTGCGCCTCAAAAGCTGAGATTCGAGATATTCTGGATTACGTATGTTCTCAGAGGATTCCGCCGTTTCTACTCTATATGAATTGCTAAACTCTTTTCGCTCCATAAATTTTAGCTTAAAATGGTGGACCCGGTGGGACTCGAACCCACGATCTTTAGTATGCCATACTAACGCTTTCCCTCTAAGCTACGGGCCCCGAAACAAAAGTGCCCAGAGTGGGACTCGAACCCACACGCTCCGAAGAGCACGGCTCCTCAAGCCGCCGCGTTTACCTAATTACGCCACCTGGGCCTGTACTTTAAGAATATTCTCTACTTTCTTATGCTTTCTCAAAAGACATGGTACGTCTTTTTTATAATACATCTTTTTCCAAAGAATTTGTGAATCTCTTTTGGCATACCCTAATTGCCAAGACCTCACGGCCTTAGATATACCGCCCCCCTTAACTTCTGTCAATTGTTTGACCCGATTATGCAACCATTTAAGATGAGGTAAACTAGCAGAAGTAAAGTGGATGTTAAACATAAAACTGTTCGGCCATCTTTTGTCCCAGCAAGAGTAGCAAGAGCCATCTCCGTCAAAATGTCCTCGTAGAAAATCAAAGAAAAACTTATCTGGAATTCTCAATTCGCCAATAGTTTTACTCTTATTTGGGGTCAATCCAATTGTGAGAAGGTATTTGTAAAGCCTAACATTGCTAAATTGAATACGGGGATATATTCTTCCGTGCCCATCCGATTTATATCCTATCTTAACATCTAAATTTAAACACTTCTTAAAAGTTTTAACTAACTGCATATCCTTGGATGTAAAATCAAGATGTCTTCCATCTTTAGATAAACATCCATCTGTGGTCAACAAGCCAATAGCATAAGCAAACTCTGGCGTCCATTTTACTACATAATTCTTATGTTTCTGATTACCTCTCATTCCTTTATCTCTTTTAATTTCTTTTTGTATTTGCCGCGTAGATAATATAGTTTAGCACGTCTGACTTTATATTTTTTAACTATTTCTACTTTTAGAATTGAGGGTAAATGCAAAGGATAAATTTTTTCTACCCCAACGCCACCTGTAGCAACTTTGCGAACGGTAAAAGTTGCCCCAGGCGTATTACCTCCTTTACGCGCAATCACTATTCCTTCAAAAACCTGAATTCGCTCCTTAGGATTTCCTTTCGCATCAAGTTCGGTAATTTTTTGATGAACACGAACAACATACCCTGACCTAATTTCAGGGATCTCTCTTTTCTCTTGTTTTTTTTCTTCAACTTTATTTTTGTCTTTTTGTTCTTCTTCTGTCATATTTTGATTCTTTTAAAATAATATTTTTTACTTCTTCAATAGCTTCGTCTAACTTATCTTCTTCATTTACTACTACATAATCACTTTTTTCTAAAGACTTCATTTCTTTTTCTACCTCTTTGAGCCGTTGTTTGATAACAAAGTCAGAATCAAGCCCTCTTTTTCGTAATCGTTTTTCTAAAATTTCTATACTCGGTGCTTTTATAAAGATAACCACTGCCCCACGATATTTTTGCTTAATTGTTTCTGCGCCCTGACAATCAATACGCAGTACAACTGGCTTGCCTATGGATAATGCGTTATCAACCGCGTCTTTGGTATTACCGTAATAATTAGTATATACCACTGCCCATTCAAAAAACTTATTTTCTGATATCATGTGCTTAAAATCATCTTCTGAAACAAAATAATAGGGGGTCCCCTGCTTCTCTCCTTTTCTCATAGGCCGTGTTGTCGTGGTAATGACGCGTGTATAATCAAGGCCTGCGTCTTTCAAACCATCAGTAATACTATCCTTTCCAGCGCCTGATAATCCCGTAATAATAAAAAGTTTTGCCATGTCTAGTTTTGTAAAATACTTAAAAAGTTTTTTAATTCTTGAGGTAAATCGCTTTGAAATTCTTGCCATTGCTTACCTAGATCATAAAACCCTAAATACGAGGCGTGTAAAAAAATACGGTTTGGATGTATATGAGATCCCTCGCTCACCTTGCGGCTCGCTCGGGATGACAAGAGGGAGTCTCCAACGATTGGACAACCAACGCTTTTAAGGTGCAACCTAATTTGATGGGTCCTGCCCGTGACAGGTCGGACCTGTAAAAGGGAACAGTCTTTATATTTTTTAATCACGCGATACTCCGTAAATGCTGGTTTTTCAAATTTTAATTTTTTTCTGCTTATAACTGCTACGAGTTTTCCCTTTTTTGTTCTCCCAATTGGCGTTTCAATAAAACCATGTATTTCAGGCGGCTTTCCATGAACTAAAGCTATATATTCTTTTTTTACTCTTCCCTGCTTAAACTGAAACACTAAAAAATCATACATCTTCTGCGTTCGTGCTACAACCATCAACCCAGAAACATCTTTATCTAATCTATGAACAATGCCTGGACGCTCTCTTTGCCCTACATTTTTTATTTCAGGATATTTTTTAACTAACCAACCAACTAAGGTATTTGTTTTTTGATGTTTTGTTGGATGAATGAGCAACCCCGATGGTTTATCTAAAATTAAAAAATCCCTACTTTCGTATAGTATATTGATTTTATCCAAAATGTCAAGATTGACCATACGATTATTCTAGCAAATAAGGATAAATTTAACAGCGTAAATGAAAAAGGCCCGAAATTCGGGCCTTTTGAATTACTTATGATTGTTATTCTCCTGATAGTGCCATTTTTCAAACCGATTTAGGATCTTATTATTATCCCTATCTAATTCTTTCTGAGTACGCTTTTCTCCAAAAAATCTTGTCGCTGTTTTTACAATCTGATTTCGTGCAAATGTAGTTTCCAAATACGCAACGCCAAAGTCAATAGTTTTTAATCGCTCGTCTTCAAATCGACTACTTATCTTCAAAGCACCAGCCTCCAATCCTACTCTCTGTTTATTTTTATTGTCCCATTCTTCAACACGAGCTCCCGTATGATAGTTCCCGGTAAGTACCAGCAGTGTCTTTGCGCTTGCTAATGCTGACTGGATTCTGATGGTAGCAGTTATGGTCCTTGAAAGGCTGGGATGATATATTGAAAAAGGAAGGCCAGATGGTAGTTTGTATTCTTCGCCATGATCTAGCTTTGTAAGCTTATCTCTCACTATCTGTCTTAATATAATTCCAGGAATGCATAGGCCTGCTTTCCATAAAGTCTTTTCAATGTGTTCCATGATAAATGTCTCTAGCATAGGTTCAAACCGAGCCAGGGCATCCATCCCGCCATACTCAGTCCATCTGCAATGATTACCAGGAATATACGGAAAATCAATCAGTGCGTTTTGTACCGCTTCTGCCAAATCTATCCGATTTACGCGCGCTCTTTTTGAGGTTTTAATTGATGGAATTTGCGCAAACAACAATTCATCAAAAACCTTGGCAATCGCCGTTCCAACCAACCATGCCGCTAACGACTCCTGATAGGTATAGTTTACCGGCCCGAATCTACTCCCAACCAGTTCTCCCTTCTTGTGAAGCCCATGAAACTCTCCCTCTATAAAATCACCCGCGCTCACAAGGTATTTCACTCCATTTTCAAGCATTAACCGAGGAACCTCTTCTATGAAATATCGCATATCAGTATGTTTACAGCCTGCATGTAAACACGAAAATAAAATCAATCTATCAACTGCTTTCTTAACAGGCGGCAAAGTATATCGCGTCTTTTCTCGAACCCAATCAACATTGAAAAAATATCTATTATCACCTATTTTTTGCGCGGCAATACCCGGCCAACGACTGCTCCGCCGAAATTTCTTTAAGTCATCAATTTCTTTAACCAACGTATCTCTGCTATATCCAGCAAAGTCCTCAAGCCGACCAATAGTTAATTCTCGTCCATGATCCTTTAAGGTTTTAATGACTGCCTTTTGAGCTCTGGTAGTTCCGTTCGGTGCCTTAATAAATTTCCATTCATTTGCCACTAAGTCCTTCAAAGAATAATTAACCACTTCAACTTCTTTTGCAACATTTGAATAAAAATTCAGAATACATACCCCTGTCTGGTTTTCTGCGGTCCTATTTTTAGAAATACTATACAACGACGGTGCTGAAAGAAATGGCTTTTGAACATCATCAACAGAATCGCCTGGATGAAATACTACTGAAGAGTGGCCTCCAACAATATTAATATCACCAAGCCCTTCTACCGGACCCTTTTTAGCATCCAATAATCTTCTCTGAATAGGTGCGCCATAGTATTTTATCCGGAAAGGAGGGGCTGTTTTATCAGGAGCAAATACTCCTAAAATTAAACCTACCTGCTTGACATCAAAATGTTGATCCCCATCACCCCATAACCAAATATCTTTTCTTTGATCTGCAAGCTGTTCAGCTATTAATCTTCCAAGAGTTTTATCTAGTGCAGGGCTTGTTACAATATATATTTTTATGCCATCTATTTGAGGGATATCCTGAGCTAATCTTTTTGCGCGATCTTCTATAAAACCCCGTTCCGCAGCTTCTCTGTCATATTTGGTCCACTTACCTTTATCTTTAGCGTAATGGCTTTCTCTTGTAAGCTCGAGCCTGACTCTTAAGGCCATATTTAATGTTCTTTCTCCAAATATATCAACTTTTTGTATGCCTGTTCGTATTAACCCACCAACCAATATAACAAAATTAACTTGCTTATCTTTGAACTTCTCGGCAGCTTTATGCCATAAGCCCTGTCTTTCGCCAGCATCACCGTGAAAAAGTCCGCTAATAACTCCTATCCTAACCTTTGGTTTCGGCTTTTCCCATGTATTTACTGCTTGTTTCGAAGACATAACATGTCCTCCTCTCTTTGTGAAATGAACAACACTTATACTATAATATATATAAAAAAGTTGTCAACCCCGTCAAAATTACCTGTGGAAAACTCCTCAAATAAACAAAAGTTCCTCAGCTTTTAACCGAGGAATAGCGCCCTTTCTTTGTCATTCCGCACTCTCTTTCTTTGTCTTTCCGCACATCCGTGCGGAATGACAGGGGGGCGCGAGATGACAAGAGGCGCGAGATGACAAGAGGGGCGAGATGACAAGAGGGGCGAGATGACAAGAGGGGCGAGATGACAAGAGGGGGATGACAAAAAATTATATATGCTTTTTCAAAAATTTTATTGCTTGTTGTTTTGTTTTTATATTTCCCTGCAGTTGTTCTTCGCGTACTAAATCTTTTAGTTTTCCAATTTTTCTCCCTGGTTTTAAATTAAATTCATTCATAATCTCATTGCCATTTAATAATGCTTTAGGTAACCCTTTTTTAGTAGGACTTAACTTTTTAAAATTTTTAATTTGTTCAAGCAATGAATTATATTGAGTAAAATCTGGTTTTCCACTTGAGGAAATAGTGCTTGAAATATCAACAAACGCAAGCTTAATTAAATCATCTCCTGGATTTTGAGGGTTAAAAAAGTATCGCTCAATCGTTCTGGCCTTTAACTTTACGCCCTTACTGTGTGCTATCAGTAAATGGTGCCCCACCATCCATACTACTTTTTCGCAATCAACACCAACTTTTGGAGGACTTGATAATTTTAAACGCTCGCATATTTGCTCTAATACTTTTGCACCAACTTTATCATGATCATTACAACGAATACGATCAACACCATGCTCTTCAGGCGTTTGAAGCGTATATGGCTTGCCAACATCGTGAAATAACGTTGCAATAATTAATTCTTTTGATAATGGTTCACTACCAAATTCTTTTTGAAACTCCTCTGAATTTAATTTTCCCAGCGCCATACGAATATGTGCCCATACATCGCCTTCAGTATGGTATTGCTCTGGTTGAGGACAATTTTTCATCTTCAGAAGCTCTGGGATCAACTGTTCAAACGCACCGCTTTCATCATATAATTCATATGCGCGAACCGGATTCTCATAAAATGACTTCAAAAATTCTTTTGCAATTACCTCGTATGGTACCACGCGATGCTCAATAACTTTTGGCTCAGCAATAGACCCTCGTGAAGACAGTTCAACATTGCGCTTTATTTCATTAAGTCCTTTAATCTTATTTTTTATCGCTTTCCATGTACTTTTTTCAATATCAAAGTTAAGCTGACATGAAAATCGCAAGGCGCGCAGCATGCGGGAATAATCCTCTTTAAATCGGTCAATAGGATTGCCAACAGCGCGAATTACTTTATTTTTTAAGTCTTTTTGTCCGTTAAATGGATCAACAATTTTATACTTGCCGTCTTTGATTTCTACTGCCATTGCATTAATGGTAAAGTCGCGTCGAGACAAATCTTCTTTAATAGCTAGGTCAGGGTTAGATTGTATTTCAACGTCACGATATCCGCCTGTGCCTAAAGCAAAATCTTTTCGCGGTAAAGCAATATCAATTTTATTATGCGAATCATCCTCTTTGGGGATAAACTTAAAAACACCAAAGGTGTTGCCAACTAAATCAACTGTTCCGCGATTCTGTAAAAAAGGCTCTATCTCATTAGCAGGAACTTTGCGAATTACAAAATCATAATCTTTGGTTTCTCTCCCTAATAATAAATCGCGGACTGCACCGCCAACTAAATATATTTCTGCTTTAGGGAATTGTTCTCTTAATTCTTTAAGAAAAGCAAATTTTTTCTCTTTCTCTAGAAACTCTAAATTTAGAGAGGTCTTGTTTTTTCTCTCTGGTGACATATTTTTCTCAAATATATTATTTTTTCTCTTTTCCATTCTTGTTATCAATTACGCCCTCTATGCCAGCTTTATCTAAAAGCTCTCGCAAGGCCTGCTCTCTTTGCTCCTCTCCCTTTCGAGCATAATATTCTTTATTCTCAGAATAATGATCTAAAATGTGCTCTACCATATCTTCTACTTTATCATTTAACTCTTTAGGGAGTTTTCTATATAATGTGGCAAGAAACACTTCTATTTTTTCTAAAAATTCACCCTGCTTATTTCTGCGACAATCTTTATCTAAATATCGCTCCAAACTGTTTCTTAAATCCATTAAAACCATTTTATAATGTTCTGGATTTTGATGTGCCTTGCGTAAAAACTTTTCTTCATCTATCTCAAATAGCTGACGCTCATGCTCTAATAAAGCACTTTCATAAACATTTGGTATTTCAATTTTTTCTTTTACCATAAATTTTTTAACGTTAATTAAATTTTGGATGCCAATACATGGCAATTATTTTACGGTATTTTTTACTTGATTGCGGACCAAACGTCATATGATGGCGAACGGGCTTTCTATGACGGGTGCTATTACTTATTGCTTGATTATTCCCAATATAAAAACCAAGGTGCTTATGTATACTTTTATCTGGAAACTCTTTTTCTTCCCACTCAAGAACTGCACCCTTTCGTAGTCTTTTAATTTCTTTCCAACCGGATTTTTCCATATCATCAAGCGTAGAGTCTACGGTTATATGCGCTTGTTTTATAAGATTAAAATTGTGTAAGATAAAGGACACAAAAAAAGCACAAGAAAATCGGCCACCTTTTACCGCATCAATTTTTCTTTTATCTACTTTTACATAAAATTTTTGAAATAGCTTTGTCCCTGCACTATTTTCTATTATTGCAAGGTATGAATCTTTGGTTAAAAGTGTTATCTTTGGCATTGACTTTAATATAGTTTTTAATGGTGGGCCCGGGTGGAATTGAACCACCGCTCTCTTCGATGTCAACGAAGCGTTTTACCATTAAACTACGAGCCCACATTTTCAATTACGTAACTAACCTCAGCCAAAGGCTGATCCGCCTCTGGCGGAAACTGCGCCAAGTGCCCTTTGTTTATATTGTAACAAAAATCAAGAGAAAAACAACATTTATTTCTCTCCCAACGATGGTGGGATGACAAGGGGGAATGAAAAGTCCCGAACTAGCGGGACTTTATGTATTTGTTTACTACATCTTTTACATACTCAGCAGCTGCAAGTGCACCTGATAAACCGGGAGATTCATACCCAATAATATTTAATAAAAACGGTTTTTCATTATCAACTGAGAATATAAAGTCAGGATCGTTGTGCAATTCATCTTCTTGTACCACTTTTGGACGAATTCCTGAATACGCCCAGCGAAGCTCTGCATTCTTTAGATCAGAGCAAAATCGAACCGCAGCATCGCGAAATACTTCTGGCGGAGTCTTATCTTCTTCATAATACTCTTTCGTAGGCACTAATCGTGCATTTGGTCCTAAAAACAACCGCCCATCAGGTTTTTTCAAAAAGTGAATACCTTTCCCAGCTGAACCAGTAATGGGCACCGGATATATAAGGCGGTTAACCAATTCTCTTTCTTTGCCCAGTACTTCGTAATATTCTCCGCGGTATGGATAAACCGTATACTGATTAAAACCTGCCATTTTTGCAATTTCATCAGCATATAGTCCTGCGGCATTAATCACCATATCATAAACGTCTGCGAATTTTTCTGTGCGTATATGATAACGCTCCCCCACCGCCTCAAGTTCTACCACTTTTGTATTAAACAATGAACGAGCACCAGCCTCTTTTGCGCTTCTAAATAATGCCTGTACAAATGCGACCGAATCAACCACTGCTACTGAGGGAATATATAACGCTCCTGCGCCGCGTATATAAGGCTCTATATGAGGAATGTTCCATGACATTAAAATTTTCATGTTTATACCTTGATCTTTGCCATTGTGATACATTTTTAAAAAATCGCGTCCTCTCATTGCCAAATGAACAAGATCACCATATGTGGCAACAATAAGCATACCTTGCTCGCTCAATGGAACATCGTTGTCTTTGCAAAACTGCTTTGCCATTACATTTCCTTTTCTTGCAAATCGTGCCTTAAAAGATTTAGGTTCTGAATGAATGCCAGAATGAAGAACGCCGCTATTGAATTGACTGGTCTCCTGACCAGGTCCGTCATGTTTTTCTAGTAATAACACATCAACCGTATCTTCTAAACATTTCTTCAAGGTATAAGAAATTGCAGTACCTAATACACCAGCACCAATGATGACAATTCTTGTCATGAAAAACCTCCTTTTTGTAAAATAACTATCTATACATAAGTTTAACAAAAAAACCGGTTTTGTCAAGCGGTTTGATGGTGGGCGCGGAAGGGATCGAACCTTCAACCTTCTTCTTATCAGAAAGACGCTCTCCCATTGAGCTACGCGCCCAAAAACATAATATATTTTAACATACTCTTTCAGATATAACAAGTTTATGATAGTAAAAAATCAGTATCGTCAACTGACTTTATTTAAACCATAAAATGCTTATCAAAGACAGAGAAGACCAATCTTCGCTCCTCACTTGCTTGCAAGTGAGGAGGTCGACCTTGCTCTTTTGCCTATAAAGGCAAAAGGCCAGTCCTCTAAATGAGGTGATCCAGCGACAGCTTCCGCTACCGCTGCCTTGTTACGACTTAGCCCTTGTTACCAGTCCTACCTTATTCCCACGAACGTGGACTTTCGGGTATTACCGGCTTCCTTGACTTGACGGGCAGTATTGGGATCAATAAGTAAATTACTTTATCTTTTGTCCCACACCACCGGACGAACGGTTTTCCCGTATCCTGGCGGTTTCCAAGGAAGGATTAAAATCCCTTTTATAATTATGCTTTTTGCCGAACTTACGCATTTCATTACGTAAATACTGAATTCTCTTAAATCCTTTATCAGTAAGGTGTTCTTTTCTGCGAACCATTAAAACAATCTCTCGAAATAAAGCGTAAACTTCTGCCTTTTTTGCCTGCAAAGGATATCTATCTAGAAAAGGAATCAAAAACTCTTTCATTTCCTTTGTACTTCCAATCTTATACTTTACATGCGGATACCATCCATATCTCTCGTATGAACAATCATATATCTTGCCGCATCCGATTGTAATAAGAATGCGCTCAAGAATCTCACGATCATCTGCACGAAGTTCAATAGTAAATGCGGGTCTAATATCTATTTTTCTTCGGAGTGTTTTATGTCTGCCGATGCCTACATAAAATGATCCCTCTCCTTCAATAAAGCCAATTATATAATAAGGATTTAATTCTTCTTTTCCTTGGATTTGCTCCTTCCCCACTGGATCCTTAAGTCTCAAATTTCTTTTATAAGGATTTCGATGAGTACTATGAGCTCTGCTGACTTCTCGCGAAGTTTTTGAAATAAAATTACTTTTATTCATACCTCGGTTTTAGTTTACTACCATTTTAAAGTCATGTCAAGATAAATTCCGAGGACTTCACGAGATCTCCCTTGGTCACTCTAGAAACATTTCTTTTCCATCTTGGTCTTCTATACTTTATGTACTTCATCTATAGATAACTTCCCCATGTACTCGCAGGGTCGTCAATACATAAAGCCTCAACGAAAACTCAAGCTGGAAAATGCTACTTTTGCCCTTCATCCCGATCACTCGCGCGTCGGGACTGCAATTTCGCTTCAAAAAGTCTATAGTCTTCTTGATCCGATTTCAACGGATTAGCTTTTAGAGCTGCAAGGCACCCGAGTACAAAGTTCGAGAACGTATTCACCGTGCCGTGCTGATACACGGTTACTAGCGATTCCAGCTTCATGAGGTCGAATTTCAGACCTCAATCCGAACTGGGACCGGCTTTGATGGGATTAGCTCCACCTTACGGCTTAGCAACCCTTTGTACCGGCCATTGTACCACGTGTGTCGCCCAGGGCATAAGGGCCATGCTGACTTGACGTCGTCCCCACCTTCCTCCGGTTCATCACCGGCAGTCCTGCCAGAGTCCTCGGCTTTTACCCGTTAGTAACTGGCAGTAGGGGTTCCGCTCGTTTCCCCACTTAAGGGTACACGTCACCGCACGAGCTGACGACAGCCATGCAGCACCTGTACTAGACTCCGATTTGACGGTCCCCCGATGTTTCTATCAGGGTACTTCTAGCATGTCAAGCCCTGGTAAGGTTTTTCGCTTATCGTCGAATTGAACCACATGGTCCACCGCTTGTGCGAACTCCCGTCTATTCCTTTGAGTTTTAGCCTTGCGGCCGTACTTCCCAGGCGGGATGCTTAACGCGTTAGCTTTTTTATGCGACACTGAAAGGGTCGACACTTCCAATGTCCAGCATCCAGCGTTTACGGCGTGGATTACGAGGGTATCTAATCCTCTTCACTCCCCACGCTTTCGTGCCTCAGCGTCAGAACCGTTCTAGCAAGCTGCCTTCGCATTTGGTGTTCCTGCCGATATTAACGGATTTAACCCCTACACCGGCAATTCCGCTTGCCTCTCCCGGCCTCTAGTCTGACAGTTTTTCCAGCATTTCCAATGTTGAGCAAAGGACTTTAACCAGAAACTTGTCAGACCGCCTACGCACCCTTTACGCCCAGTAAATCCGGATAACGCTTGCCGCCTTCGTCTTACCGCAGCTGCTGGCTGTATCGATCTATATCGATTACGGACTATCTCATGATCCTTTATCTAAATAAGCAAAGCTTGAAATCTTCGTTCGGGCGCAAAAGAAAAATAAATTTTTCTTTTGACCCTCGCTTCGATTATAAAGGACCCTCAGCGTATGATAACAGTTTAAATCCAAATTATTTGGTACCTGTCATCTCTTCACCTAAATATTATTTAGTGAATCAGTCTCTGAGGGGTTAATCCCGACTAATCGGGACAACTTCCCTGCTGATTGCCCATAAGGTATTTCGCTCTATGCGAAACGCAGCAATCCTTATAGGGTTCCAGCATATAAGCTGAGTTTTCAACTTCGATTACTCGAAGAAGTCGCGCTCTTTGATAAGACAAAAATTACTTGCACGAAGTTAGCGGCGGCTTATTCCTGAGGTACCGTCACCCGAAGGTTCTTCTCCCAGAAAAGCAGTTTACACTCCGAAGAGCTTCATCCTGCATGCGGCGTCGCTCCTTCAGCCTTTCGGCCATTGAGGAAGATTCTTGACTGCAGTCCCCCGTAGGAGATTGGGCAGTGTTTCAGTCCCAATGAGGCAGGTCGTGCTCTCACACCTGCTACCCGTTATTGGCTTGGTAGGCCATTACCCTACCAACAACCTGATGGGCCATAGGCTCCTCAGAAAGCGACCTTGCGGCCTTTATTCTAATGTAAACAACATTAGAACACATGCGGTATTAGCCCTGATTTCTCAAGGTTATTCCCCACTTTCCGGTAGATTACCAATGTGTTACTCACCCGTCTGCCACTATCCGACGAATCGGACCGTTCGACTTGCATGCCTTAGACACGCCGCCAGCGTTCATCCTGAGCTAGGATCAAACTCTCTTAACAAGAATTTGATATATTAAGTAAAATTTGAAATTCCGTCAGGGCTCACAAATGTAAAAATAAATTTTTTCATTTGATTCGCTCTTAGGAATTATAAGAATAGATTGGTTCACCCTTCTAAATTTCAAAAAAATTTTGAAGGGTAAATTCTCTGTCTTTGATAAGCATTTTATTTAAATTGTCAACGAACGTATTTTTCGCGCCACTGCTTTATTTTTTTATGATTACCTGACAATAAAACGTTTGGCACTTTGAACGATTTTATTCTACCAGATGTATCTTTATATGTAAAGACTTCTGGACGAGTATATTGTGGATACTCATGAAAAATTTCTAATTCCGAATTTTTAATTTCTAATTTATTTTTCTTGATTTTTCTGAAAGAAAAAGTTTCTTCTTGTAAGGATTCAGGGCTAATGACACCGGGAATTAACCGTGTAATTGTATCAATCATTATCATAGCAGGAAGCTCTCCACCAGTCAAAACATAAGGACCAACTGAAATCTGTTCATCAATAAATTTTGTTACTCGTTCATCAACGCCTTCATATCTTCCACATACTAAAATTACTCTATCTAACTTTGAAAATCTTTTAGCCATCTTCTGATCAAACTGTTTGCCTTTCGGCGTCAATAAAATAACGTTTGTCCCTTGCTTCGCTCGGGATGACACTTCTTTTTTTGTCTCCCCGCGCGAAGCGCGGGATGACAAGGGAGAAGCTGCTTTGATTTTTTTTAATCCTTCATATATCGGCCTGACTTTTAAAATCATGCCCGGGCCCCCGCCATACGGTCGATCATCAACAGTCTTATGCTTATCAGCAGTCCATTTGCGAAGATCATGGATTTTGATGACAACTAATTTCTTTTCCTGTGCCCTTTTAATTATTGAGGTGTTAAAATAAAGATCAAATATATCAGGAAAAATAGTAATGATATCAAACTGCATAAAAAAATAATCCTTGTTACTGAAACAAAAATCGCTACCCAATAAGCAACGACTTCTGTCACCCTTTTATTGGGAGTAATTTTATAACTTCAATTCGTCATCAGAACTTGAAGTAGGCCTCTTGCGCGTCGATCCTTCAGGTTCTTCAATCTTAAGATTGACACGGGCATTATTCCTCAATCCAACAATCCTGAGCAATGTTCTGATTGAACGTGCAGTAGATCCTTGACGACCAATAACTTGGCCCATATCTTCTTGGTTAATCTTCAAAGAAAGAAGAACACCCATTTCGTCTACGTTGCGTGTTACGCTCACATCATTTGGATTAGCAACAAGCGCTTTAATAAGATTCTCAAGAAACTCTTGATCTTGATATTTTGCAGCCATAATTCTTAATACTTACATACAATTCATATTATCCAGCCGTCCGACCTTTCGGCTCCATAACATACAGACTGGTATTTCATATTATAGTATGACAGATTTAATTTTTTTGTCAAGTTACTTTTCCACCTCTTTTCCCCCCTCTTCTTTTTTCTCCTCCTTTGCTTCTTTTTTAGGCAGTTTCTCCTCTTTCTTCTCCTCTTTCTTCTCCTCTTTCTTCTCCTCTTTCTTCTCCTCCCGCCTCGATGTAACATCGGGGCGAGGCTCGCCCCCTTCGGGGGCGGCTTTTTTATCTTCCTTAGACTTTCCTTCTGGTTTCTTTTCTTCGGGTTCTTCTTTGGTCTCCTTCTCTTTGTCCTCCTTCTTTAATTTTTCCTTTTTTTCGTCTGGTTTCTTTTCTTCTTTTCTATCCATAGCTTTTTTGAGTGTTTCTTTTTTCTTCGAAACCCTTTTCTTCGTAACATTAACCTTTTCAGCTTTAATAATTCCTTTATTAACTAATAAATTATGTACTGAACCGGTTGGCTGAGCGCCATTTGAGATCCAATACTTTATTCGTTTTTCATTTAATGAGCACTCTTTTGTTAAGGGATTATAAAAGCCAAGATCTTCTAAAAAATCACCCCATGGATCTTTGGATTTTTCTAACACAATAATTCGAAAAAACGGTTGGTTCTTCTTGCCTTTGCGAGAAAATTTAATTGCTAACATAGACAATCATTAATACATTAGAATATTGGAATATTCTAACATACTGCCTTAAATAATCAACTGCTTTGACTGGCTTTCTTGGCCACCAAATTTGACGCCCGTAATAATGATTCAAACGTGCCTGCATCTGACCAAAAACCTTTTACAGATTCAAACGTCGCGGTGCCTTGTTTGATATAAAAATTGTTTACATCAGTAATCTCAAGCTCTCCCCGCCGCGATGGCTTAAGCGTTTTTATTACATCAAATACTTTTTCATCATACATATATAAACCCGTGACGGCATACTGGCTTTTTGGCTTTTTAGGTTTTTCCTCAATGCCCACTATTTTCTTGCCTCTAATTTCAGCAACACCAAAACGTTCTGGGTCTGTCACTCTTTTTAAAAATAGTTTTGCTCCCATAGGTTGATCCATAAAATCTTTAACCGCAGATTTAACACTGCCTTCAAAAATATTATCTCCTAAAATAACTGCTACTTTGCCATTATCAGCAAAATCTTCTGCCAATCCCAAGGCTTCGGCAATACCGCCTGCCCCCTCTTGATACGTATAGTGAATCTCTTTTAAACCAAATTCTTTGCCATTGCCTAACAGCTTTAAAAAATCGCCTGGGCTATTACCGCCCGTCACAATCAAAATTTCTTTAATCCCAGCATTTACCAATGTCTCTAATGGGTAATAGATCATTGGTTTTGAATAGATCGGCAGTAAATGTTTGTTAGTTACCTTAGTACAGGGAGACATTCTTGTCCCTGTACCTCCCGATAAGATAATTCCCTTCATAAAATTTAAATTAAATTATTAAATTGTTTTTTTCTTTTTGATTTCTTTATATACTTCTAAAACATCACCAGTAATAAAATCTACATTTCCAACAAATTTCATGCCACACTCAGCCCCCTCTTTTACCTCGTCTACATCACGCTTGTTAACTTGCAATTGCGTAATTTCACCTTCTCCTTTCAATTCTTGTTCGCCCTCCAGCCACACACGAGCAAGTACATTTTTTATAACCTTACCATGAGTTACCTTGCCACCTACAATGGTTTCTTTGCCTTTATGTTGGAACACTTTTAATACTTCAACTTTTCCAAGCTCCTTTTCTTCAATTTCTTCAGGCAATAATTTATTTACTTCTTGTTTTACATCACTAATTAAATCATAAATCACGGTGTAGAAAGATATTTTTAATCTGAGCTCATGCGCCAACTGCTTTGCCGGAGCATTTATATCAACCCCGAATCCAATAATCCAAGCATGAGCCGCCTGAGATAGGTCAACATCAGATTCTGTTATATTCCCCAACCCTTTTTTAACAACTTTAATCTTCACTTCTGAATGCTCTAATTTTCCCAATGAATGGATAATTGCCTCAAGCGACCCTAAAACATCAGCGCGCACAATAACCCTTAATTGAGACCCTTTTGACGCTTCTTTTCCCTGAGAAGATTCTATTGCCGGAGCACTGACTCTTATCTGTTTAATTCTTTTTTTAAATTCTCGATTATTTTTAATTACTTCCACAATATGACCAACTTGAGGAACATTTTTCAGTCCAAAAATTTGAACCGGTATACTTGCACTCACACTCTCTAATGATATACCCTGCTGATTTTTAATGGAACGGATGCGGCCATAGCTAGAGCCAATAATTACATTTTCTCCTCGTCGTAATGTGCCATTATACAGGATTAATGTTGCCACTGGCCCATACCCATGATCAAGATGCGATTCAATCACCGTACCAATAAGTGTACCATTCGGATTTGTTACCAGTGTATCTTTATGCATCTCGGCTACTAAATTTATCGTCTCTAACAAATCTTCTATTCCCTGTTTTGTCTTGGCTGAAACAGGGATCGTGATAACCTTGCCGCCCCAATCTTCAGGAGTTAAATTAATTTCAGATAATTCTTTTTTTATTTTTTTTACATCTGCATCTGGTTTGTCAACTTTATTAATTGCTACAATAAATGGCAAGTCTTCATTTTGTATAACCTTAATTGACTCTAGGGTTTGCGGCTGGATCTTGTCATCAGCTGAGATAACAAGAATGGCAATATCAGCTACCTCGCCCCCGCGCGCACGCATACTTTCAAACGCTTCATGACCAGGGGTGTCAATAAAAGTAATTTCGCGGTCATTTTTTGTAACTGAATACGCACCAATATGCTGTGTAATGCCTCCTTTTTCTCGAGAGGTCATATCAACTTCACGAATTGCTGATAAGATTGACGACTTGCCGTGATCAACGTGCCCCATTACCACTACAGCGGGAGCACGCGGACGGAGCTCTTTTTTGTCCGCGCTCTTAAGTGCTTGTTGAAATTTTTGCTTAACCAATGTACCTGTTTCTTTCTCCTCTTCTTCTCCTTTTTCAACAGAAAACCCAAGATTTTGTGCAACAATGGCTGCTATTTCATAATCAAGATTTTCATTAACGCTCGATAGTACCCCGTTTTTAATTAATTCGTTCATCACCGTAACCACGGGTAAATTCAATTTTTCTGCAAGCTTATATACTTGAATGGCCGATGAAATCCTTACTATTTTTTTTTCTTTTTCTTCTTTTTCTTCTTTTTCTTCTTTTTCTTCTTTTTTTTCTTTTTCTTCTTTTTTTTGTACAATTTTTTTCTTAGCTTTTTCTAAGACCTGTTCTTTTTCTTTTTTTTGTCTATAGAGATCTATTACTTGTCTTGCTTGTTTATCAGGAATTTGAATCGCACGAGGACCAATATGAAAACCAAGCTTTGGAAGCTCATCCTTAAGCTCCTTTGGGGTAATTTTTAATCGTCTGGCAAGTTCTGTAACATTCATAGATAACTAAATAATGCTCATTAAATAAATTATCACGAATAAAATAAATTTATTTTACTCGTTATTATCTGCTTCATCCGTGTTCTTTATTTCTCTCCCTACCATCCATACTTCTGGCCATGGCTTATAATAACTGCGCCACAGATCAACGCGCTCAATACCATTGGCATAGACAATTGTATTTTTAAGCTTAGCACTAGCGCCAAAATGCGAGGACTCAACTTTTTTCTTTTCTCCTGGTAACAATTTATCAGTTTCAATATATCGGGGCGGACCTGGATCAACAATATTATAAATCTCAGGCTCTTCAGTTTTAACTATTCTCCTATCATACGTCCCATAAAATTCAAAAATCAATTCATCTCCTTGTATTTTTGTTTGAATCAAAATATGATGGTCTGTATCATTAATAAACCGATAATCAGGCTTGGGGAGATAAATAGTCGCATCCATACCGGCTGGCTCATAATATGCCACCCGATACGAATGGTTGCGACGCTCAGTTATGGGCAGACCTGCATTAAGCGTGGCGCGAAACGTGGTGGTGCCAATTTGACACAACCCGCCACCATACTCAGGGACTGTTCTATCACCTTTAATTACCAACTCGGGAACATATCCTGCTTCCTCATCAATATCTCCCAATGCTTCAACTAAAGAAAATTCTTCATTTGGTGCAATTAAAATCCCGTTTAGTTTTTCTGCACCTACTCTAATATTATGCCGCCTATTTTTTGGGCTACCACTAAAATTAGAAATACCTCGGCCAATAAGCTCTTTAATACCAAGATTATCAACGTCTTCGGGCAATGATGCCGGCTCTGCTGTTTCTACTACTAAATTAATATTTTCAACTTTTTTATCACCTAAAACGGCGTTCTCAATAACGTGAATACTTTTATCTATATTAAGCGCTAAACCGGGCGCGCCCACTTCAAAATTCGTAACTCTGTCATTTTCTATAACAATATGATGCTCGCGCGGCTCAATATTTATTTCTTGGGCAATTGTATTTAAATACTGATAAACATGCTCAAAACTAAATTTTAGTTTTACAAAACCTACATTATCACGCCCAAACTCAAGCCACTGGCCAACGTCTTTTTTCTCTATTTCCCATGTTTTATCTTGATATGACACCACATATGGTCCCCTATCAAATACTTCTTGCGCTAAGACAAACACGCCCAAGGCTTCTCCATAGCTTATGTCTGGTTCTTGCGCCACTATGGGAATCCGAATGCCATCAGACCTAAACTGCTCTAAATTATATTTAAGAGACGTAGTAGCATGCTCATAATTTAGTGTAAAACCAGTAACTTCTGGCTCTAATCCAAGGCCCGAATCAGAGATAACAATATGGACATTTTCTCCGGGTTTTTCTAATTCTTTAAATTGAACTTGCAACATTTGTTGTATCTCTTGCTCTTCTACAGCTACTATCAAATCAAGTTTTTTGTTTGACGCAATGCTTGATATTTTTTTAAATGTTCGTTGAAAAATATTTCCTTCTCTACCTACTGCATAGGCATTCTCTATGGTTGCTTCAATATTAAAATGGATCAATGATCTACTTAAATCTGGATCAGTAAGCGCAATTAAATTAGGATAAATAATCGCTTTTTTTTCTCCTAATTCTGTGTTTGCGTAAAATGTGTACCCATTTGAATCAACTCCTTCAATAAATATTTCTAATAACGTCCTGGCTTCTTCCGGCCCTAAACCGCTCAATGAAAAATCATTGCAACAATATATACCAGGATAAATAGCAGAAGCATAGATTGTATCAAAAACAAAAAAGTATCCACCAATAATAATTATAATCATTACAAAATAGAAAATAATCCGTTTTTGAGCAGATATTTTTTTCTTTTCTGTTTTCATTAAATTAATATGACCCATAGGTGTCGCTTCAGTCCGATCTACATCGGACCTACCGCTCCAATTACTAATTCTTAAATCCTAATTTTTAAAAATTTTTTTGGGTGTTAGACAATTAAATATTAGAAATTTTTCTATCTATTCTTCTACCTCAACCTTCCCACTTCCCTTATCCTCTTCTGCTTTTGGTAAAATAACAGTTAAAATTCCGTTTTTTAAACTTGCCTTTACTTTGTCTGGCATAATACGAACGGGCAGTACTAAGGTACGAGAAAAATTCCCCCAAAAACATTCTTGATAATAATAATGGTGTGATTCCTTGATTTTTTCTTTTTCCCGCTTCCCTCGGATAACAATTAAATCTGGTTCAACTGTAATATCAAGAGCTTCAGTCCTTACTCCTGCAATTGTTGATTGAAGCATGAGGATATTTTTCTCCTCATCATCATAAATATCAACCACTAACTGTTCTTGATTCGATTCGGGCAGCCATTCTTCTGGCGCTACTTCCTTATCTTTCTTTTTACGAGAAAACTTTTGTTTTTCTTTTTTTTTCTCTTTATAAACTACCTCTACCTCTTCTGTATCTTTTTCTAAGACATGGGGAGGCAATGATGTTATTTTTTTCCAAGATAATTTCATAAAATTTTCTTAAAACAATTTACATTCTTGTAATTTTATAACCTAAGGTATTTTGCAGCTTCTTCTGGTGCGATAGAATTTACCACAATACCTGCCCCCAGCTCTATCCCAGCCCAGACTGATTCACGCGGCTGGATTTTTAAATAAAAATGTTGATTCTGTTTCGAGATAACCTGATGAAGGAAAAAATTATATGAAAGTCCTTTGTTATAAATTTTTTCTAAAATACCCTTCAACGCTTTTGCGAAATATTTTGTTTCTTCACTCTTGAACCCAACAATATTATCAACATGCCGCCGCGGCAAAATCCATGTTTCATAATGATATTGGGATGCATACGGCGCAAATGCAACAATATATTCATCAGCATAAATTTTACGAGAACTTTTCTCTTCTTTACTTATAATATCACAATACGGGCACCGGCGATGAGTACGATGATACTTCTCCATTGCCACAAACTCTTGAGATAAGTCTGGTGGCAAAAGCTGAGATGCAAAAATTTGGCAATGCGCATGTGCAAGTGTCGCGCCTGCTTTTCCTCCTTCATTTTTAAAAATCAAAATATAGTCAATATTTTTAATTTTACTTATCTTTCTTGTCCTGTCTTTAAACGCCTCAAGCATTGCGACAATTCTTGAAACGCTTAACTGAGACAACTCTTCACCATGACGCGGCGTCTCAATAAGCACTTCATGCTCTCCATATGCTTTATCATTATCGTATGTGACAACCGGATACTTATTTTTTAATACCATAATAGACCACGGAAACGTTTTGTCTTTTGTGGGATACGATTTGATAACAAGATTTTTCTCTACATACGCTGGGCAAAACGGACACTCACTTGTTCTTTTAAACGTTGTTTTTGCCATAACACCACGCGGTCGCTTACTACGACGAGGCGTTATAATCACATATTTGTCTAGAAAATAGTCTTTGCGTATCTCCGACTTTGTCATAATTCTTAATTTTTAAATCTTAAATCTAATATCCTTGTGTTCTCATGGTTGCAAGATTCACTCCTCCCTTAAACTGACGTGCATATGAATAAAATTGAGAAAGCTGATTCCCCCAAAAATCAAATACGCGTACTTGCGGTCCATGATTGCTTTGGGGGCCGGTAACAATCTCAACCGATCCATCTCCATCAAAATCAGCTGCTGCAATAGTGGCCCCATGATAAAAATCTTTATCATATGCTAAAAACTGAAGCCGCAATAATAAAAACTCGGCATTAAATACTCTCATATACGAAGAAGCTCCTGAAGCTACGCCCGTGATGATTTCGTCTTTCCCATCACCATCAACATCGCCCGAAGAAACGCGAATACCTCCAAAAAAGTTTTTATTAAACGCAAAAAAATGAAACTTCACATTGCCACTCCCATCAAATACTCTCACATGAGGACCACCGGTAGGACCTGCGCCCGTGATGATTTCATCCTTCCCATCACCATCAACATCACCAGCGGCAACTGAGACACCACCTGAAAACCGCTCGTCATAGGCAAAGAAACTGCTCACCGGCAATCCGGCGGAGTCAAACACTCTCACATGAGGTCCGCCTCCAAACCCAGCACCGGTGATAATATAATATGATTGCGGCAACCCCCCTAATTGCTCATGTGCGTGCTTCACCGTATTATACGCGTTAATTCTTCCGCTCCCTAGTTGCCCAGAATACTGAGGATTTTTTGCATCAATATCATCGGCTTGCGATAAAATAAAATCTTGCACTTGCTTATGAGAAAATAAAGGGTTAATAGCAAACACTAATGAAGCAAGGCCAGAAACTAATGGTGCGGCAATTGAAGTTCCTGACCAATATCCTCCATAATATTCATCATAATTCTCATAAGAAGGGTTATATACCAACGTACCATAGATTCGTGTCCCTGGAGCAGAAATATCAACGCAATCAGATCCATAATCAGAAAAAATTGCTTTTTTATCTGCGCTATCAACCGCAGCGACACCAATAATAAAATTTTCGTCCTCGTCTTTATCTAAACAAATGGGATAATTCGGATTCTTGTTTAAATCAGTTGGCTGCCCAGCAGTTTCATTTCCTGCTGCAGCAACAATTAAAATACCTTTTTGCCATGCTAATTGTACTGCCTCACTTAAAAAATAGCTTTTACTGGTTCCGACAAAACTTAAATTAATAATCTTTGCCCCATTATCAATAGCATAATTCACTGCCTTAATTACATGATCTACACTTCCATTGCCTTCACTATTTAAAACGCGCAACGGCATAACCTTACTTTTATATGAAAGGCCAGCCACTCCCTCAACATTATCTCCTACCGCTGCTGCAATTCCAGCAACCAAGGTGCCGTGATGAATACCATTTTCAGTATATGACTCATCAAACTTAGGCCGTGGATCAGGACTGTTACGTACAAAATCCCACCCATAATAATCATCAACATATCCATTATTATCATTATCTATCCCATCGCCCCGTATTTCATCAACATTTACCCATATATTATCTTTTAAGTCAGGATGGTTGACATCGACGCCTGTATCTAGCACCGCAATAACAACGTCTTCACTTCCCCCTTTTGTTAAATCCCATGCCTGTGGTGCTTGTATTTTATCTAAATACCATTGTTCATGATAAAAATTATCTCGCGGGATATATGAAATGTGAAAATAAACATTTGGCTCTATATATTCTGCCTCTTCCCATGTAGAGATAACATTATGCCATTCTTTTATATTCATTCCGCGTCCTTTGATTTTATAAATTGTATTACTGGTTTTTAGCTTAATTAATAATTCATCTGCATATTCAAATTTTGATTTATCAATAGAGAGTGAGTACAAAATCGTAAAAAGTATCAATCCACATAAAATTGCTACACTTACATAAAATAGATTAAGCCATTTTTTAGAAATCATTATAAATAAATTGTTTTATGGGATCTCTTGAACTATATCCTCGAAATGACGAGGGAGGAAGGTGAAATGACAAAAAAGGTGTGACATTATTTTTTATCACTTACCAAGGGAACAAAAGCAAATCCGGGGAATTCTTGTCGCCTTAATTCATGTTTATCTACTTTTTCTATAAGTACAATATTTTGCATGTCTGCTCCTTCAGGAATCACAAGTTTTCCGCCAATCTTTAACTGATCACAAAGATCCTTGGGTACTTTTGGCGCAGCTGCGGCGACATGAATTCTATCAAACGGCGCTTTTTCTTTCAATCCTTTTGAACCATCGCCGGTAATAAAGACTGCTCGTTTTGATGCAACAAAATTATATTTACGTGTATTGTCTTCCCCAAACTCTGTCAGTTCTGGGATTCTTTCTAAGGCATATACGTTCCCGTCCTCACCTACAATCTCACTCAGTAACGCAGTAGTCCATCCTGATCCACTCCCTACATCTAAAATAGTGTGTCCCTTATGGGGATCTAAGAGCTCCAACATAAACGCAACAGTCAACGGCTGAGAAATGGTTTGCTGATAGCCAATAGAAAGAGGATAATTTTGTTCTGCCTCATGTTTTAACTCAGGGATTGTAAAATCCTCGCGCTTGATGCGACGAAATGCAGAGATAATCTCAGGCGTTTTTAAATATCCTTGATTAATAAGCTGTTGAATTAAGCTTGTCATATAAGGTTAAATGAACTTACTTTATCATTTTTTTGTTTAAATCTCATTAACTTTACCCCTTGTGTTGCACGCCCCATGGTCGGAACACTTTTAAGCGGCAAACGGATTATTTGTCCAAGGCGAGATACCAACATAAGATCACCAGAAATATACGAAGGAAGACTTTTTTCACTTATCACAATAGCACCAACAATTTTGCCAACGTTATCAGATATATTAGCTGTTTTAATACCAACTCCTCCTCGTGTTTGGATCCGATAATGTTTAATTTCAGACATCTTGCCATGCCCATGCTCAGTAATAACAAGAAGCTTATACGTATCCCGAGCCTTGGCAGAAGCGGGAACAACACCCATGCCAACGATAACATCATCTTTTTTTAGCCTCATACCTCGAACCCCCGCAGCAACACGGCCCATTGGCCGCAAATCTTTATCTTTAAATCGAATTGCTTTCCCGCCTGCAGAAACTAATACCAGCTCGTCCCTTTTATTTACTGGCTTAACCCAGTTTAGTACATCACCACTCTTAAGCTTCAATGCAATAAGTCCTGATCGTCTTACATTTTGAAATGCTTCAAGCGGCACTTTCTTAGTCACGCCATGTTTTGTCACCATTACCAAATACTCATATTCTTTAAAGTCTGAAACAGGTAAAATCACCGAAACCTTTTCGTTCTGAGCTATTTCTAAAAAATTAACCAGCGCCTTTCCTTTTGCAATCCGTGTTGCCTGCTCTATATCATATGCTTTTAATTGAAATACTCTTCCTTTGGTTGTAAAAAATAACAAGTTTGCATGCGTGGTTGTCGTAATCAAATGTAAGACCCTATCTTCTTCTTTTATACTCAAACCTGCTACGCCCTTTCCACCACGAACTTGTGTTTTAAAACTTTTTGGAGATAATCGTTTAATATAGTTGTCGCGCGTAAGAATAATTACCGCTGGCTCATCAGAAATTAAATCTTCTTCTTTAAACTTTTCTACACCGCTCTTTACCGCCTTAGTTCGACGCTCATCTCCATATTTTTCTTTTAGCTCTTTAAGCTCATGTTTGATTATTTGAAGCACTATTTTGGGCTGATCTAAAATTTGTTTTAACTCACGCGCTAACTTTCTTTTTTCTTTTAATTCTTCTAATACTTTATTTCTATCGGCATTTGCGAGTTGATGAAGCCGCATATCTAAAATAGCATCTGCCTGAACTTCGGTTAATTTATATCGTTTTAGTATGTTAGTCTTGGCAGCCTCGCGATCTTTTGACTGCTTAATTAATTTGATAACTGCATCAATATGATCAATCGCTATTTTAAGCCCATTTAATATATGAATTCGTTGTTTTGTCACCCGTAAATTATATTCAGTTCTCCGCAACACCACTGTTTTCCGATGCTCTATATACTCTTCTAACATTGGTTTAAGCCCTAATGCCTTCGGTTGAATACCATCCACTAATGAAATCATGTTCATATGAAATGTTTGCTGAAGTTCGGTGAGTTTAAACAGTTGGTTTAATATTTTCTGCGGAATAGCTCCTTTTTTAAGCTCAAATACAATCCGCGTTCCTTCTTTGCCAGACTCATCGCGGATATCTTTAATGTCTTGCAACTTTTTATCTCTTACCAAATCAGCAATCCGAGTCAAAAGCGATGTCTTATTAATAACATAGGGCAGTTCATGCACTATAATCTGATAGTGATTTTGAGCGCGTTCAACAATATCTGTTTTTGCGCGTACCACAATCCCTCCCTTGCCTAAGGCATACGCACTTTTAATTGCTTCGAAGTCGAAAATAATACCACCGGTTGGAAAATCAGGCCCTTGTATAAATTCAAATAAATCATCCATCTCTGCCTTGGGATGATCAATTAAATGAACAATGGCATCGCATACTTCAATAAGATTATGCGGCGGAATATTGGTAGCCATACCAACCGCAATTCCCATTGAACCGTTGAGTAATAAATTTGGCAGTTTTGCAGGCAAAACCTGCGGCTCCTCCGTAGTAGTATCGTAATTCGGCATAAAATTAACTGTTTCTTGTTCAATATCAGCAAGCATTTCTTCGGCCAAAGGAGTCAAACGCGCTTCCGTATACCTATAAGCGGCAGCACGGTCCCCATCGACACTTCCAAAATTACCTTGACCATCAATTAAGGGATAACGCAAAGAAAAATCTTGAGCCATACGAACAAGTGAATCATAAATAGCTTGATCGCCGTGTGGATGATAACGCCCAATTACCGATCCCACAACCGTAGCTGATTTTCTATATTTTGCACTATGTTTAAGCCCCATCTCGTGCATGGCATAGAGAATACGTCGGTGTACTGGCTTTAATCCATCTCGAACATCAGGCAAAGCACGAGATACAATCACGCTCATTGCATAGTCAATATATGAAAGCTGAACCTCGTTTTCAAGGCCTACGGGCTCAATAACCTCTTTTAGCTCATTAGTATTCTTTTCTGTCTGAGGAGACTTATTTTGTGATTTCTTCTTGGACATTTTGTAATATTTTTTCTTTTAACTTATCTAATTTTTCTTTATCTAATGGCAAGGGAGAGTCTGTTGGATCTGATGATTGCAACGCCTGTCCTGTTTCCTTAAAGCCTTTTAACACTTCAGAAATCGCTTCTTTAATTGATATCATAAATGAATCTGCGCTTTGCTTTCCTTTCCAAAGGTAGTCCAGATTAAAAAACCATGTGACAAAAATAATAATGCCAATTATCCATGCTAAATACCAGGGGATTTTATCTTTATTTGCCATAATTTTTTTACCCTCCTGACTGTAACACTACAATTTTTGTTCCCTCGCGCGGCAAGGATGATCTTTTAAGGGTTAATTTATTCATTTTTTCTACTTGTTTTTTCCCTACCTCTTTTAAAAACGGACTCACTGAAAATAAATCAGCTTTAAGCTTGGGAATTTTAAAACACGTTGGGATTGCCAACTTTGGTTCAAGCGCATTAATAATTTCAATCGCGCCCTTACCACTCATTACTGTTTTTCCGCCGACTGGAACAAATAAAACTTCTACACCATCTAAGGATTCAAGTTCTTCATCGGTAAGCGCTCTATCAATCTCCCCCAGGGTACCAAATTTGATTCCGCTTATTTCAAAATGGTATATAGTTAATGACTCTTTCTTTTGCGGTGAAAAAATGCCATATATAACAATGTCTTTTACTTCATACTCGCCAGGTCCGCTCACTAAAAAACTTTTTTCTTTAAGTTTTTTTTGAGTTTCTTTTACATCATCAGGATCAGTCACTAAAATTACTGATGCCTTAAGTTGAGGGCCGCGTAACCCATATTTTTTTGGGCCATAGGGATCAAGTAATACTGTTCTTTGTCCTTCTTGTATTTTAAAACATGATTGTCCGTACCAATTTATGGTCATAAAAATATTAGAACATTAAAATTTTGAAACATATTAGATTTGAAAAAGTTTTTTGTACAATTTTATATATTTTTGAGCTGATTTTCTCCATGAAAAATCAGTATTCATAGCATTGATCTGAATTTGACGCCATAATTTTTTTTGAGAATATATATGTAATACTCTTTTAAGAGTTGTTACAAACTCTTCTTTATCAAGAGCATCAAACCAAAAACCAGTTCCTTTAATACTTTTTATCTTTCCAAATAACCCTTGTTTTATAGTTATATTTTCTACGCTGTCAATAAGCCCGCCAGTTGCTCGTACTATTGGAATAGTACCATAGCGCATAGAAATCATCTGACTCAAACCGCATGGCTCAAAACGCGATGGCATTAAAAATATATCTACGCCCGCATATATTTGTTGAGCAAGCTTTACGTCAAACCGAATATATGCTGCTACATTTTTAGGATATTTTTGAGCGCATTGTTTAAGCATATTTTCATATTTTTCTTGACCAGTTCCTAAAAAAACAATCTGGCATTCCATATCTACCATATCGTCTACTGCAGAAGCCAGAAAATCAATGCCCTTTTGTATATCTAAGCGAGTTACCATGCCAAGTAATGGTATATTTTTGTCCTGTTTAAAACCGGCTTTTTTTTGTAAATAAAGCTTATTTTCTCCTTTATCATCAAGTGTTTTAATTGAGTACTGTTTTGGTATATATGGATCACTTTTTGGATTGAATGCATACGTATCAATGCCATTAAGAATCCCATATATATCATCTGCTCGCTTTACAATCTCTGTATCTAGACCACGGGCATATGATGAATCTGTTTTTATTTCCTTGGCATACTGTGGACTGACCGTCGTAATCACATCTGCATTTAAAAGCGCCTGCTGAACAATATTAAGATCTTTGCCATACAAACCTTGTTTTGTTTGTTTTAACGACGAAATCTCATCGCCCGTAAGTCCTAAAAAGTCTAAACTCTGTTTATAATTCCATTGGCCCTGAATAAGTAAATTATGAATCGTAAATACCGTTTTAATAGGGAACCCCTTGATTTTAATAAGAAGCGGTATGATGCCTGTTTGCCAGTCATGAACGTGAATAATATCTGGCTGCCAATCAATTTCCCCTAACAGCTCTACCGCTGCTTGTGAAAAAAATAAAAATCGAGCTATAGACGAAAATTCACTGACTTCTAAATATATATCGCCATTGGTTATATATGAGTCGTTTTTAATAAGATAGAGGGGGATGTGATCAAGTATAGTCTGATATACTAAGACGGGCTCATCGCTTCCTTCAATCTTTATATTTATATCAGCAATTTTTTTTAAAGGATCCAAACTTTTTTCTTTTAAACTTTGATAAAACGGTAATATAATCCGTATATCATGCCCAAATTGTTTTATTTCTTTTGCTAACGATCCAACAACATCAGCAAGTCCTCCTACTTTTATCAATGGATTTAATTCAGAAGCAACAAATAAAATCTTCATGTTTTAATGGTTTAATGATTTCATTATCTCCGGCCCATGACTTGTACCAATACGATCAGCACCGGCCCTAATCATTGATACAACTTTTTTATAAGTATCTATCCCTCCTGACGCCTTAATGCCTATCTGTTTCAATGTCTGAGAAAGTAATTGAACATCGCCTACGCGCACACCACGCGGCCCATACCCCGTACATGTTTTCACAAAATGTGCCCCTGCTTCCTCTACAATTTGGGCAGCTTTTTTTATCTCATCGTGTGTTAAATATCCTGTCTCTATAATCACTTTCACTTTTTTCCCTTGTACTACCCGAGCCACGGCACTAATATCATCATGTACATAATTATAATTTTTATCTTTAAGCGCTTGTATATTCATGGTCATATCAATTTCATCAGCTCCCGCCTTTATTGCTTGCTTCGCCCCTATGACTTTGGTTTTAGTGACAGATCCTCCATGCGGAAATCCAACTACACAAACAACAGCAATATTTGTTTTTAATAATTTTTTTTTCGCTAATGCAACGTAAATAGGGCTCACGCACACTGCATAAAAACTATATTTTTTTGCTTCCTGACATAGTTTTTTAATATTTACGGTGGTTGCCGTTGGTCTCACATTGGTATGCTCAATATATTTTGTAATATCTTGCATAAACTAACGTATGAACAATTTATTCTTCAAATAAGTCTATCTTTCCCCACAATTACTTTTAGTCTTTCTTGAGCCAATTCTACTACTGCAGGAGTCTTTACTATTTTATTTTTATCAAGGGTAATGTTAACCTCATCTTTAGGATTCTTTGCATCAACTTTTAATTTCTTAACAAAGAATAAACTATCACGTTTTTCTTTTCTTTGCCAGAATAAAAGCTTTTGTCCTGGCGTACCCATCAACACTTCTAAGTATTCATCTTTTGGGTTAGATGCCATTTTTTTAAAATCTGGTTCTTCTGACAACTGCTCAAATTGTAGCAAATCTAGGTTAATAACCTTAATAGATTTTACTCGCTTAGGAATAATTTGGTAGGTGTCATCAACATTTAAAACAACTTTATGAGCAGTAAACTCAAGGGATGAAAAAAAATACTGTTTATTAACCTTGCCAAAACTTACCGTTTCAATTCGCCGTGCTGAAATCACATCACATGCATACTCATTTAATGGCAAACCGAGCACATGAGCAACGCTTGAGTGAGAATCAGTTGGGATAAAACCTAAAACGGCGGGAGAGCCTGCCATAGGAATTGCTGCAGCATAAAATGTTTCGTCTCCCCCTACGACAACAATGGTGGGGGATTCGTGCTTTAATATATCATTTACCATTTCTTTGACATTCTTTAAAACTGTCAGCTGGCGTTTTTTACCATCAATGCCTAGCCGTGCAAGCCGAATTTCTATCTTCGAAATAGTCCTGGCATATTTTTTTTTCGCCAGAAAAGAATCGTAAATATAAAAATACATGAGAGAAAATTAATTTTAATTTTCGAGCACCCAGCCCTCAATTTTTGTGAACATCACATTTAGTTTAAATTCATTATCAAGAAAACCTTGTATCTCTAAAATACAGATGCTTACAAAATTGAGTGCTGGGTAATATCAGCGACTTATATCGCCTCCATTATTCCTCTTCTCGTTCCTCTCTTTCCTCTTCTCGTTCCTCCGGAACAGCACTTGGTGTTCCACCGCCAACGCTACATCGTCCATTTAATACTGCGCCCTCTTCAATGGCCAACACCCGGCACGTAAGATCTCCTGAAACTTTGGCGCTAGAGGCAAGCTCAATTTTTTCTTCCACATCAAAATTGCCCTTTACCTCACCGCCAACTGATGCATTTTTTGCTACAATATCTGCCTCAATTCTTCCGCCCTCTCGCAACTCAAGATTACTCTTTGTCTCTAAGGAGCCTAAAAGCTGCCCCTTAATAATTACATTACCAAACGCAGAAAAACTCCCTTCTACTTTAACGCCTGCACCAATAATAGTTTCAGCATCTTCTGGTTTTATTTTTCCTTCTTTTCCTAACATAAAAAATAATTAATAGCTTATTATTATATTCATAATAACAAATTAATTATACATTGACAACAATATAAAGTTGCCTACAATATACATCGTGGGCAAATTTCTAATCAATTTTTAAATTATCAAATGAGCGAAATAGAAAATAAAACAAAGTACTTAGTAAAAGATCTCAAACGAATTCTTAGTATCAGCATAGTTATCGCAGTTATTTTAATTATTTTGGCAATTATTAATACTCGAACAAACTTTCTTCTAGAATTAGCCAACCTCATAACTAAATAGAGCCCCGATAGCTCAACGGATTAGAGCGCATTCCTCCTAAGAATGATATCGAGGTTCGATCCCTCGTCGGGGCATTGTTAATAAATAATAACCCAACCATATATATGAAATTTGATACGCTTGTAGTGCGGGCAAAAATTAAGCCAGATAAAACAACCGGCGCGATTATTCCACCGCTTTATTCTGTCGCAACCTATGTATTAGAACAGGTTGGTAAAGATAAAGGATTTGACTATACCCGCGCAGCAAACCCTACACGCCAAATTATGGAAGAAAATCTTTCAGCAATTGAAGGAGGAAAATATGGTGTTGCATTCGCCTCTGGCATGGCTGCAATTGACAGTTGTACCAAACTTTTAAAAGCAGGTGATCATGTGGTGTGTTCCGATGATGTCTATGGCGGCGTTTCTCGTCACTTTAATAACATTTTGACAAAGTATAATTTAAAATTTACCTATGTTGACACGTCAAACCCGCCAAAAGTAAAACAAGTAATTCGAAAAAATACAAAAATGCTCTGGATTGAAACGCCCACTAACCCACTTTTAAAAATAACCGACCTCGGTGCAATGGCAAATATTGCAAAACAGCATAAACTTATCTATGTAGTTGACTCCACCTTTGCCACACCCGCATTACTCCGTCCACTTGAATTTGGTGCTGATATTGTAATACATTCAACCACTAAATATATCAGCGGCCATAATCAGCTTATTGGCGGCATTTTAATTACGAATCGTAAAGACATATATGAAGCTATGAAATTTGTACAAAAAACTATTGGCGCCGTGCCGTCTCCATTTGATTGCTGGCTCACGCTTTTAGGAGTAAAAACATTATCTTTGCGCATGAAGCGGCATTGTGAAAGTGGTCAAATAGTAGCAGAATTTTTACAAAGTCATCCAAAAGTTAAAAAAGTAACCTATCCAGGTCTTGCATCTCATCCACAACATAATATCGCAGCTGAACAAATGAGTGGATTTTCTGGCATGATTTCATTTGAACTTAAGGGTGGCATTAGTGCAGGAAAAAAACTAATGAATAACGTTAAACTGTGCTCTTTAGCAGAAAGTTTAGGGGCAGTTGAAACCATGATTACCCACCCGGCAACTATGACGCATGCTGAAGTTCCTAAAAAAGAACGTCTTGAACGCGGACTGACTGATGGATTAGTACGCCTCTCGGTCGGTATTGAAGATCCGGATGACATTATAAATGACCTGAAACAGGCCTTAGAAAAAGTATAAAAAGTGGAAATCTGCTCTTGACATTTTGGGCGAAATGTGGTATAATATAAACATAATATAATATCGGAAGAACCGATAACCTCTACCATGAAAATTGCATGGTAATTCACATGCTTACATAATAAAAGGAGGAACGTCATGACTTTTCCAGAGGCTCTACAGTTCTGCTTAGGAATGCTCGCAACACTTGCCGGCGCTCTAATCCTCATGGCTCCAGTGATGGGCTATGCAATCAATGGTTGGAGAGGTGTACGGTCAGCTCTCTCTATTGCCCCCATAGTCAGTTTGGTGGTAACGGTGAAGTATGCTGCAATTCCGACGCTGATCGGCACGCTCCTTGCCTGGCTGCAATGGTTGTAAGCATCAAGGACTAAGCAGACCAACTGCTTCCCGCCACATTGCTGGCGGGATTTCTTTTTTAAAATAAAAAATCTTTAATGTGGATAAGTGGTCTTGCCCTTTAAATAACAGTGTTATATAATATCCTTGTTGTACCTTACCCCTTAAAATGGAGGGCATCATGAGTAAAAACATACGACTCTTTGTAGCATTGATGGGATTATTTCTCTTCTCTATCCCTCTCTCGTCTATTCTAGTCATAACTTTTGCGAAAGCTGTAGAGGGCGCAGTACTTGGCTTTGTATATGCTATATCTTTGTTTTTTTAATAAACTGCAAAAAAAATCGGGAGCTTGACTCCTGATTTTGTATATCTTGTGTATATCCGGAGTCAAACCCCCGATTTAATTATCTTTTCGGTATTTGTAGTTGATAAACTTATCAAGCGTGTGAAAGCGCTGTTTTTTTATCTCATACGGCACATCGTCTTTAAATTGCGGTGACTGTGCTGCAACAGTTCCGGGTCGAGGAGAATAACATGCAATAAATGCTCGTTCAAACTTAATGCGCCTAGATAGATCAATAGTGTTTTGAAATGCCTTATCTGTTTCTCCCGGAAACCCAACAATAATGTCAGTAGTAAATGATACCCCCCTAACTTTACCTCTGATTTTCTTAACTAAATCCATATATTGTTCCCGCGTATACCATCGATTCATGCGCTTTAACACTTTATTGTCGCCCGCTTGCACGGGTAAATGAAGTATACGATCAATATTTTTGTATTTTGAAATGACCTCAATCAGCTCATCTGAAAAATCCCAAGGATTTGATGAAATAAATGAAATTTTTTTAAATTGTTTTATCTTGGCTATTGTTTCTAAAAGATACGGGAAAAGTGTAGGAATCCGATACCTGCCTAAATGCTTTACTATTACTGGTTTTACTTTCCTGCCATCAGGAAGCTCATAATATTTAACTTGTTTATCTTCATGTCTCTTAACCAGATCCGAGCCATACGAATTAACATTTTGCCCAAGCAACGTAAGTTTGCTATATCCAACTTGTACTAAATGTTTAACTTCGTCAATAATTTCTTGGAATGGCCGCGAGATTTCTCTGCCGCGAGAAAACGGCACAATACAAAACGTGCAAAAATTATTACATCCAGAAGATATGGGGACCCATCCATGCTCTTTATCGTCGCGAATCGCTTGATACTCAAAACCAACTTCTTCAATAGGCAAAAATTCATCCACATTCGGAAGTCGTCGTTTCATTTGCCGCACTAGTTTCCCGGTTGGCTCGCGTGCTGCTGCGCCCACTAAGCACCCGGTTACCACAATTTTAAAATCTGGATTTTTATCCTTTAATGGCTGTAAATTTTGAGCCAAGCCGTACACTCGATCTTCTGCTTGCTGGCGCACCACGCACGTATTAATTACCACCACATCAGAATCTTCGTAATTGTTTGCCGGTGTATAACCGCGCGCTTGATAGTATGATGCAATGCGCTCTGAATCAGCAGTGTTTTGCTGACACCCAAATGTTTTAATAAAATATTTCATAATTATCACTTAGTATAAGCAATATTTTCTTTCCGTCAACTCTTATCTTTACAAAACAAGGTAAAAATTGATACAATTAAAAAACTAATAACTTATTGTCTAAATTAATTGGTATCATGACTAAAAGAGCATTTCTTATACATGGCTGGGAAGGATATCCAGAAGAAGGCTGGAGACCTTGGCTGAAAAACGAGTTAGAAAAAAGAGGTTTTAAGGTTTACGTTCCTGCTATGCCAAACACAAATCATCCAAACATGAACGCATGGTTAAAGCATTTGACAAAAACAGTAGGGATTCCAGATAAAAACTGCTATTTTGTTGGCCATAGCTTAGGCTGTATCACTATTCTGAGATATTGTGAAACCTTACAAAAAAATCAAAAAATCGGTGGTGCTGTTCTTATTGCTGGATTTACCTCAAACTTAGGGTATAAAGAGCTAAATAGTTTTTTTACTAAACCTATCAACTGGAAAAAAATAATATCTCATTGTAAAAAATTTATTGTAATACACTCTGATAATGATCCTTGGGTTTCACTCCATTATGGAAAAGAGTTTTTTAAAAAAAAGTTACATGCTGAAATAATTATAGAACGTAACATGAGACATTTCAGTGGTGATGATGGTATACATAAACTCCCAAGTGCTTTAAAATCTGTTTTAAAAATATCTCAATAAAGGGCCTGTAGCTTAGTGGTAGAGCGCTGCATTCGCATTGCAGTGGTGGCGGTTCGATTCCGCCCAGGTCCACCAAAAACAATTCATATTTAGACAATGTGTTATGGAAATAACCGGTTATTGGCTTACCAAAATTATATTTCAGCGAGCGCTTGCTCTGATATATCTTATTGCTTTTATTGCAATTGTGCACCAATTCAAACCCCTTGTTGGAGAAAAAGGTATCCTCCCAGTCCCTCAATTTATCCAACACATTAGTTTTAGAAATGCCCCCAGCATCTTTCAATGGATATCAACCGATGTCGCCTTTACCATTTTTGGATGGCTTGGGGTAGGACTGGCCCTCTTTGCGCTTTTAGGATTTTCTGAACGATTTGGTACTGGCGTTTCAGTAACTACCTGGCTGCTGCTTTGGATTTTATACCTTTCTTTTACAAATGTTGGTCAATCCTTTTTTGCGTTTGGATGGGAATCCATGCTGTTAGAAGCAGGATTTTTTGCTGTTTTTCTTGGATCAGTAAAAACCAATCCTTCTTTTTTGGTTATTTTACTTTTCAGATGGCTGCTTTTTCGAACCATGTTTGGCGCAGGACTTATTAAACTCCGAGGCGATGAATGTTGGCGCGATTTTACCTGCCTTTTCTACCATTATGAAACCCAGCCTATGCCTAACCCTTTAAGTTGGTATTTTCACTGGCTGCCAAAATGGATTCACCAATTCGGCGTCGGGTTTAATCATTTTGTTGAACTAATAGTCCCTTTTTTCTACTTTGCGCCTCAACCATTTGCCGCAATTGCAGGAGGTCTCACCTTACTTTTTCACGGATGGTTATTTATAAGTGGAAATTTTTCCTGGCTTGGATTACTCACCATGGTGCTTGTCATCCCTACCTTTTCCGGGGCACAACTTCGAGCGCTGTTTCACTTTAAACCAGGGCTGCTCTCCGCTCCTACGCCTGTTTTTGCTTATGTTATCATCCTTATCACAGTTATTACTGCTTTTTTAAGTTATTATCCCATACGCAATATGCTTTCTCGCCGTCAAGTAATGAATACCTCGTATAACTCTTTACATTTGGTAGGCACCTATGGTGCGTTTGGATCTATTACCAGACCTCGCTACGAAGTAATTGTTGAAGGAACAAACGAGAACGTAATCAGCTCTGAAACTACCTGGCATGAATATGAATTTATGGGCAAGCCAGGGGATCTTAAACGCACGCCACCCCAAATTGCTCCGTATCATTTACGGCTTGATTGGCTTATGTGGTTTTTACCCTTTCGCGCTAGCATAACCTCAGAAGGTGTTTCTCTTCCGTACGGCTATGACCCGTGGTTTATAAACTTTATGGCAAAACTTCTTAAAAATGATAAAGCCACCCTTTCTCTGATGCGCCATAATCCTTTTTCAGATCAACCACCTCACTATATTCGTGCCTTATTTTATAAATATCGCTTCACAACCCCTCGTGAAAAGAAAAAAACTGGTGCCATTTGGGATCGAGAACGCATTGGCGTTTATCTCCCACCAGTTTCTTTAGATGACCCGGCTTTACGCAAAATTCTTAAAGCCCAAGGATGGTATAAATAAATAAAAAATGGTCCCTTACCAACTAAACAACGCTTTCGTATTAACTCATTAGCGCTTCATTTCAAAAAGAAAGAAGCGCACGAGGATCCAGCCAATTTGTAAGTTCTGATTCATTTTCAACATAACCACGAATATCTACGATGGTTCCCTTGCGGATGCCTAGGTGAAGATGTTTGCGCTCACCATCTGTTTCTATACTCTGATGTGCACCCAGGATACCAATCTCGCTTCCTGGTGCGATGTATGAATTAACTTCAAGTATGATACTTGTGAGTTTCAGATGACCATACACCACCGTTATTGCTTGATCTTGTAAAAGACAATCTTGTACCGCAACGCCGCCATACCCATCAGCGTTTTGCTTTTGACGGAGTTTACCGCCGCATATTGCTCGTACGAACACGTCTTTTTCCAACTCCTCGCCAAACACTTCATAATCAACGCCAGTGTGATATCCAGAAAACCGCTCTGGTTGTATAGGAGAGTCTTCTGGTGAAACTTTCAGTCCAAACGATTTTTTAACAGATCGTTCTAATATTCTATCAATCGGCGGATATATACTATCTAGATCATTATGGAAGGTAAGCGAATTAATAAAATCATCAAACATGTACTCTTCAAGTGAGGGAGTATAGGTGAACACATAAAATAAACTAGGGCTGTTGTTAGTGAATCGAATATCAATAAGCCGGTGTTTCTCATTGCGCCAACCTGGTTGATGAGGAAAGTTAGGAACTCCTGGCTTTTTAATAATTTCATAACGCACCGCAGGATGGCCATTGCTCTTTGTTTCTTCGCGCAAAGTAATATCAACAGTTGAAAGTGTTAAAAATCTGCTTGCTTCAAAGTACCGGATGAATATCTGCGATTGTTCTCTAATACTTGCCGCAGAACTTTCAGGATTATAAATGTTGAATGCAATGATTTCAGGTACAAATTCAACCTTCCAACCATTGGGAATCTCTCCTGAGAAACGAAAGAGCGAATGAAACTGCGAAAAATCTACCCGGTTTGGTTTTGGTTCAGGAGGCGGTTCGACTGGCTCTTGTCTCACCGTATTATCGACCGCGCCCTCACTAATAGGTGGAGCCACTTGAATCTCTTGTGCTTGCGGTACTGGCTGACTAAAAACGTAATACCCAATACCAGCAACCATGAGCACCAAAATGATGATAAAAATACTCTTCATGCCCTTTAGTATAACACTTTTTTAGGGAAGCGCGATATGTATTCTGTATGCGTCTGAAGGAAAAATGTCTTAAACAAAAACCCGCCTCAAATGAGGTGGGCTTTTTATACCTAGAGAATGAGCTTTGATTTTGTTTTATCATACAGGTGTCTTAACCATTCAAGCGGTGGCTTACCCGTTCCATAAACCTCGCCGTACTGTTTAATATAATCATCAACCAAGGTAATATGTTCTGCTTCCCATGCAAGAATTGACATTACTAGCGCATTATAACGACGTACTGGCCTTGCCTCTCCCTTTTTCACGCAATCAAGTACAAATTGACGAATCTTTGAATCACCTATCAATTCAATAAGACTTCGAAATTCTTTTGGCATATAATCGCGCATTTTTGCAAAGTATGGATCTTTATAATGATCAATGCCTAATATAGCAAGACGAAGGTGCATAAACGGACTCTGTCCTCCTGTTTCACCAAAAAAGTTTTGCGGCTCTCCCTTAAGTTCATCCACGCCTTCAAAAACAACATTTTTTGGAAATGAATAGAACAATCGTACCTGGTCAAAATATGTCTGATAATCGCAGTGCTCGCGCATTCGTTCAAGAACATCAACTGCTTTTTCATGCGCCCGTGTAGCAACAGAAAGGTAATAAACTATTGCATCAACCGGAGGATCATTACGCTTACACAATAGGTACGCTTTAAGTAATGCAGGAATAGCTGGTGCCACTATTTTCTCAACAACCTGATGATCCCATACAAACCACTTCTCATCCAGCGTATTGGTAAACGAATGAATCAACTCAATATTATCTAAGGATAATGCCTTATTCTGATCAGGTATATAGTAGTTACAAGGACTATACAAACAATATGACATAACAGGATGCATACCCACAATTTTTGAAAGCTCCCATGCTGGTATGGCAAGCTGTGGCGGCACATACTTTATACTCTCATCCTGCATTAACTCACCAACGTTACTATAAGGAAATGTCTCTCTAAAGTATGCATGAATAATCATAGTAAAATTCAATAGTAAAAGGTTAATGACTTCTCTATCTAAATCAACAAATAACCATGATGGGGTCTCTAACATTTCTACACGTTTACGTACCGCTTTCTGCGCAATCAACTCGGGGAGCGTATGCGCTGTTGTGTCAAGCCACTGATAGCATCGGGATTGTTCTGATGGATTACGCTGATCAAAGGGTATCCAGCGCAGTGGCTTTTCGGCAAGAAATCCGGTTTTATATGAAACACCATGTCTTTTCATAATCTTTCTGACTTCTGTATTTATCTCACGCATATCAACACTCATAATTTGTCTCCTTTTCTGTTCTGTAAAAGATCAATTATTAATAATAGTAGCTAAAAAAATCCTCTCTGTCAAGTCTTCTTCAAAATCAAAAGAGTCCGCTTAATTTTCTAAACGGTCTCTTTTTATTTTTCTTTTTTCTGCGTAAACCTTTGCCAATATCCCCTGCCGTAAGTTTTTTTAACTATTTTCGCTGTTTTTAATGCCATTTCCGGGCTAAGTTTAACCCACCCATCAAATCGTGGAATATTTACTGGGATTCCAAAACGAATAAATGTGTGTGGGCATCTCTTACAAATAAAAACTCTGCCTCTTCTGGTACTCAGTTTTCCTTTTTCAGCTCCACGCAAAACTATGCCCAAAACATAAACCTCACTACCCCGAACATCTCTATTATTCAGTAATGCATCAGCAATACATGCCTGTTCAGCATCAATTTTATAATCAACATGGCTCAATAATTTACGTTCTTGCGGAGTTGAGCGCCTATTCCATCCTCGACCAATAATTTTACCATTTTTTTCTAGCAAAGCGCCAAACCCCATATCACCTTTCGACTTTTGTGCTAATTCTAGACACTCTCTTCCATGTCTGTCCTCGGAATAATTCACCTATCCAACCTCCCTTCAAATTTAATGAACTAACATTATTATCAGTGTTACAAACTTTCGCCTTATTGTCAAGAGTCGATCCTGTTGATACAATAGATGCAATAAACAATAACACAAATTAGTTATGTACATAGTGCTTGATATTGGGGGAACATCTACGCGTATTGCGTCCTCAAAAAAACTTAAAACTATTGATAAAATAGATAAATTCTCAACAATAAGAAGTTTTGATCTATCTATAAAAAGAATAACCGCTTCTATAGAAAATATTACTCAAGAGGGCAAAACACAGGGCATAATTATTGGTTTACCAGGGACGATAGACAAAAAAACAAGACGATTGGCAAGAGCCCCAGATCTTTTTAGCTCCTGGATACATAAGCCTTTAACTAATATATTATCAAAAAAGTTTAACTGCAAAATATTTATTAAGAATGATACTGACTTAGGGGGCTTAGGAGAGGTAGCTTTTGGGGCCGGCAAGGGGCATAAGATTGTTGGCTATTATGCGATTGGTACTGGACTTGGCGGGACTAGAATTGTTAATAAACAAATTGATGTTTTTTCTCGAGGATTTGAACCTGGTCATCAAATTATTAATATACATGGGGAAAAGTGGCCGTCGTGCGGCCAATATGGATGTTTAGAATCATATGTATCAGGAAGGGCTTTTTATAAAAATTATGGCATACAAGCTGAAAATTGTAAAAATGAAAAAATCTGGAATGATTTTTCAAAACACCTAGCCCAAGGGATTGTCAACGGCATAGTATTATGGTCTCCTGACATTTTTATTATTGGTGGCGGATTTTCTCAGCGCGCTCACTTATTTTTAAAACAAACCAGAGAAAATGTTAAAAAAAATCGTTTTAACCCGCCCCCCATTGTCAAAAGTAAATTGGGCGACAAATCAGGACTTTATGGCGGCTTGCACTTTTTAAAAACGCATAAATAAAAAGTAAAAAGAGCCTGTAGGCTCTTTTTTTATACACTTGACTCATATCAAAATATTTACTATTCTAATTCGTAGTTCCTAAAAAAGGAGGAGAAAACAATGGCTGTTAAGCTTTTTATGCGCCCAAATGACCCGCCCATGTCATGGAGAAAATTCTGCCGCGTAACTGACCCTTATTCTATTGCACTTGATGGATATGTATCGGGGAGACCGCGCCGCCAGAAAAGTGGTCCACGAATAAACTTTAATCATCATGAAGGAGTGGATCATCTTGCTACGCGAGCAACCTGTACACAAGTATATGCAGCAATTCGTGATGGGTTCTTCACCACTCTTTTCCACGATGAAAATAATGAACCGAAAGCAAACGTTTATGCGCTTGATTGTGATGAAGATATTTCTACCTCATATACTGTATTAAAACATGGCCACGAGGACGAATTTATTGGCAATCCTAAGTTGATTCAGATTGTATTCGTGGAAGATCTACATGATACTGTTCCAAGCATACATCCTTTTCCTAATGATCTATTACTATTTCAACAACTTGCATGGATTTTTGAGCCATATCGACATTTCCGGATCAGCGGGGAAATAGATAAAAGAGATCCTGATGCTTATAAGGGTATAGTAGATGATGTTGAGAAACGTATATTAAAACATATTTCAGGCCGTGGTAAATCAATCCCTCTTAATATGGATTATAAAAAAATTGGTGGTGGTCAAGGATGGGCAATGATACAAGAAGTTGGAGCTCAAGCAGGTATGGGTGTTTTTGCTGATGGATACCACGCATATATTTCAGCTCGGCAACGCCCTGACGGAAGATGGGTATACGCAATGCATAAAAAATCATTTTTTCATTTTCCTATCCCCAAATTTTGTAAAACTATGAATAAAATAGAAAAATTAAGAATAGATCGTTGGGGAGGGAGAAACAACAGAGGGGGTAGCGCGATCGTTAAAGGCAGTGGAGTGCCTCCAGATGAACTTATGTGTGCTGTTAATGAAGAATTAAATCAAAACCAATAAAAAGATCTCTATTGAATATAGAGGTCTTTTTTGTTTTATCATTATAACGTTTCACGACGCTAAATTTATAGAAAAATTAGATAAAAACTATAAATTATTAATAAATATTAGATAAATTTCAGAAAAATTGTTCCCCGACGAACGTCTCCTGTTCTCGGTTTAACATTAATAAAATATTTCTAATTAATATCAGCTAAATATCACAAAATTGAGATTTTTTTCTCTATCTTTATAAACTTTGTGCCAATTTTTGTCCATATTTCTCTTTTTTATCAACCCGTCCTCTCTTTTATTCCTTACTCGTCTATAGCTCGCAAGGAATGACAGGGGGAGGATTGTCATTTCGTGACTTTCCTTTCTTGTCATTCCGAAGTGCGGAATGACAAAAGGCTAAAGAATGACAAAAAAAATAGTGTGGTCAATAGCAGTCTTTTATTGCCAAAGCCTGTTAAGGGATTCCTCGATCCTTCACGAGCCTTAATAACAAAAAAAGTGGGATGACAAAAGGAGATGGATGAGACTCTTTTTTTCTGTCATCCCGCACGAAATGCAGGATGACAAGGAAAGGTAGGATAACAAAAGAAGTATGGGATGACAAAAAAATAAATGACAAAAAAATAAAAAATAGTTATCTACAGGTTATCAACAGGCATAATTTTATATATTTAATTTAATATAAAATAAAGAATTATACTTATTTTAGTATAATTATAGTGTCGTAAATTATTTATTAACCATTTAACATCAAAAAATTTTAATTTAATGAAAAAGCCAACCAAATGGTTAGCTTTTCTGATTAAAGACATAGTCAAACAGTTCTTTGTCGGTCAATCTATTATAAAAAATCTCTATTCGTTTACCATGAGTCCCATATACTCCTGAAGGCAACCCATCAAAACGATGCCAGGCCGCCGTCTTAATATCTTCTTTTCCAATTGCTATCACTGTTTCGTCCCAAGGAACTAAGAGACGACCGCCAACTGTTAAATGCCAATGAGTTTTGTATACTAAATTTCCTTTCTCATCCTTTTCTGGCCCACTCTCTGTATCTACTCCAGGCTCAGCCAAAAACATTCTTCTATCATCTACAATTTCAACTTGGTTATATATCTTCTTCTTGTATTGAGGGTTAACTCCTGTTTCTTCTCCCAACTCTCGGTAACCAGTCCTTATATACCATTCACCGGGCTCTCCATGTCCACCTGGCATACCCCAGCCTTCTGGTCTTGGTCCTCGCCCTTCCCTGTCATCTCTACCTCGCCTTTCATTCGATACTAATAAAATTCTGTCTGTTGGAAGAATGGTAGATCGTTTTTGCGGACGAAATATATCTATCAAAAACACACTAACGCTTGCCCTTTCTGTTTCATCCACTACAAGATTGTCACTTTCCATTTTTTCCTCCTTTATAAGGTTTCCAAACTACAGCACTCCGTATGCTGTATCTTATTATCTACATTATAACAAAAATCATCCTTTTTGTCAATAGCTAAAATTAGGCTTAACAAAGCCTAATTTTTAACAGATGATTTCCATTTTCTATATATGGTATCAAATTTATCTTTATGATATATAAAAATAAACCGATCTTGATACGTAAGTCCTTGTATAATAAATCCAATTAATAATCCATAAATTATAGGGTGATAAACATCATAAAAATAAAGTATTGCAAGAATAACTAATAAATAAACCCAATGGTGAATATGAATATAATAATTACCAATCAAAAACCGTAGCGACCGTTTTAATCGATCATCCTCATATCTGCCTGACCACAATCTCTGAATACCATATCCTACAAAAGCAGATAAAATTAAAACTATTATCTCATAAACAGTCATACTTTATACTTATATTTTCAAAACGCTTTTGTATACTTCGAGAGTTTGCTTCGCGCAACGATCCCATGAATATTTTTTAACTTTGACTCTTCCAACTTTTTTTAATTTTTCTCTTACTTCCTTACTTTGAACTATTTGTAAAATAGCATGCGCCATCTCATTAATATCTTCTGGATTAAAATATAAGGCAGCTTCACCATATATTTCTGGCAACGGCTCTTTATTTGATGAAATTACTGGTAAGCTATGTGTCATTGCTTCTAATCCGGGTAAACCAAATCCTTCTGATAATGACGGAAATACATAGGCAAGCCCATGCGTATATAGCCATGAAAGTTCAGAATCTGAAACATATCCAGTAAATATAACATTTTTTTCTAAACCCAATTCTTTTACAAAATCTTGCAAGCGCTCGTAAAAATAATCGATTTTCCCAACTAATACAAGATATAACTCAGGTTGTTTTTGTAATACAATTTTAAACGCGGAAATAAGCCGCTCTAAATTCTTATGTGGATATGCATTGCCCACATACAATAAATATGGTTCTTTAAGCTGCTTCATATGTTACAATAACTTTTTCCGGTTTAACTTTGTATTCTCTGATAATCTCAATCTTTGTATGCGAAGAAACCGTTATAACTTTTTGTGATTTTTTAATTGCACGTCGTATTACTAAAAAATATAATAACCTTTTACCATAAAACAATATAAAAGATAGTGTTGATGCCTCCCGTGATGCTTTATGATGTATGAGATCATGAATTGTTACCACAAACTTTTTTTTATATAAAAACGGAACATTAAAGTGAAAAAAATGTACTAAATTAAGACCATACATATACAATTTAAACGGAAATACTACTTGCTCCTTAAATGAATACCATGGATAATCAGCTAACACCTTATGAAATTTAGGATTTTGCGGTTTATATAAATCAAAATTTTCTTGACGCAAGAATACATAATACTCATTGTTATGGTCAAATTTTTCTAAACTGGCAAGTAACTTTTGTGTATAACGCCCAATACCTTTGCCATGAGGCCCATAAAATCGAGCATCGATTCCTATTTTCATAATATAAAAATTAAAATTTCGCGTAAAATCTTTTGATTTGGTCGAGAATATATAATGGACTGGCGACTCGTAGTTTTAATAACTGGATTATCTAATAAATATTGAGGTAATGACATTCGTATTTGCCAACCGATTTTTTTGAGCGTATCTAAAATTGGTAAAAAATGTAATTTATTTTTTATACTGAATACGGGAAAAATAATAACCACTCGTCCATCTGATTTTAAAACTTTTTTAAACGATTTAAAAGCATTAATATATAAATCTGATAAAATTTTAATTTCTGCTTTTAAATTTCCAATTTTAAGCGGGCCAAGATATGGCTCAGTAATAATTGCATCAATAGAATGTTGTGGTATTTTCTTGCTCAACTCTTGGGCATCACATCTATATAATGAGACCCCTTGTTGTACTCGGGATGACGTCCCTTCTTTGTCATCCCGCACATTCGTGCGGGATGACAAAGGGATGCGGGATGACAAGGAGGGCGCTAACCATTGTAAATTTTTTTTAGAATTGTCCACTGCTCTCTGATCTATATCTGTCCCTATCACTTTTGTATACCCCATAAGCAATGCTTGCTGTAGGATTGTTCCTGAGCCGCAAAACGGATCTAAAAGGGCTGAATCTTCTCCTGCACCGGCTAAATTAATCATAATCTTTGCTAACTTTGGCGGCATCATTCCTTTTTCAATTGCCCGATACGGGCGAGAAAAATCATAAAAACTATATTTTTCAAATTCCTGGCATGTGAGTGTTTTGCCAAGCAATACTTTATCCTTTTCTATATATCGCGAGCGAGAAAACCTGCCCCCTTTAGGGGACGAGATGAAAGCTCGCATTTTCTTGTTATACTCTAACATAGTTTTAATGATTTCTAAATTACCCTCTCCTATAAAATAGACCTGTGGATAACGTTAATTGACAAACTATATCTTATCCTATAAAATATAGAACAGAACAAATATATTTTAAAAAATTAAAACAAAATGTATGACTAAAGAATTACTCCACCCTAAACAAAAAATAATTCTCAATATACTTAAAAAAGGTGTTAGGGGTATGACTCTGAGGGATATAGCTGAAGAAATAGGCGTTAGCTCGCCTAACACAGCTTTTTACCATATTGAGCAGCTTGAGAAAAAAGGGTATCTTCGGCGAAATCCAGCCAACCCGCAAGACTACATCGTTCTTAAAGATCCGGTAGAAGACTTAACCTATGTTAATTGTTATGGCATGGCTCAGTGCGGGCCCCGAGGACTATTGGTACAAGAAAATGTGATTGATCGAATACCACTTTCCACTAAAGCGTTTGGTGTTTCAGATCAAATCTTTTTAGTTAAAGCCATGGGTGATTCAATGGAACCGAGAATATTTGAAAATGATTTGGTTTTAGCTACTAAACAAAGAGATGTTACATCAGGCCAGCTTGGTATTGTGATTCATAACCACGAGGCAAAAATCAAAAAGATTATCTTTGCGGGCAAACACATTGTGTTAGAATCTTTTAATCCGAAATATCCGCATGAAGTTGTAAAGAAAAGTGAAAATTTTCATATTGTCGGAGAGGTAAAAAATATTATTCACTTTACCAGCTAAGGAAACTGATTAATGAATAAAAATATGCTAAAACGAACTTACAAATTCAGACTATATCCAACTAAGGCTCAACAAGCCTTACTTGAATCCTGGCTTTGTTCTTGTTGCTGGCTGTACAATCATTTTCTAGAACAAAAAAAAGATGCGTATGAAAAGGATAAAACAAAAATAACATGCTTTGATCAAATTAAACAAATACCAGAGCTTAAAAAACAAAAACCGGAATTAAATCAAATATATTCTCAAGTATTACAAGATGTACCCAGACGTTTAGACAAATCGTTTCAAAACTTTTTTAGAAGAGTAGCAGAAAACAAGAAAGGGAAAAACAAAAAGCCAGGATATCCTCGATTTAAAGGAAAAAATAGATATGATAGTTTGATATATCCACAATCAGGATTTGAAGTAAAGACCAACAAACTTAATCTTTCCAAAATTGGTTCTCTTAAAATTATACTCCATCGACCAATTAAAAGAAATATTAAAACCTTAATTATTAGAAGAACTTTAACTAATAAATGGTATGCGTGTTTTTCAGTTGAGATTAATCAAAAATTACCAGATAAACCACGAATCAAGAATATCAAAAATGAAAATATGATTGGAATTGATGTAGGATTAAACAGTTTTGTAACCACGTCTCAAGGGGAAAATATACATAATCCGAGATATTTAAAAGCATCAGAAAAAAAATTAGCTCAAATCCAAAGAAAGCATTCAAGAAAAAAACTTAAAAGCAAGAACAGAAGTAAATCAAGATTAAAAGTGGCTCAATTACACGAAAGAATCAATAATCAAAGAGTAGATTTTTTACACAAACTAAGCACATCGCTGGTCAATGCCTTTCAGCTCATTGCCTTTGAAAAATTAAATATCAAAGGTTTGGTTAAAAACAAATATTTAGCAAAATCAATATCTGATGCTGCCTGGGGCAAATTCCTGCACATGCTTACATACAAAGCGGAAGAAGCTAGTATGTGGACGCAAGGAGTGAATCCCCAAAATACATCTCAAATATGCAGCAATTGTCAAAAAACAGTTCCTAAATCTTTAGCTGTCAGAATTCACCACTGTCCTGAATGTGCTTTGACCATAGATAGAGATGTTAACGCAGCTAGAAACATTCTTGCCTTAAGTTTACATACTGTAGGGACTACAGGAATCAACGCTTGTGGAGTTGAGAGGTTACTCTCGACGATGAAGCAGGAAGCTTTATCCCTTTAGGGATAGAGTAGTTCACAAATAATGTAAATTCTGCTCCTTGTTCTAATAACTTATTTTTCTGCACAACCACTGACGAAAGAACGCTTTCTTTTGATACTACCCATCGCGAAGCAATTCCCTGCTGTTTTAATTTCTTCTTTACTGCCAAAGCCAACTGTTTTATATTTACTTTTCTCCCATAAATGCTAAAACCAAAAAAGATTTTTGGTTTGTTTAATGGGAACAACGACAAAATCTGCTTAACCAATGATTGTTCTGCCTTCTTTATATCATCTATACTGAAGTTATTAATAATCTGCCCAATTTTAATAGTTCCTCCTAATTGCTTTTGGAGCAAACTGGTATCAATCTTTTTATTAAGCTCAACAATAAATATATCTTGAGAAAGAATTTTTATATTTTGTTTTTTTATTTTTGCAGACAATACGCACACAATCTCTGCTATTGACAAAGTAGGGTTATTGCCTAATATAAAAAAGTAGGTCATACTACTATTATCAATTACCATCCATAATTGTCAATTAATATGTATGAACTCTTATATATTGTTCCTGCTCCATATACAGAAAAGGATCTAGGGGGAATTTCGCAAAAAATAAAAAAGATTATCTCTGATTTAGAAGGAACAATTACCCATGAAAAAATTCTCGGCGGGAAAAAATTAGCATATCCGATTAAATCCATTCATCGGGGTTTTTATCTATTAGTACGCTTTGATATAAATGCTAAAAAAATTAACGAACTCAACCAAAAACTAAAACTAACCTCTGAAGTTCTGCGCCATATGATCACTGCCGCATTAGAAACTAAACCTCGCCTTAGAAAAAGACCAAAACGAAAAAAAGAAGAATTCGATGACATTTTTAAAGAAGAAATAAAGGAACCCGCCTTGGATAGGGCTGCGGAGGACAAGAAAGAAGAAAAAGATGTATCCGCCGACGCATCTCCTGAAACTTCAGAGGAAGAAGAAACACCTCCAGAAGCAAAAGAAGAAGAAAAAAAATCTGAAAAACCTAAAAAAGTTAACCTTAAAAAATTGGGAGAGAAAATTGATGAACTATTAAAAATCTAAATAAATATAATGTATAATAAATTATGAATGTAAACAAAGCAATTATTTTGGGGAATGTTACCAGAGATCCAGAAGTACGAACCACTCCTTCAGGACAAACAGTGGCTTCATTTGGGGTAGCTACCAATAGATTTTGGACAAATAAAGAAAGCGGTGAAAAACAGCAGCAAGCTGAATTTCACAACATTGTTGCATGGCGAAGACTTGCTGAAATTGCTCAAAAATTTTTAAAAAAAGGTAGTTTAGTATATATTGAAGGAAGATTACAAACAAACAGTTGGGAAGATCAGCAAGGCAATAAAAAATATAGAACAGAAATTATTGCCGAAAGAATACAATTAGGTCCACGATCTACACAAACAACAGACAAAGAACCCTCTTCAAAAAAAACGTCGGAAGAAGAGGCTCCTGAAGAAGAGGAAATCAACGTAGAAGAAATTCCCTTTTAAGCATAAAAATACAAGGGTAAAAAAACAATCTGTTTTAATGTTTTAATGAACGTATGGAGAATCAAAAACATTGTTATTTTTGCGTTAACAATATAAATGAAATCGACTATAAAAATACTGATCTATTACGTCGATTTATTTCGCCGTATGAAAAAATACTTCCTCGACGCAGAAAAGGAACCTGTGCAAAACATCAAAGAAAACTTGCACGCGCTATTAAACGAGCACGTATTATGGCACTTTTACCATTTGTTAAAAAATAACAATGGATATCAATAATCTTAAAAAAATTGGAATTATTATCACTTTTAATAACGAACCATATAAAATTATTTATTCTCAACACACAACTACTGCCCGCGGCGGCGCATATGTACGTACCAAACTAAAAAATCTTATCACTGGTCTTACATTAGAGAAAACATTTACCGGATCTGATAAAATTAAAACTGCAGATATTGAAAAATCTACTGCAAATTTCTTATACAAAGAGGATGATAAATTCTTTTTTATGGATACTCATACATATGAACAATTTTTCCTCCCTGCAGCATCCTTAACTGATCAAAAAAAATTTTTAAAAGAGGGCATTGAGATTGCCACCCTTATATATAATAAAAATCCCGTGGCTATCGAGCTCCCAAAAAAGGTTAATCTTGAGGTTATTGAAGCGCCACCATCTATTAAAGGTGACTCCGCAACCACGCCAACAAAAACAGTAACGTTAGAGACCGATACTCAACTAACGGTCCCTATATTTATTAAAAGGGGAGATATTGTTAGAATAAATACAGAAACAGGATCATATGTAGAAAGGGTTTAAATGAAATTTTAAAGTTTGGATACAAATATTATTCCTTTCAAACTTCAAGGTTCTGACGGAGTCAGGTCCTTAATTGAAAATCAAGGTTCTGACGGAGTCAGGTTCTTATAATTAGTATAATTTTTAAACGCATGACTGTTGAAGAAATTTTTAAAGGAGCAGTAAGTCTTAAGGCTTCTGATATTCATTTGGCTCATGGACTGCCTGTTTATTATCGAATTGACGGCATTTTAAGGCCTGCAAAAAACTGGCCTGCACTTAATCACGATGATATTTTATCCTTAATTGAAACCATTATCAGTAAAGGACAAAAAGAAGAACTTTTTAAAGAACGAAATTTAGAATTTTCGTATCAAATTGATGATGGTGATGGTATTCGCTATAGAGTAAGTATTTTTTGGGAAAAAAATACACTTGCCTTAGCTGCGCGACTTATTTTACCCAAAATCCCTGCTATGGAAGAAATTGGTATGCCTAAATCAACATATAAACTCGCTGAACTTAATGATGGAATGGTATTAGTTACCGGGCCAACAGGATCTGGAAAGTCTACCACACTTGCAGCCTTGATTGATCATATTAATGAAACACGAGCATGTCATATTATGACACTTGAAGATCCAATTGAATTTATATTTAAACCGAAAAAAAGTGTGATTGCGCAACGTGAACTTGGTAGAGATATGCTCTCATTTAAATCAGCATTAAAACATATTGTCAGACAAGATCCCGATGTTGTTTTAGTTTCTGAAATGAGAGATCTAGAAACGGTTAGTCTAGCAATTACATTAGCAGAAACCGGACACTTACTTTTAGCAACACTTCACACACCAAATGCGCCACAAACCATTGATCGAATGATTGACATCTTTCCTACCGGACAACAACGACAAATTAGATTACAGGTTGCCATGGCCTTACGAGCAGTTATTTCTCAACATTTATTGCCAAAAAAAGGTGGGGGAAGAGCTGCGGCCCGCGAAATCCTTATCAATACCCCGGCTGTTGCCAACTTAATTAGAGAAAATAAAATTGCCCAAATCCGATCTGCACTCCAGACAGGATCCAAAGATGGCATGCATACTTTAGAGCAAGACCTTAAAAAATTATATCGAAAAGGTGATATTGATCTTGACACTGCGGTAAATAGTACAAACTACCCTGAAGAAATTTTAAAAGATTAAAAACGCGATACTAATCTACATATTCATACGAATGATACGAATAATAAATCAGGGGTAAATCCCTGATTCTATTTCTAAGCCCCTGTGGTGAAACGGATATCACACTGGCCTTCGGAGCCAAGGTTCCGGGTTCGAATCCTGGCGGGGGCACCACTTACTTACAACATAGAAAATTGTTTTATTGTATCGGAATTTAGAAATTCCGATACAAGAGGAAGGGGGTCGGGGAAACATAGTTTCCCCGTTGGGGTGACAGGAGCGAATCCCTCACCCAGCTCGCTGGGTGAGCGGATGAGCCACGCCAGAGGGCGGAAGCCCTATGGAGAACATAGCTCGCGAGCATTAGCGAGCGACTATGTTCTTTCTTGCCCATTTTCCAAAAACAAAAAAGGGTTAGTATATAACTAACTCCTTTTATATCCAGGAAAAATATCTTCCTTTTCCTTTGGCATATCTTCTCGTAATGTCTTAAAAATTCTGTCCACCCAGAAAAAAACAATTCCATAATTACAAGGAGCCCAATGATGAATATCGTGCAACTTAATCAAACGCTTAAACCGCTTAAATCTATGCAGCCAATGAGAGGGTATATGAAATACTATATGAAAGTACTGAACAACAAACCGCGCATAAAGCACACCACCAACTACTAAAGGCACTGCATCGCGAAGCGGAAAGATTAAAAAAATCAAAACAATATCCAACCCTGCTAATACATACCAGCCCTTTGAACCAGCACTTTTGTATTCTTCTGGATGCTTTGGTCGAAGCGACTCGGGTGGATAATGTCCCTCATGGTGAACTACGTGCCGAGGTCTAAACATCTCTCCAAGGAACCCATTGTGCTCAACAAAGCGATGCCAGAAATAGCTCGTCAAATCAACAACAATAACTCCACCAATAGTAAACATAAACAATGCTCGTAGTATATCAAATACTGTTATATCCATTTTTCCTCCTTATTTTTAAAATTTAAAGAACAACACTGTAAGTATATAATGTTATAAAATCCTGTCAAGACCTACTGTTGAGGATAAGTCAAGATGTCACCTTGAACGGTCAAGCAAAATAGTTGACGTTTTTATCGTGTTTTGTATAATATAGATAGTTTTTTAAAAGTAAAAATAAGGAGAAAAAATCATGGCGAGAAAGGATGAATATGGTGTTTTAATAAATGATAGGTATGATGTGCTCAGATTAGAAGATATAGCAAGATTACAACGCCATTTTCGCATTTGGTCAGCACGACTTTCTACCGGATTGCTTGGCAAAACAAATTGTCCATCAGGAAATAAAGGGCCAAAAGGATATAGTGAGGTTTTATTAGCTATTGGTGATAAGGGCTTGCGCAAATTAATAGAATTAGGATTTATTACCTGCCCTGTCTGCCATCCTGAAAATGTTGCTGGATTCTGGGATATTATTCAAGATACAGTTCAAGAAAAATATGGTATTGAATCGCTTAAAAATTTTGTGGATAAAAAACTTCTACCATTTGATGCAAGGCGAGTCATATGGGAAGAAATTATACCATGCATAGGAGACAAGTGGCCAAGCCGATTGTATGTTCCTGAAAATTTATCTAAGCATGAACTAATTCAATTCAAAATACGACTTGAAAAAATAGAAGATTATTTTCTGCCTGGATATAGGACTAACTTTCCATCAATAGGATATTATAATCCTGATGTACCTGAAAGATTTACTCCCTATCAATTATATGGCTAATTAAAAAGAACCGTCATCTCAATGACGGTCTTTTTTGTTTTTAATAAATGAATAAACTAAGGACGATATTCTTCTCTTATACTTCTTTCAAGTTCCTCTATATCTTCAGATCCTTCTAATCCATGTTCTTTTTTAAATTTTATACATTCAGGTAAATGAAGAAGATTTTTACAATATGTTTCACATTCTTCTTTGCTTCTGCATCCGCCCGGACCACCAGTTATTCCTTTTTTAAGCATTTCTTTTGAAAATTCAGCATCTTCAGAACTCATCTCTCCCATTTCAACTGCAAAGTCAAGACACTCTTGAACATGAGATAAATCTTCACAGTAGGATCTGCATTCTTGTTCACTTTTACAACCTCCTGGACCGCCCGTCTTCATAAATTCCATTCCTTTTCGCGCCTTTTGTACCTCTTCAGAACTCATAAATCCTGCAGCTTCGGCAAAATTCAAACACTCCTCAATATGAGCAGGATCTTTACAATATGCTTCGCATTCTACTTCACTCCGACAGCCACCCGGAGGCCCTATTCCTTTTTGAAGCGCACGTAACATTTTTTCTGCATCCTGTCTTTGCTCTGGCGGCATTAGATCATATTCTATAGCAAATTCCATACATTGCTGCATATGATTTGGGTCATCACAATACGTTTCACATTCTCTTCCAATACATCCGCCTGGACCTTTCCCTCCTGTTTTTCGTATCATTGCTGCTTCTTCAGGCGATACAAAACCTGCTGCTTCGGCAAACTCAATGCATTCAAGTATATGATCCGGTTCTGAACAATATATATCACATTCTTGTTTGCTGCGACAATTTGGCATTTTTACGCCTTTCTTTAAAGCAGCTAAAACTTTAATCACTTCTTGTTTTTCTCCCTCGGGCAGTATGTCATATTCAATGGCGAACTCAATACATTCTTGCATATGAGAAGGGCTGTTACAATAATTTTCACATTCATTTTCTCCACGACAACCACCTGGTCCCTTGCCTCCCGTTTTTCGTATCATTTTAGCTTCTTGTTTTGAGATAAACCCTGCGGCTTCAGCAAATTCAACACACTCAATTATATTATCTGGATTCTCACAATACACCTCACATCGCGCCTTGCTTGTGCACCCGCCTGGTAATGTTGCTCCTTTTTCTAACGCCTTTAAAACCATTTCTGCCTCTTCTAATTCTTCAGGTGGCATAAGATTATGTTCTTTTGCAAATATAATACATTCCCGCATATGAGTTGGGTCGTCGCAATAATTCTTACACTCCTTCTCTCCACGACATCCGCCTGGACCAGAGGTCATGCCAAGCTCCATCATCTTCCTTACCCTTTGTGCTTCACGTGAACTCATTAATCCATGGGCTTCGGCAAAATTTACGCACGCAAGAATATTTTCTTCTAACTCACAAAATGCTTCGCATTGCTCTCTACTTTGACAATTCCCCAGTTCAGCAACTGGAAACTGAATATTTTCTAAATTATTCTGCGCAAAAATAGCTGATGTGGTAAAAAGTACGCCAAGAAAAAATGCGGATAGAATAATAGAATATATAAAAATGTTCTTTGATTTCATAAATGCTTTACGCAGTAACGAGTAAAAAATTAAAAACGAATTACGGGTTACTTTTACTTAAATGGATTTTTATATCCTCGTTCAAACGGATTAATTTCAATCTCTTCAAATACATTTGTTTCTGGTAAATTTTCTACTGGATTAATCTCTGTCTGTTTTGTAACGCTCTCTTGAAGGCTTGCTTGAGTTTGAATTGTTTCAAACCAACTGCCTTGTTTTTTCTTAAATATCTTAAATACTGCCAGCCCTGCAATGGCAAGAAAAATAATAATTAAAATAAATACAAATAGTTTTTTCATATATTCTTATATATATCAAAAAATAAAGAAAAAGAAAAGCCCTAGTTGACATTTTTTTATCAACAGGACTTTGTTCGAATAGAACTTATTATACAGGGCGAATTTTATCAAATGTTCTTCGGTGAACTATCCTGCTATTATCATCATCTGGCTGACCATTAATATGAACAACTGCCTTACTACCTACTATATCACGTACTTCCCCAAATGATCCCCATCTTCCTTTATGAAAAATTTCTACTTTTTCTCCTTTGGTCGGAACGTATTGAAACATGTTTTTCTTTCCTGTTTTTGTAGATGTGGAGCTAGGGGTAGTACCTTTTTCAAGACTTTGACTATCATCTTCTTTTTTCGTCTCTTTTGGCCTCAGATGAATAATAGCCAGAGCCAATATAACTATAATTATGGCTGCAGCAACAACACCGAGTATAATAAGCAATATTGGTGATGAACTAACGATTTCTACATTCATGACCTCCTCCTTTTTTAATTATTGTTTATAGTATATCACACTTTTATCCACTTGTCAAGTATTAGGCTTGCCATAAATCTATTTTTTTATATAATCAATAGAGTAGGAACTATATCAATGAAAAAAGAAAACAAAGAAAAATCTGTTGTATGGCAAAGTATTTCTATTGCAATGCAACTTGGCTACGCTATTGCACTACCGCTTGTTATTTTTGCAATCGCGGGCAGAATCTTAGATAAACAGTATGATTCTTCCCCTATTTTTCTTTTAACTGGCGTTGTATTATCACTTATTATTTCATCTATTTTAGTATTTATAAAAATACAAAGAATTGTTAAAGAAATGGATAGAGAAGGACATGATCCTTCGGATCATAACTAATCTCGGAATTTTGGGAAAATCCTTGAAATCTTCAATTTCAGAATTTTTCAAATTCCTCAATTACAAAATATGCATATTTCGTTAGCTGCTGAACATGTATTTACTTTGTTTGGCTTCCCCATTACCAACACGCTTTTGATGTCATGGATTGCCATAGCTATATTAATTATTATTTCAATAATTGCAACACGGAAATTACAACTCATTCCTTCGCCATTACAAAATGTTGTTGAAAGTATTGTTGAAACAATGTTAAATTTTATAGAGAAAGTTGTTGGAGAAAAGAAACAAGCAGAGCAATTTTTTCCTTTAATTGCAACTATTTTTATATTCATCCTCTTATCGAACTGGCTTGGTTTGGTTCCGGGCATTGGAACTATTGGTTTTTTCGAAATTGACAAAGCTCAGAATGGCCATGAAATGTTTATCCCCTTTTTTCGCTCAACCAATAGTGATATTAATATGACTCTGGCCTTGGCGATTGTCGCAGTTATTGCAACACAAATTTTTGGCATCACTGCAATTGGAACTTTTAAATATATTTCAAGATATATTAATTTTAAAAATCCTATCCTCACCTTTACAGGTATTTTAGAACTTATTGCTGAAATAGCAAAATTAATTTCTTTTTCATTTCGATTATTTGGCAATATTTTTGCTGGTGAAGTGCTCTTGGTAGTGATAGCATTTTTAATTCCTTTTATTGCACCGCTTCCCTTTATGGTATTAGAATTATTTGTTGGATTTGTCCAGGCACTTATATTTGCTATGCTTACCTTGGTATTTTTAAAAATCGCCACCAGCGAAACACATTAATTAATAAAATATATGGATGTTGAAGCTATAAAAATTATTGTTGCTGGAGCAACGATTGCTATTGGGGCTATGTTCCCTGCTTTTTCTATTGGATGGCTTGCAGGAAAAGCAATGGAGGCAATTGGACGTAACCCTGAAGCTGCCTCTAAAATCCAAACCGCAATGATACTCGCTATTGCGTTTGCAGAAGCAATTGCAATTTACGCTCTGGTAATGGCCTTGATTATAAAGTTTGTATAATCAAACGACTAAAAAACTAAAGAACAAATTGTTCATGCGTTCTTACGTTCATGGATTCGTAAGTTTATTATTATGGAAGAACTAATTCACCAATTAGGTGTTGAGTGGAAATTGCTTATTGCACAAATTATTAATTTTGTAATTCTTCTTTTTGTTTTAAAAAAATTCTTATACGCTCCACTTGTCAAATTCATGAATATGCGTAAAGAAAAAATTGTTTCAGGATTAGAGAAAGCAGAACAAGCAGAACAAGCATTTGAAAAACTTCAAGAGCAAAAAGAGCAAGAGCTTGCCAAAATTCACAAGCAAGCGCAAAGCATTATTGCCAAAGCAAAAGAAACAGGCGACCAAAAACAACAAGAAATCATTGCTGCTACAGAAAAAAGGGCGCAAAAAATAATTGATGATGCAAAAAGTCAGATTCAAGCAGAAAAAGAAGTAATGATAAAACAAGTAAGAAGCGATATTGCAGATCTTATCGCGGGGGCAACTTCAAAAATCTTAGAACAAGAAATGACTGAACAAAAACAAAAAGATCTAACACAAAAAACATTAAAAGTATTAAAAGATACTACATGAGTTATACCTTACAACAATATGCACACGCTTTATATGAATGCATTGAGGACTCAAAAAAATCTGACATAAAAACTTATATTAATAATCTTCATAACATTCTTGTAAAAAACAATGATGCTACGTTGTTTAAACAAATACTTGATAAAGTGTCCTCAATTGATAAACAAACAAAAAATATTACTGAAGCAATTATTACAAGCGCGAATGCCTTTGATAATGACACGATAAAACAAATACAGCAGGCATTACCATATAAAAAAATACAGATAAAACAGATTGTTGATCCAAGTTTAATTGGAGGGGCAAAAATACAAATTGGCGATACTGTTATTGATGGATCTATTAAAAAACAGCTTAATTCATTAAAACAACAATTGAAATAAAAATGGCTAAAGACTACATTATTGAAGAATTAAAAAAACAAATCCAAGGATTTAAGCCTGAAATTAGTAAGGAAACGGTTGGAAAAGTAGTAAAAGTTGGAGATAGTGTTGCTACCATTGTTGGCTTGAAAGACGCAATGGTATCAGAGATGTTAGCATTTCCTCAAGACCCTGAAACAAATGAGCTAATCTATGGACTTACACTTAATCTTGAAGAAGATAAAATCGGCGCGGTAATCTTGGGTGAGTATAAACATATTAAAGAAGGTGATGAAGTAAAATCAACAAACAAAATCTTACAAGTCCCTGTTGGTGATGCCCTTGTTGGGCGTGTTGTTAATCCTGTGGGAACACCTCTCGACGGAAAAGGAGAAATTAAAACAAAAAACTTTTATCCTATAGAGCATGTTGCGCCCCGCGTCATCACTCGAGAATCAGTAAATGCACCGCTTCACACTGGTATTAAAAGTATTGATTCTATGATACCTATTGGCCGGGGTCAACGAGAGTTAATCATTGGCGACCGACAAATCGGAAAAACCGCACTCGTAATTGATACAATTATTAACCAGCTAAAGGAACCGAAGCAAAATCGTCCTATTTGTATTTATGTTGCCATTGGCCAAAAAGATTCAAAAATAGCTAAAATTATTGCAACGTTAGAAAAAGCAGGGGCAATGGAGTATACTACTGTTGTTGTAGCCTCTGCGTCTGAGCCTGCCCCCTTACTTTACATCGCGCCCTACGCAGGATGTGCTATAGGAGAATACTTTATGGATAAAGGGAAAGATGCATTAGTAATATATGATGATTTAACAAAACATGCCTGGTCATATAGACAAATCTCGCTCCTTTTACGCCGCCCGCCTGGAAGAGAAGCTTATCCTGGTGATATTTTTTATCTCCACTCCCGTCTTTTGGAACGTGCAGCAAAACTGAATAAAGAACATGGCGGAGGATCACTTACTGCACTCCCTATTATTGAAACGCAAGCAGGTGATGTCTCTGCATATATTCCCACCAATGTTATTTCAATTACTGACGGCCAAATTTATTTAGAACCAGAACTATTTTATGCTGGTATTCGACCAGCATTAAATGTTGGTCTTTCCGTATCACGGGTTGGTTCAGCAGCGCAAACAAAAGCAATGAAAAAGGTAGCAGGCAAACTCAGATTGGAATTAGCGCAATACAGAGAGCTCGCTGCTTTTGTTCAGTTTGGCGCTGATCTTGATAAAGCAACGCGAGAACGAATTGAACGAGGTAAACGAGTTACTGAAATTTTAAAACAACCTCAATATAGTCCGCTTACATTTGAAAAACAAGTCATTGTTATCTATGCTGCAGTAAATGGCTTTCTTGACGATATTGGGGTAGAAAAAATCAAAGAATTTGAACACAAATTTCTTGAATATGCAGAAAATATGCACTCCGAGCTTTTAGAGAGTATTCATAAAAATAAAGATTTAGACGAAAAAACAGAAAAAAAATTACAAAATATAATTAAGGAATTTAAAAATACTTTTTCCAAAGAATAAAATCATATGGAATCTCGACGAGATATAAAGCGCAGAATGCGCTCAATTAAAAACACGCAGCAAATTACCCGTGCAATGGAAGCAGTTTCCGCAACTAAGATGCGGCGATCGCAAGAATATGCGCTCAATGCTCGTCCTTATACAGAACATGCGCTCAAACTTCTTTCAAATGTAAGTGAACAAGTGTCTCAAAAGCGTCACCTCTTACTAAGAAAAAAAACGCAGACAAACAAACTATGTCTTGTTATCATTACCAGTGATAAAGGTTTATGTGGCGGATATAATAATAATATGCTAAAAAAGACGCATGCTTACATTCAAAAAAACGATGATATCGATATTATCACGGTTGGGAAAAAAGCAAAGAAATACTTTGATTTTCGAAATATACCCGTACATTATGAATTTACTGGTTTTGGTGATTATATAAAGTTAGAACAAACACTGCCTTTTGCTGAAAAAATTATTGATATATATAAAAACGGTCAATATAAAAAAATTATGTGCGCATATACCAACTTTATTTCCACGCTAAAACAAGATCCTGTTATCCGCCAAGTTTTACCAATTACAAAAATGGGGATTGAAGAAATTGTCAAAGGGATTACTCCCCAATCCGTCAGATATGCCTCTTCCTCCCCTGTCATTCCGAGCGAGCCCTCTCCCTCCCCTGTCATTCCGAGCGAGCCCTCTCCCTCCCCTGTCATTCCGAGCGAGCAAAGCGAGTCAAGGAAAAAACAAACTTCATCTCCATATAACTACGAATATATATTTGAACCATCACAAGAAATAATACTTGACAAACTTTTACCCCTCTTAGTTAAAATTCAAATCCACCATATGATTTTAGAAACAAATGCGTCTGAACATTCTGCACGAATGGTTGCGATGAAAAATGCATCTGATAATGCAGGAGAAATTCTAACAAATCTCACCTTGTTTTATAACAAAGCACGCCAATCTGCTATTACGAACGAAATTCTAGAAGTAATTGCGAGCCAAGAAGCATTAAAATAAATATAGTTTATGACAAATAAAAATATTGGAAAAATTGTACAAATTATCGGTGTTGTTGTTGATGTTGAGTTTGAAAAACAACTTCCCAAAATATACAATGCTTTAGAAATAGAACATAAAAACAAAACATTAGTTCTTGAAGTTGCGCAGCACATCGGATCACACCGAGTACGTGCAGTAGCAATGGATTCAACTGATGGATTAAAAAGAGGTATGACTGTTTCTAGCACTGGACAACCAATACAAGTCCCTGTGGGAGAAAAAGTATTGGGCAGAATGTTTGATGTTTTGGGGAATCCTATTGATGAAATGCCTGCGCCAAAAAACGTTGATCAACTACCTATTCATCGAAAACCACCAACCTTAACGCAACAATCAACTAAAACTGAAATTTTTGAAACCGGTATTAAAGTTATTGACTTAATTGCACCATTTTCTAAAGGAGGTAAAGTAGGTCTTTTTGGTGGTGCTGGAGTTGGAAAAACAGTACTTTTAATGGAGTTAATTAGAAATGTTGCTGCTGAACATGGCGGATATTCAGTGTTTTCCGGTGTAGGAGAAAGAACACGAGAAGGAAATGACCTATATCATGAAATGAAAGAATCAGGAACACTCTCTAAAACTGCGTTGGTTTTTGGACAGATGAATGAAGTACCAGGCGCACGCCTCCGGGTCGGGCTCTCTGGTCTTACTATGGCTGAACACTTTAGAGACGAATATGGCAAAGACGTACTCCTGTTTATAGACAACATGTTTCGTTTTACCCAAGCAGGATCTGAAGTTTCAGCTTTGCTAGGCAGAATGCCATCAGCTGTTGGATATCAACCAACTTTGGCAACTGAAATGGGAGAATTACAAGAACGTATTACCTCAACTAAAAAAGGATCAATTACTTCTGTTCAAGCAATTTACGTCCCGGCTGATGATTTAACTGATCCGGCGCCTGCAACAACATTTTCTCATCTTGACTCAACCATTGTACTCTCACGACAATTAACTGAATTAGGCATTTATCCTGCCGTTGATCCGTTAGATTCCTCATCAACTGTTTTAGATCCTGAAATTGTAGGAAATGAGCATTATGAAGTGGCGAGAGAAGTGCAAAAAATTCTTCAACGATATAAAGATCTTCAAGATATCATTGCAGTTTTAGGCATGGAAGAGTTATCTGAAGAAGATAAACGTTTAGTAAATCGAGCGCGCAAGATTCAACGATTCCTTTCTCAGCCATTTTTTGTAGCCGAGGTCTTTACCGCAACGAAAGGAGTATTTGTACCGCTCAATGAAACAGTAAAAGGCTTTCAAAAAATTCTTCAAGGAAAATATGATGATCTGCCTGAACAAAACTTTTATATGAAAGGAGGAATCAGTGAAATAAAATAATATGTTCAATCTTTTTATTTACACCTTAGAGAAAACATTATTTGAAGGAAGTATTGGTCTATTAAGCGTGCCATCAATTGATGGAGAAATATCTATTCTTGACCACCACATTCCTTTAATCACACCGCTTAAAAAAGGAGTAATTAAAATTAAAAAATCTATAAAACCTGAGCGATACGAAAAAGAACAAATACAAACTATTGAAATCAAAAAAGGATTTTTAGAGGTAAAACCCGAAGAAGTGGTAATTTTAGCAGAAATATAAGAACCTCTCGCTTCGCTCGAGAACCTTGAAATTCAAAAGGTATACTATCTTAACTGCCAAATTTTAAGAGTATAACTTATCCACAATAGATAGTATTGACCAAATTTTATTTCTTATATAAACTTACTTGCATATGACTAACTTTTCAAAAAATAACTCTTGCAACTATTGGGCTACATGGCTTTCTGATGGAAAGTTAGTATTTGATTTAGTAAATTAAAGAATTATATAACAACGCAACATAGATCAGACCAGCTTTCCAAAAACAGAAAGCTAGTTTTATTTTATATTCTAAACGTATGAAAAATAATAAAAAATTACAATTACTATTTCTTGATATTTTAACTGATAATTTAGAATCAAAAAAACAAGAAGAAAAAGTGACAAAAGGTCCTTACGCAGAACTTTTTAGAAAAAAATTAAATCTAAAAAAAGATGAATTTATCACCGTTGATGCTGCTCAAAAACAGCTTCCTGATCCAAAAAAATATCATGGAATCATTATTGGTGGATCAGCAAAGCATCCAATACCAAGTGATGAAAACCACTGGATGAAAAATGTATACAAATTTATTAATACAGCAATCAATACACACATTCCTTTACTTGGCGTATGTGGGGGGCACCAATTTATTGCACGAGCTTTGGGAGGAACGGTGATTTATAATCCACAAGGAAGAGAATTCGGAACCATACCACTAACGCTTACCAAAAATGGAACGAAAGACCTTTTATTTAAGGGAGTTCCTGAAAATTTTTTTGTTCAATCAAGTCATAAATGTATGGTTAAAAATATCAACACGAAAGGGAAATTGCTTGCATCTTCTGATCTATGCGAAATTCAATCACTCGCTATAAACAGCTATACAAGAACTGTTCAATTTCATCCAGAATTATCTTATCATCATATGACAACTAAAACAAAACAATATAAACAAGGCTTGATAAAAGAAGGTTTTGTGAACAATGAAAACGAATTTAAAAAATTGCTTTTATCTATTAAAAAAACTGGTCAAACAGAAAAAATTTTGCTAAACTTTTTAAACTATTTTGTTTTGCCCAATAAAAAATAAATTTAAAAAATTAGTTCATTAACAAAAAAGGAGGGGAAACATGAACAAAACACAGAAAAAAGCAGATATAGCTGAATTTTTGAAAAAGTTTAAGTTTGATAAAAAGAATAAAGGACTTATTGGAATTGAAAGAGAATATTTTCTTACATCAGTAGATAATACTCCGATTCCTTGTGCGGTAGATTTTCTTAAAGAAATGAATGATCAAAAATGGACATATGAACTGTCAGTTTGTCAAGTTGAAGTCAGAACAAATCCAGAAAAAAAACTAGAGAATATCCACGCACAACTTATTCAAAACCATAAAGAAGGCAAGGCAGTTGCACGTAAACTGAGTTTAAATTTACGTAGTATTGAGGTTGCACCAGAAAACATGATCTTAGATGTATATCCAGATCCGCGTTACCTTAAAATTGTAAAAACTATTCCTCAAGAAAAGCTAAAAGCAGCCTGTAGAGTCACAGGAACTCATATTCATATAGGCATGCCAGATATTGAAACAGCAATCAGATCAGCAAACCATCTAAAAAATTATCTTAATTACCTTTGTCGGCTCGGTGATCACTCTCATGGGAAACGACTTCAATTATATAAAGAAATGGCACCTGACTGGATACCATACCACTACAGAGATGTTGATCATTTCTTTGAAGTTGCAAAAAAACAAGGATTTGCGGATAACCCACGAGACTGTTATCACCTAATCCGTATCAGTGTTCATGGAACTATTGAATTACGAATGTTTGGTGTTACTAATGATGTTGAAGAAATAATAAGCTGGATTGCTGCAGTCCGATCGCTTCTAAGGAGTATAAAATAATGACTCTTACAATAAAAACCGTCACTTAGTTAGATGATGGTTTTTTCTTCTATTGTACAAAAAAAACAAAAATGGCTCTACTCAACCCTGAATAGAACCATTGCATTGATACTATGAAGAAAAGTAATGGAAAAAATTAGAATTTGCAACAAGAAAGAATAAAATAGTACCTGCTAACAGATATGCTTTGGTTCTTATTTTTGATATCTCTGATTTACGCCAAAAATGTTTTACTATAAAAAAGAAAGGAAGCAACAATACTATATCAGAAAAAAAAAGTACAATCCCATCTGAGAAATCAATATTCTGTAACATCCATCGAGTTATTATACTCTGCTCTAACTCAGAATTATGATTAAATTTCTCTAAAACTAACCACGTAGAATACTTATCAAGAAATCTTCCTAAAAGAAAAGTAGGAATCAGTACTTTTATAGAAATTTCTTTTATATACTCCTTAAGAGCAAGACATACTACAATGACTACTAACCCAACAACATACCATGTAATCATTTATCTACCCTCCTAAGCAATTTTAATGATCTATATAGAAACTATACCTGTTTTTAGCCCTATGTCAAGTGTCGCCTCTATTGACAAGGGGTCATTTTTTTGATAGAATATAAATACAATTGGAAAAATAAAAAAATTTGTTCATCCTAAATTAGGAGGAAGAATACCGTGCCAACAGCAGTTATCAACTCTCTTGCTCTTCTTGCCTATGGTGTTCTGGTATTAGGCGTATTTCTACAAATTCGAAAAACCAGAAAAAGAAAAACAGTGAGCGATATAGCTATTTGGGAGGTTGTTATGCGCTTTATAGCAATGGTACTAATTATGGCTAAGTTTATTAATATGGGAGATCTCTGGATTATTTCTGGACAAATATCATTCACAATTCTGTACTCTTATTACCTCATCCTGATAATAAAAATTAAGCTACAAAAGAAAAAAATTGTCACCTAACGGTGATAATTTTTTTAGGAATCTTTACAACCAAATAAAAATTTGATATAATACTGTTGTTATGACAAAAAAAGACAAAAACATTACATCACTTGTCAAAACTTTCAAGTCTTTTCCTCAAATAAAACTTGTATATTTATTTGGGTCAAAAGCACAAGATAACAGCGGTCCATTAAGCGACTATGATTTTGCTTTTTATATAGATGAAAATAATAAAAAAAAGATAACCGATCTCAAGCTCAAACTCATTGATATAATAAGCAGGATATTAAAGACTGATAATATTGATGTGGTTATGTTAAACACAGTTGAACAACCTGAATTGAAATATAATATTATTAAAGACGGAAAATTAATTTTAGAACGTGAGCCGTTTAAGGTTTTAATTGAGCCTCGTATCCTTAATGAATATTTTGACTTTCGTCAAATGCTTTTAAAATATAACCTTACAAAGCCATGACTAATCATTCTGTGATTGAAAATAAAATCAGTTCGGTTGAAAAATATCTTAGTATTTTAAATTCTTTTAAGAAGTATTCGGTAGAAGAAATAAAACAAAACATAACCATTAAAGGGTCTCTTGAGAGATATTTATATTTAGCTGTTCAAGCAACTATTGATTTAGCAGAAGCTGTTATCTCATTAAAAAAATTTCGAAAACCAACAACATTAAGCGAAAACTTTTATATTCTAAATGAAGAAAAAATTATATCAAATAAACTAACAGAACAACTAGCGAAAATGACTGGTTTTAGAAATATTATTGCTCATGACTATGAACAAATAGATTATGATATTGTATACGACACACTACAAAATCGACTAAAAGATATTAAAAAATTTATTTCTTTGATTAAAAATAAAATTTAATTTTATATGCCCCCATAGCTTAATGGTAAAGCAGTTGCCTCTTAAGCAATTGAAGAAGGCTCAATCCCTTCTGGGGGCATTTTTTGTTTAAAGAAAAAACCGTCATAGCTTTTGCTTAGACGGTTTCCAATAAATAAAATGTCAAATACTATAGGTACGACAATACTATAGTTTGCGTTTGACAGATTTTTTCTTTTTATTTAGAATTACAATTATAGTTCTTAACAAAAAAAATAGAGGAGTGACGAGATGTCAAAATTAAAAAATAAGAAAATCGATTTGGCCCATTTGGAAAAATACTTTGATAGGATTATTTATATATTTATAGCCACCGGTACAGTAATAGCTACACTGGGCACTATATCAACTTTCTTATAACGTAAAAAAGCGATGGTTTATATCGCTTTTTTAGTTAAAAAATGTTTAACAAAGAGTTTGTGGTGAATTGAATTCCTCGCTCGCCTATAACTCATTCGAGTTGACAAGAAAAGGAGGCTTATTTCACGGCGCGTTTGAGGGCGCTGCCTGTGACAAATTTTGCAACGCGTACCTTGGGAATTTTAATTTTTTTTCCTGTCTGCGGATCAACACCGCTTCGCGCCTTTCTTACCAAAGTTCTAAACGTGCCAAAACCAGCAATCGTTACCTTATCACCTTTTTTTAAATTTGACTTAATAATATTAACTAAAAAATTTAGATAATTTTCTGCTTCAAGTTTAGAGCACCCATCTGCTTTTTTATATAGTTCTTCAATTAACTCTCGTTTATTCATGACTTTTATGAGTTCTTAATTGGCATTATTAAATATAGATAATGTTTGTCGTCCTCTGATCGTATCACGCCTGGCATATTATCATTTACGATTTCTAAACTAACCTCTTTTCCTTTTATATTAGTTAAACCATCAATTAAGTAATGATAATTAAAAACAATTTCATTATCCTCACCACTAATATCTGCTTTTAATGTTGTTTGATTTTCCCCTAACTGATTATTTAAAGAAGAAACTACTAACTTATTATTTTTAGCTATAAACTGTATATTAATATCGTTAACGCCTAAACGAGTAAAAAATCCGGCTCCTTTTACCGCAGTTAAAAAGCTTTCTCTCTTAATAAGCACTTTGGTTCTAAATTCTGGTGGTATGGTGCTCTTATAATTAGGAAATTCTCCACTAATAATTCGTGTTATTATCTCTACGTCATCATATTTAAATAATACTTGGTTTTCTGAAACTGATACTTCTATATCATCTTTATCTTTAATAACTCTTAAAAGTTCAACTAATGTTCTTACCGGTATAATAATGTTTTTTTTATTTTTATGTGAGGTTTTTTTAATATCAATTTGTTTTTCACAAAGACGATAACTATCAGTACTTACTAGTGTTATTTTATTATCATGTGGTGTATTGAATGAAAAGAGAACTCCACTTAATTCAGCTCTTACTTCAGTGCTTGAGATTGCAAATACTGTTTTTTCTAATGCATTTTTTAGTGTTTTACTCTTTAGTATGTATTGTTCTTTGCTTTCAATATGAGGGATAATAGGAAATTCTTCTGCGAATTCTCCTTTTATCTTTGTTTTTTGATTTTCACTGGTAATGTTAAGTTCATTTTTTACTGCTTTGAAATTAAGTACTTCATTTTCATTTAATAAATTAATATAATTGTTTAAAATTTGTGCGGGGATAGTAATTTTACCTTGTTTTTCTACTTTTGCGCGGATTTTTACTTCAATTGCCATTTCTAAATTTGTGGCACTGATTATAAGAGTGCCCGATTCAGCAGATAAAAGAACATTATTTAAAATTGGAAGGCTACTTTTTGATGTTCCGGCAATTTTTGAGCCTATATTTAATCCATACGATATATTTTCTTGACGGCAAGAGAATTTCATAAATGTTATATTAAAGTTTGGATATAAATGACACGCAGTGTCATCCCGAGCGCAGCGAGGGATCTCATACATGAGATTGCTTCGTCGCTCTGCTCCTCGCAATGACATCAAAGATATCTCTTCAAAGTTCCTCCGAACAAAGTAAGGAAGGTTCTTATTATGAGACCTCTGAAAAAGTCTTTACGAAGAGCGAGTAAACCTCCCACCTTGTCATTCCGAGTCACGACGTAGTCGTGACGAGGAATCTCACACCATTCATTTATCGTAAACGTATGAGATTTCTCCACTCGCTCACTTCGTTCGCTCGGTCGAAATGACAAAAACAATATTTTTTCAGAGATCTTATTATATTATTTAGTATATATTATTTAGTAGTAATAATAAAGGTGTGGAAATAGTGGAAAACAAAAAAGTATATGAAGATTAAGCGGAAAAGTTATAAAAGGTACTGTGTGTATGTATTGAGAAATAAGTGGATAAAAAGTGAATGAGAATCAAAAATAATAAAGTTAATATTTTATCTATAGATTATACACATGAAGTTAACAAATTCTTAAGAAGATAACTTTTTTGATAGTTTAGAGAAGAGTAAAATCCATACTGATGTTTGAAACGATGAGAAAATAGAACTAATAACCGCAAAAAATATAAGTAATATAAACGTCCATGCGATAAGGGTAAACCAAAATCCAAACATAAACTTTATATAAAGAAAAAGACTCATAAGAGTTAAGAACGGAAATGATGCGCCAATAGAGACTAAAAGTACTCCAAGACCGACTACAATAAGAATGATAAATAAAATGACTGATGTTTTAATAACAATAGAAAAATTTTTAAAGAAAAATAAAGATGCATTTTTAAAAGAATTTATGATACGATTATTTTTTAATATGATATAAAAAATTGCAAACCGAGAGATAAAGGTAACACAGAATACAAGAATAAGAAAAATAATAATATAGGTAATAATAGGGATAGGAAGGGTGTATAAAAATGGAAAAGACAGAAGATATAAAAAACCATAGGTAATTACCAATACAAGAAAATATAATCCAAGTATGGGCCAAAAAAATGTTTTACTTTTTTTCCATATATTTGTTAAGGTAAGCCGTGTTTTAACTGTGTGTATTTTTTTAACTGATAGAACAAGTGCAATTTGAGAAGTTATTGAAAGATATAAAAAGAACAAAAAAATAATTAGTCCTAATGATATATTATATAATGCAGTTGCGGTAAAAAATTCTTGTGATTGAATGCCAGTAAAAATGGTATTAAATTGTGTTTTTATCACTTTTAAAGTGATAAGCTGGTCTATCCAATTATTAATTCGATTAAAGTTAGCAATAATGACATTAATTTCGTTATTGGCAAATAGGGCAGCGAAAAATCCAAACAACCACAAGAGCGGATTATGCCATACAATATTCCATGAATTTTTAAGAAGAGGTTTTAGTTTTACTGACATTACGTTTTCATTAATTTATTAAATTCTGCCTTTTCTAACGATTCTTTTTTTAACAGCGATTTTGCAATTGTATTAAGTTTTTTTCTGTTTTTTTTCAGAATAATTTGTGCTTTATTAAAACATGTATTAATAATTTTAGAAACTTCTGAATCAATTAACTCAGCTATTTTTTCAGAATAATCTCTTCTTTCGGATATTTCACGCCCTAAAAATATAAGTTCTTCTTTTTCTCCAAATGTACGAGGTCCTAATATGTCGCTCATACCATATTCAGTAACCATTTTTCTTGTTAATTTTGTTGCTTGACGCAGGTCATCAGCAGCGCCTGTAGTGACAGAGTTAAATATCATTTTTTCACTTGCATATCCACCCAGTGCTGAGGCAATATTGTCTAGAAATTCTGACTTGTTGCGAAGAGATTTTTCTTTTTCCGGCATTTTTAAAGTATAGCCAGCAGCCCTTCCTCGAGATATAATAGATACTTTTTGTACAGGGTCACATCCGGAAAGCAGGTGTGCGACAATTGCGTGTCCTGCTTCATGATAGGCAACAATTTCTCGTTCCTTTTTTGAAAGAACATGAGATTTTCTTTCAGGGCCAAGCATTACCCGTTCAATGCTTTCAAATATTTCATTCATACCAATTTTCTTTTTATTGAGTTTTGCAGTAAGAATTGCTGCTTCATTAAGCAAGTTTTCTAAATCAGCACCAGTAAATCCTGGCGTTCTTTCTCCCACCTGTTTTAAATTTACACTTGAGGCAAATGGTTTTCCGCGTGCATGAATTTTTAAAATTTCTTCTCTATCGCCAATATCAGGAAGATCTAAAATTACTTTTCGATCAAATCGTCCTGGGCGCAGGAGTGCGGGGTCTAAAATATCAGGGCGGTTACTTGCCGCGAGGACGACGAGACCGATATTAGGATCAAATCCGTCGAGTTCAACAAGGATTTGATTAAGGGTTTGCTCTCGTTCGTCATGGGATCCGCCAAGCCCAGCGCCGCGCTGGCGGCCAACTGCGTCAAGTTCATCAACAAATACAATTGCCGGAAGATTTTTTTTTGCCTTTACAAATAAATCGCGTACTCGTGATGCGCCAACGCCTACAAACATTTCAATAAACTCTGATCCTGAAATATGAAAAAATGGTACATTTGCTTCACCCGCAACAGCACGCGCTAAAAGTGTTTTACCACACCCAGGAGGACCAACTAAGAGTACTCCTTTAGGGATTTTAGCTCCGAGGGAGATATATTTTTTTGGATTTTTTAAAAAATCAACAACTTCTTCTAAATCTTCTTTTGCTTCTTTAATTCCGGCGACATCTTTAAATGTTGTTTTTATTTTTTTATCCTTTGGTTCAATTTTTCGTACTCTACTTTCACCAAACTTAAATGCTTGCATACCTGCACCTTTTACTTGACGAGAAAAAAAGTAGATAAGACCAACGAGAATGAGGAGTGGAAGCACAAAAGGAATAATAATATTTATCAACGTATTTCTTCCTCGCGTGCTTCTTACTTTTATATCTATATTGGCAATCTTTTCTGGAGTAATACCATAATTTGTTAATAGTTCTACCAATGGTTCATTAAGTTCTTTAAAAGCAAATTGATGTGTATTGTCATTGAGAATAATAATAATTTTATCTTCTTCAATAGTTATTTCTTGTACTTTTTCTTGTTGGATTTCAGAAATCAAGGTATTAAGACCTATTTCTTGTGTTTTTTGTGTTTCGCTACTAAATAAACTAAAGATACCAGAGAGAATTAAAAAGATAATAATAAAAATAAGAAAATTTTTAATAAGCGACTTCATGTTACTTTTTTGTTTATGTTTCATCTTTTTCTGTTTGTTTAGTTTTTGTTTGAGAAAGAGGCGCTTGTTCTTTTGGTTTCGCCTTAATAAGGGATAGTCCGAGGCGGTGATCCTTTGGTTCGATTGAAACAATTTTAAATTCAAGAACATCGCCAGTTTTGGCAATTTTGTTTAAATCTTTTGTTGGTTTTGCGGTTATTTCTGAGACATGGGCAAGGCCGTGTATTTCAGAATCCAGTTCAACAAAAAAGCCAAAGGCATTGATTTTAAGTATTTTACCTTTGACTTTTTGGCCAATAGAGTATCGTTCTTTTATATCTTTCCATGGATCTTCAATTAAACGTCTTATAGAAAGAGAGATTTTACCATCTTCGGTAATTTCAATAATCTTTATTTTTACTTTGTCACCAATTGAGAGTATGTCTTGAGGATGATCTATTCGCTGCCATCCAATTTCAGAAATATGTACTAATCCTTCCTGGTTTTTATCAAAGGTCACAAATGCACCAAAATCTACTAAGCCAGTGATTTTTCCTTCAACTACATCACCAACCTTATATTGTTTTTCTTTTGATTCTTTTTTTTGCTTGGAAGCTATTTCTTTTTCAGAAACAATAAGCTTTTCTTCTTTTTCATCAACCGTGATGAATTTAACCTCCATTTCAGTGCCAACAAATTTTTTTAGTTTTTCTAATATTTTATTTTTATCACCTCCTTCGACGCGAGGGTAGTGTTCATGTTTTAATTGAGAGACTGGCATAAATCCTTGTATTTTTCCATATTGAATCAAAAGACCGCCTTTATTTGCACCAATTATTTTAACCATGACTGTTTTTTTATTTTTGGCAATACTTTCAAGTTTGTTCCATGCTTTTTGATGACTTGCATACCGAAGCGAGAGTTCTACAAAACCTTTTTCATTTTCTAATTCAAGAACGGTCGTGGATACTTTATCTCCTTTTTTTAAATCAGAAAATTCACCAGATTCGTCATAGAGTTCTGGTCCTCGTATGACGCCCGTGAGAATTCCTTCTATGTTTATATATATTTCATTTTTTCCAATTTCAATAACCTCTCCTTCAATTAGTTCGTTCACTCTCGGCATGGATTGGATAAGGGTGTTGTAATCTTTTTTAATTGTTATTTGTTTAACTGCCATAAAGATTATTGTATATTATTTTTTAAAGGTTGACAAGACTTTATTGTGAGACTTTATTGTGAGCGAAGCGAACAACAAGGTTCTGCGAAGCATGGTTCTTATAGTTTGGATACAAATATCATTCCTTTCAAACTTCAAGGTTCTGCGAAGCATGGTTCTTATAGTTTTCTTAACAAAAATATAAAAAAGGTGTATAGTAATGGTATGAGGATACTTATTTCAGGTTTAAAAATTTTTATTATCCTTGTGATAATTATTGGAGGCTATATCATATTTTCTCAAGCACCTATATCATATGTTACTGATCATATGTATTTTTATGTATATGTAGGAGAGGAGTTGATAGAGCATTATTGGTTTAAAGATATTACAGAAACATATACCAGTAGTGTGGGCGCATTTCACTTCAAAGAAAAATCGCGTTTTATCGTTAAAAAACTATATGCATATTTTTTAAAGAAAAATTTTGTTGGGCACGGATATATAGATTTGTCTCAGATAGTAAAGTTATTGCAGGATAACATAGAGATGACATTTTCTGATCTTGTTCCCTTTAGTGTATATATATCACAAGATTCTCAATATTTATTTTTTATATTAGATATCTCTGATATAACGTTCCCTATGTTGTTAGATAATAATACAGTACGGTACAATGATACATCAGATCAGAGTTTTGTTCTTGTGTTAAGGACAGATACGTCGCTTGAAGATTTTGAAAAAAAAATTAAATCGTACCTTGCCTTGTACACGCCGGTTGAAAAACGCGTTGTTTTACCTGACGGATCAACGTTTATTGAGGTTATTGCCGATATAGATGTTTTTGATTTTAAAGATAAGGTTATTGATGAAAAAAGAGTACGATATTGGGAAGATGATAACAAACGTGTTGTATTGTGGAAAGACAAAAACTATATTTTTGTTTCTAATAACCTTGAGGAGAATCAAAATTTTATTAGTATGTGTTTTTCTAATCTTGAAGACACAGAATTTAAACAAGCAGTATATGTTCAACTGGATGCGTATGGTATAGAAGATATAATAATGGGAGAGGGAGATAGGAAATTGGAGGGATGTTTGAAGCTAGTTTCCCAACAAGAAATTTCTAAATAAGAGGTGTGGATAACTTTTCTTGTCATTTACGATTTTTGCTCTATAATTCCTAAGGACGAATCAAATGGGAAAGTTTACTTTCACATTTGTAAGTCCTGAAGGGATTTCAAGGTTCTGCGAGCGAAGCGAGCAGGTTCTTATACTAACTGTGGAGCGCAAAGCACTAACCAGAATAAGTGTTTTTATGTTTAAAAAATTTGTAGCGTCGAAAAAAAAGGATTTACAGGAACGAAGACGCGAAATTAAAAAACAATTAGAGTCATTTGCTGAAAAAAGTACGCGCGTTGCAAATGATTATGAGGCGCGCTTTCCTGAGTATGGTCGCGCTGAAGATGAAAACGCAGATGAGGTAGCGAATTTTGTTGATAGCCTTTCGCTTGAGAAAAATTTAGAAAACGCATTGGCACAAGTGAATGTAGCGTTAGGCAAGATTGCAAAAAATGAGTATGGTATTTGTGAAGACTGCGGGAAAGAAATCAGTAAAAAAAGATTAGAGGTGTTGCCGACCGCTCAGTATTGTATAGATTGTAAAGATAAGAATCATATTTTATAGAACCTTAAAAGGTTTGTTATTTTTAATGCTAAATTTTAAAAATCATGGAACAAGTTAAACGTTGGCGAAAACAGCTCATGTTTATTAATACGCTGGTCGTATTTTTTTTTATTGTAGACCGAGTTTTAAAAATACTTGCATTGAGTGGTATAGAAAAAAATATTTTTTTTATTAATTTTTCTGTTTTTGAAAATCCATATATTGCGTTTTCTCTACCATTATCAGGTTTATTATTTTATGTTTTTTTTGGTATTGTTTTAATTTTTGTAATATCAAGTTTGATTACCAGTTATCAAGAAAGAAAAATAACAGCTGTTTTTAGTTTAAGTTTGATTGTTGTTGGAGCTATAAGTAATATATTAGATCGTTTTATATACGGTGCCGTTATAGATTACGTTGACATTTTATTTTTGTTTGCATTCAACATAGCGGATGCAATGATTATGGCTGGTGTTTTTATTTTAGTGATACGGTCTATACAAAAATCTACTTAAATTTTTTAATATTTTTTTTGTCATTCCGCAATTTTGCGGGATGACACAAAAAATATATTTCGTAGTTTAAAGACGTATGTAAAAAGCCATGGCGTGGTGGCCATGGCTTTTTCTGCTGAATTAATTACTTTACTTTTTTTTGGTTTTTGTTTTTTTGGTGGTCGATGTTTTTTTCTTTACAGAAGGTTTTTTCTTTTTCGCTTGTTTTTCCAGATGTTCTTTTACTTCAGCTAGTTCATCCCAACTGAATGTTCTCTCTTCTCCTTTTTTACTTTGAGCTTCTTGCCGAGCTTTTCTTTTCTCTTCACGTCCCTTTTTTCTTTCTTCTTCTGTTTTTGGTTTTCTGTGCATAAATTTTTCAATTGCTTTATCTGCTGCTTTTTTATGTGCTTCACGTTGTGTTTCTGGGATTTTTTCTTCTTGATGGCTTTGACCTCTCCATCTCTCTATTGATGAATTAATCCATTCCAGATATTCTACCATTCTGGCGCAATTTTTTAAATCACCAAATATCCATTTATACTGAATTTCTGAGTTTTTATTTCCTTTAAATGTATAGACGTCAATATGACGGATGCTTTCTTCTTGGGGGTGTTGCTCCCAGTATTTATAGTGTATTTCTTCATATTCTGGTTTTTCCATGAGATACCGATCTTCTTTTTTTGCTTGTTTAATATCTTCAAGCGTGAATTGGTTTTCTGAAGTTTTTTCAAGCAAGTTGTAAGCTTCTGGCAGAATGGTGTTTTCAAATTCTTCTTTAGCAGATTTTGGATATTCTATACCCAGGTCTCCCAAATCAGCTATGAGCGCACGTGCATCTAAGGAATTATTTTGTTTAACTGCTTTATTGAGATGTTTGGCGTAGTGTCGAAGTAGCTCAATTTGTGCTGCTGGTCCGCGAATTGATGCTTCATTTTTTTCAAGCGCTTTTTCTAAGTTTTTAAGCAATCGAATCGGTTTTTGCATGAGTTTTTCAAAGTGCTTGAGAAGTTCTGTATCTTTTTTTGGCCGTTCTTTTGAACGTCTTTTTTGTGATTGCGGTTGTTCATTTTGGAGTGTTTTTTCTCGGAGTTGTGGTAAGGAGTTAAATATATTCCCGTGCGTACCAGCATGAACACTTTGCTTACTGCCATAGTAGTAACCACCCTCTTTGTCGTCTCCAATGGGCTCAATAACATGAACCCTATGTGTCTGCTCTTCTTTTCGTTTTGCCCATTTAAGTCTTCCTGAGCTTGGGCTAAATTTAAGAATACCTTGATTTTTTAGTTCTTCGAGATATTTGTTAAAGTCGGGTCTTAAAAATTCACCCTTATTTGCCAATACCCAATTTTCATCATGCGTATCAAGAATTTCTAATTTTTCAACCGTTTCTAGTCGAGCTTCATCCTTAGTAGGTTTTGCTTGTTCTAATGTTTCTTTCATAGCATACCTCCTTTACGTATTAGTTATTTATATCATGACAGATTTTAGAAAAAAGTCAACCCACCTTTGTCATTCCGCGACCACTGGTCGCGGAATGACAAAAAAAGGTCGCGGAATGACAAAAAGAAAAACCCCTGTAGTTGATACAGGGATTTTTAAGTCTAGAACTCAAAGTTTAAAAACCATCCTTTTTTCCATGCATGAGTCCAGGGTCCTGCTCCATATTTCATTTTATATTGTTCGTGTTGTAGACTTATATTGCCAAAAATTCTCAGTTTTATAGCAAGTCCAGCTCGTTTTATTTGCGGCATTTCGGTTCCATAGAACCAGATATTACCACTATTGTAGAACAAGGATCCATTTACCCAGAATCCCATAATACCTTCAGGAGAATTAGGTGGTACCAGTGCTGGCTGGAACACTATAAAGTTTAAAATAGGAAAGCGAAATTCAATTTGTTTGAGTATAGCATCAGTTCCAAGCTTTGTGTTATAGTACGGGAATTTTTGTTTTTCTAATACTCGTGGCGTCAAAAATATTGGCTTATCTGAACCAAGAGATTTTACCACATAGAGTCTATTTGCAATGAGTGCGCGTGAGTTTTTGATCTGAATATAAAATCGTCCATCAAATATAAACTGTCCTTCTAAGATTTTTTTGTTTACTGCCAGAACATCTAGTTGCGTTGCAAGCCAGGTGCCGCGGTTTACTTCGCCATACATGCTTGAAAATGTCTTATCATGGAGAAAGTAAATACCAGTACCAAGCAGAGCACCTTTTCCTATAGATTCAATCACTGATGCCATTGATTGTTTTGACCAGCCGTGATAGAGTGCAGGACTTATTGTTTTCATGTATTTTTGAGCTTTTGGGTTAAGCGGTTTTTGATGCGGCAATGGCTTAAGAGTATTGCGATTAAGCGAGCGCGTCATAGAGTAATAGTAGTAATAATATGGAAACACGTATTCATAATCCCGTCCAAACCATCCAATTGAAGCACTCAATCCAATTCCGTTTTCAAAATCAAAAGGCCAGTAAAAATTTGCAGTGAGTCGAATATTGTGATCAAGTACCCAGTTAAAGCGTGTAATTTGCTGCAGCCTAAAGTTATAATACGGTTTACTGTTTTCTAAGGTACGTAGATTAAGGTCTCGGGATGCAGTAAAACTATAGAACTTGCGAAGCCGTTGCCTCATATCAATTCTACCAACTGAGAAGCTATAAAACCATCCAAGGCCAGATCCATAGTAAATATACAGGTTAGAGCTGAGATAGATTTCTTCTCCAGTTGCTGATGCAAATCCAAAACTTCCTAAGCCGAGCGGTGTCAAATATCGATACTTCTTTTTCTTTCCTGTTATTGGTGTTGGTTTGATAAGGGTATCAGGTTGTATTGGCTGCCAGGTAGTTTTTTTCATGGCAGTATATGTTGTGGGAATTGGAGCATACATTTTAAGGTCATTAAGATGGAATTTTGCCAGCTTAAATCGTTCATCTAAGAGCAGCAAGGTGTTATTATCAATCCAGTCAACAATTTGACTTACACCATAGAATGTAGAGAATACATGATAAACATTGTGAGGCGGACTCCATATCAGAATTTGCGGTGAATGATCAAGGGAGACCATTCTCATTGCAACAAAATGAGAGTCTGGGGAAACTGAAATTTGATCAATAACAGTATGCGGTTGATTTGGTTGATAAAGAGAGGTGATTTCTTTTGTTTCAGGCCAGAGTGTAAATACATCCATTTTTGCTGGATTGATTCTATCAGAAATAAACACAATCGCTTCACTGCTGGTTTTATTAATTCGTTCAAACCGTGGACGCAAGTCTTCGTAAACATCATTGGTAAGACGCGAGAGTGTGTCTGTTTCACGGTTCCAGAGGTACAGGTCAGAAAATCCATTTCGCGCAATTCCTTCAAACACAAGTTTGGTGCCATCATGGTTAAATGACGGTGTATTAATCGTGAGTATGGCATGATGGCGCAGCGAGTCAATTTGAGCTACCTGTGCAGTTTTTTCTTTAGTCCAGAGAATTTTGTCTATGTTTCTTTTTTTAATTAGATCAAGTTGTCGTAATTTATATATACGAAGCTCGTCTTGCCCTTCCCGATTAATAACGACCGCAACCTTATTTCCCTCTATAGCGGGCGCATTGTCAAATCGATACCACAAAGATTTATTCGTAGACATTTTGTGAACAATCCAGGTTTCATTGGTAAATAAATCCCGTACTTCAATGCGCGCTTGCCATTTTGGATCAAGGGTATAGTAAATAACCTTGCTTGCATCATGACTTACATAGCCAGCTAACAGCGGTTCTTTTTCTCCCTTTTCTTTATTGATTGGCCAGGTAACTCGTTCAGTTATTGATTGCAAGGTATCAGTAAAGTATGGCTTAAAATACGGAATAAGACTGTCTTTCCATTCAATCTGCATTTCTGTCTGCCTTATTGAGTGCATTTCTGAGATTTCTCTCCCAAACGTTTTTTCCCATGCTCTTTCAAAACCGGTTTTACCCCCTTCTGTTTTATAGTGTGGTCTTTGTATAAAAAATTCAATTATTTTTTCTTTGCCGTAGATTTTTTCTAACCAATTAAAGAATGAAACACCAAAATAGTAAGGATTAAAATACATATCATGAGCAATGTCAGGCAGGTTTTGGGACAAGTCAGTGACGTGACGACGGAGGTGATTATTTCCAAGAATGGTTCGATAGATCATAGGATCATAGTGTGTGCTATCAAATTTTTGGGCAACCCATTCAGCAAATCCTTCAACAACCCAGAGCGGCATACTAAAGCGATCATCTTCTCCTAATATCTGATACCGCGTTCCCTTTACTTTTGACATTTTTTTATTATGGGTTTTTACTGATTCGCGCATGAGCTGATACATCCATGCGTGCGCTGATTCATGACGCAGAATATATTCATACAATGCGTATGATCCAGGATATGGCACGGCGATACGAAAGCCGAAAATATGCTGAAAAAAACCAAGTGCTTGTGTGAATCCGGGTGATATTTGTTGTCGCAGAAAGTCTTCCAGATTTGCATAGATTACGTATGTTCGGTTTTTATCCATCCAGTTTGTTACGAGCGTATCATCAGCTGCAACGGTTACACTATCTTTATAAAAGAAGCGAAATTTAGTGAACGTGTAATCCTGAGTTTGCCACCGAAAACCACTAAAGAGTTTTGAATAGTCAGTAAAAATGTTGTTGATGATTTCTGGTGTTGCAGCGCGAAGTGTAGAATCGAGGCGATCTGATATCCAAAGTTCAAACCCTTCACTATTGTCACCAAGGCTTATAGAATAATGCTTCCAGGTTGTAGGACGGTAGTTAATCTTGTTTCGTGCATTAAGATCAGAAGTCAGTGAGATCAATAATCCAATCATTAAAGATGTCAGTATTTTCTTCATAGCATAACTCCTTTTGTAATGAACAGTTAATCCTCATAATGAGGATAATGATCTATTTTAAGCATAATACTTAATTGGAATTCTGTCAAGTTGATAACTTCCGCTCCTCTTTGTCATCCTATTCCTTTGTCATCCCATCACTTTGTCATCCTATTCCTTTGTCATCCCATCACTTTGTCATCCTATTCCTTTGTCATCCCATCACTTTATCATCCCGCGAAGCTGGATGACAAGAAAAAGTGCCACCCTGCAGCTAAAAGTTGCGAGGTGACGAATGGGGTGTGGGATGACGAATGACGAATTTAATTAAGCTTTGAACTTGAAGTGAATCACGTCACCATCATGAATGATATATTCTTTCCCTTCAGTTCGCATAAGGCCTGCTTCGCGGGCCTTTTGTTCAGATTTGTATTTTACTAAATCCTGCCAGTTAATTATTTCAGCCTTGATAAAACCCTGGGCCATATCAGTGTGAATTTTTTCAGCTGCATTGAGCGCGGTAGATCCTGATGGAATTGTCCATGCTTGAAGAATTTGATTTTGAAAAGTTATAAACGTAATTAAATTAAGTATGTTATATGCAGCGGTGATAAGTGTATCAAGCGCTGATGTTTTTATATTGTATTCTTGTAAATATTCTTTTGCTTCTTGAGAAGATAAATCAACTAACTCTGCCTCGAGCTTAGCACATAAAAAGATTTGGTTACTGGTTGTTGGTTGCTGGTTACTTAAAACATTTTCGTCAATATTAATAACATATATAATTGGTTTTGCCGTTAAAAGGTTAAGATAAGATAGTAAAGATTTTTCTTCTGATACTAGTTCTATTTTAGAAACAGGTTTTGCATGGTCTAATCCTGATTTTAGTTTTTCTAAGATAATAATTATTTTTGTTGCTTTTTTATCTCCTATTTTTGCATATTTACTAGTTTTTTCTAAATTTTTTTCTATGGTTTTGAGGTCAGCAAAAATTAATTCAAGTTTAATTGTTTCTTTGTCACTATGCGGGTCTATTTTTCCACTTACATGAGAAACATCAGGGTCAGAAAAAGATCGAATAATTTCAACGAGCGCGTCTACCTCGCGGATGTGGGACAAAAATTGATTGCCCAACCCCTCGCCCTTATGTGCTCCTTTTACTAATCCTGCAATATCAACAAATTCAACATAGGTAGGAAGCACTTGCTTTGGATTCAATACATCTGCTAATTTATCTAATCGTCTGTCTGGAATTTTTACATTTCCTATATTGGGATCAATCGTGCAAAACGGATAATTAGAAATATCAACACTTTTTTTAGTAAGCGCTTTAAATAGTGTTGATTTACCCACATTAGGCAGGCCAATGATACCTATTGAGAAGCTCATATTTTAAGTATATTGTTTCTAGTTAAAAAAAGAAAGTGTTACTCATGTATCTCATCTTGTATTATATGTTATTCTTGTTAAAATAAATAAGAATCATTCCTCACTTCGTTCGGAAGAACCTTGAAGTCTGAAAGGAATGATATCTTTATCCAGACTTTAAGTAATAATACAGAAATGAGAAGTATACTATGTCTAAAACAAAACGGTTATCAAAGGGAATTCGAAAGTACATTCGTACTCAAAAGGCTCGTATTCGGCGAGAGGTTTTAGATATAGAAGAGCAACAAAAATTAATCAAACAACTATACAAGAAATTTAACTAAAAAAATGAAGAAAAAAGGAATATGGCTCGGTTATATTATATTTGCTTTAATTATCATTTTTTTGTATTTTTCATTTCAGGACAGTGGCGGTGGTGAAGGGAAAGAACGCGAAATTCTTTTTTCTATTGAAAAAGGACAAGGAGTAAAAGAAATTAGTGAGAGATTAGAACAAGAAGGATTTGTTAAAAATAGTAAATTGTTTCAATTGTATTCATTTTTAAGTAATGCGCGGACTAAGTTTTTGCCAGGTGAGTATCGTCTTCCTAGAGAGATAAGTTTTAAAGAATTGGTTGGGTTTTTGACGAGCAGGCCGTTAGCGCCAGAAACGAGTGTCACCATTGTTGAAGGACTGACAAATTCAGAGATTGCACAAGTATTAGAAGAGAATGACATAGTAGCACAAGACGATTTTTTTACTGCATTAGATGAATTAAGCCAAGATCAGGAGTTTATCAATACCTATGAATTTTTATCTGATGAAGTGTTAAATGTCCCTATTGATGAAGCGCGATTTCAAGGATATTTGTTCCCAGACACGTACCGCTTTTACCAAGAAACAAGCGCAGAAGCGGTTATTAGAAAAATGGTAAAAACATTTGACGAGAAGTTGAATACTGACATCCGTGCAAAAGTTAAAGGATTAGATAAATCAATTCATGAGGTGATTACCCTTGCATCCATTGTTGAAAAAGAAGCAGATTTAGACCAAGATCGCCGATTAATTGCTGATGTTTTCTGGAGCAGGTTATCAATTAATTGGGCATTGCAGTCAGATGCAACGGTTAACTATATTTTAAACACGTCAAAACTTCAGCCAACATTTGAAGATACACGGACCCCTTCTCCGTATAATACGTATCTTCATCCTGGCTTGCCGCCAGGACCCATTAATAATCCATCCTTTTCTGCGATTTCAGCAACGGTTGATCCTATTGAAAATGATTATTGTTGTTTTTTAGTGACCCCTGATGGAATTAATATTTTCTCGCTTACCATTAAGGAGCATAATTATAATAAGGCAAAGTATTTGAAGTAATGAGAAAATTTATTCTAAGCATTAAAAAGCCATTTCATTGGACTGACAGAATTTTGCGTGTCTTGCCTATTTTTCGAAAACGTCAATATCTGCGTCAGCTTACCCGATTTGCTATTTCAGGAACTCTTTTTGCTGTTGTTGACTTTGGTATTTATATTTTTTTTACGCGTATTTTTTTATTTTGGCAAACACACTATTTATGGGCGAATTTTATTGCTATGTCAGTTGGTGCTATCGGAGGCTTTGTATTAAATAAACATTGGGTATTTAATTATCGTGGTGGCAAGATTGCGTCTCAGTATTTGCAATTTTGGATTGTTGGCGGAATAGGAGGAATGGTGTTTTATCAGGCACTTCTTGCATTTTTTGTCGAATCAGCACATATATATGATATTATAGCTAAGGCGATTGCTGCCGTTATGGTAATGTTTTTTCGTTTTAGTGTTCAAAAATTTTGGATATTTAAATAAAATTGTATGAAGTTATTAGTTACCGGGGGGGCAGGATTTATTGGATCTAATTTTATTCACTATTGGCTGGAGAAATATCCAGATGATCAGATTATTAATCTGGATCTTTTGACATACGCTGGGGTTTTAGAAAGTCTAAAAGACATTGCCGACAATTCTAATTATAAATTTGTTAAAGGTGATATTGGAGATTTGAAGAGGAACAGAAAATTGCTTCAAAGAGAAAGGGTAGATGTAATAGTTAATTTTGCTGCTGAATCACATAATGGTCGGGCCATGATTGAGCCAGATATTTTTGTTAAAACCAATGTTTTAGGAACCCAAATGCTTTTAGAGGCAGCAAAGGATGCAGGGATAAAAAGGTTTCATCATATTTCAACCTGTGAGGTTTTTGGTGATATGGCCTTAGATGAAAATAAAGCCTTTAAAGAAAGCGATCCTTATATGCCTAAAACACCCTATAATGCTTCAAAAGCCGCGGCTAACCATGAAGTAATGGCTTATTTTCATACCTTTAAACTACCAGTAACTATTAGCCATTGTTCAAATAATTACGGGGCTTACCAGCTTCTTGAGAAGGTTATTCCCCGTTTTATTACTAATGCCATCCAGGATCAAAAATTACCATTATTCAAAAGTAGTCATAATAAAAGAGAGTGGCTTCATACACAAGATCATTGCAGGGGCATAGATTTGATTATAAGAAAAGGGAGAATCGGCCAAGCTTATAATATCGGCAGTGGTGTAGAAAAAAGTATAGAAGAAGTTGCTCAAGCTGTATTAAAAAGACTTAATAAGCCTGAGTCATTAAAAACATATATTGAAGATAGGCCCGGGCATGATCGTCGTTACCTTTTAGATACTACAAAAATTCGAAAGGAACTAGGTTGGGAGTCTGAGATTGATTTTGAAAATGGCCTAGACCAAGTAGTTGATTGGTATGTAAAAAACGAGAATTGGTGGCGGCCTTTAGTAGGGAGGGGTTTTATAGAAAATTATAAATATGTTAAGAGAGAAAAGTAAAAAAATTATCCAGATTATTGGCGTTCCTTTGTTAAAGATAAATTTGTAAAATTTTAGAAGTCAGTATATGTTATCAAGAAAAGCTAAAAAGATTATTCAAAAAATAATTATTGGATTTATAGCTTTAGTTGTGATTTTTGTTTTTGATTTTGCGATATTTGCTCCACAACAATTCTCTGCACCATCGACAGATCCCTCGCTAAACAAAGAGCTGGGCGGAGAACAAATTAGGGCAACTATTAAGAGTACAGAAGAACGAACTTCTACAATTGAAGAGTCTATAACAGAACAAGAGGAAGAGAATAAAGGAGAGAGTATGGTTGAAACTTCAGTTGAGATTTTAAAGCAAATTAAGCCAGGAGTTAATTTAGTAGTGCCGTTTACCGTGCAGGCGCCATATGCAAACTGGGACGATTTACACAATGAAGCATACGAGGAAGCAGTGCTTATTATGGCAAAATATTGGTTAGACAATTTTGAGCTCAACAAAGAAACAGCTGAACAAGAGATTTTAGATGTAGTAGCATGGCAGGAAGAAAATTTTGGCGGCCATTATGATTTGCAAGTTTTAGACATTGTTGATTTAGCGCGTCGGTATTTTAATATTGAAAAAATATATTATTCAAGTGTTAATTCTATTGATGATATAAAGTATCAGTTAAGCAACGGAAATTTAGTAATTACACCCATGGCAGGAAGGTTGTTAAACAATCCCTATTATAAGTCACCAGGACCGCCGTATCATACCGTAGTGGTTAAAGGATATGATGAGAATAATATTATTACCAATGATCCAGGTGCACAACGCGGTGCAGATTTTTCATATTCATATGATAAATTTTTTGAATCAATCCATGACTGGCCGTTTGCTTTAGGCGAGAAAACAGGACTAAGCAAAGACGAACGAGCGCAAGAGGTACTCAAGGGAAAAAAAATAATGATTGTGGTTGAGAAAGAGGATTGACAGAAATAAATTTTTATGTTAAAATATAAATAATAACAGCATAATGATATGCTGTTTTAGTTTAGAACCTTGAAAAGGAGGAAAGAAGAGTGGAAAAGCCAAGCAAAGATCCAGCTGCAGTAGATGATGTTAAAGTAATCAAGGCGCGTGGTCCGTGGAAAACAAAATCAAATGGTGAGCTAATGGTTCTTTATGCTCTTGCGTATGTTGATATAGATGCGTACTTTGAGTATGATGATAAAGAATTGGCACGAATTCCTGGAGACATTCGTGGATTAAGAAGCTATACTGTTCGGAATTTGTCTGAAGGTGAACTTGGCGGAAATGAATTTCATCGGATTCGTAAAGAAATGGTTTTTGTGCTTGAGGGATCAGTACGGTGGGGGTGTGTAGATCTTTTTGGCGGAGGAGCAGAGTTTATTATTACGCCAGAGAACGGTGTGTTTGTGCCGTCTTTTATTCTCCACACGTATGAAGTATTAGAAGAGGGAAGCGGCTTGTTGGTCATTGCCAACACACTATTTGATTCTGAAGATCCAAGAACGCATGATACGTATTCGTTAGAGAAATTTCACGAACTTCAAAAACAATATATGTCAAAAAAGGGCTCATGAGCCCTTTTAGCTTTCGACATTTAGCTTTCGAGTCTTGACACGTTTTTTAAGATTTTCTATACTATAAGTGGTTATTTCTTTAACATAAAAAAGGAGGTCTATAATGACAGAGATTCGAAAGGAAGTAATAGAAGAACGCCTAGAGAAATGGAAGCAGCTTTTAAATGATGATAGAGACACGAGGTTATCTTGGAGAGAGAAAGCGGTTATAGATTCTATACAATATGAGGAAGTTCCTGAAGATGATAGAAATTATTTCAAGACTATAAGAGATATAGTTGAGATTGACGAGCTTACTGAGGATGAGAAGCTTGTGTTATGGAATCTAATCTTAAGAGATATAGGGGCATTGGTTTCTGCTATTTAAAGGTTGGAGAATTGGCTAAAGAAGTTAAAAAATCAGAGCTTGAGAGCTCTGATTTTTGATTTCAATACTACGTTTCGAAGTTTATTCAATTTCAATTTGGATTTTGTTGCTGGTCTGTGTTTGGCCATCAATATCAGTCATTTCTGCCCATAGTTCATACATTCCTTTGTCAGCTAAATTCCAAGGCGTTTCAATGACACCAACAGTTTCAGGATTAAATATAGTGCTGATAAGTGAAAGCTGATACGTGTTTTGATTTTGTGCGAAAAACTTTATCGTATTGATTTTAGTCGGCGGAGTGAGAACTGAGAGTGTGAGTGGAAAATTACCTTGATATACCACATCATTATTTTTTGGTGAAAGCCATTCAAATGTCCTTTCAAATCCTTGAGCGGTAATTATTTGAATAGCGTCGGTATTGTTGTTACCAACATCATCAAGCGCGGTTGCTTTAATAGTATGCTTTCCCGAAGAGATCCCGCTAAGGCCAAGGACACAGGTGTATGACTGAATATTTGGGCTGTTTACCACAATACTATCAAGCGGTGCATCATCAATAGAACATGTTATTTTTTTAAGTCCACGCGGCGCTGATGCTTCTACCTTTATCCGAATAACATTTTCATTAATGATTGTATTATTTGAAGGAGAAAGAATTTTTATATACGGTTCATTTGCTGGAATATGGACATCATCATATTCAGTTGGTGGTATTTCAAGTCCTTCAAGCGCAAGGTCAAATATAAAATCAGAAATAACAACTTTGGGGCCTTCCCCGTCTTCGCTCGGGATGACGCTCTCTTTGTCATCCTGTCCCTCCTCTTTGTCATCCTGTCCCTCCTCTTTGTCATCCTGAAGTGGCAGGATGACAGAGGGAGAAGCTGGTGAGGCAAGTAATTCAGATACGGCAGTAAGCCAGTTGGTAATTCCCTCTTCCCAGAATTCATATTGATAATCAGCTTTTGGGTTTGAGGGGAGCGGTCCTTGCGGGTTATTTTTATCTATGTAGTAGAGAATAGGATAAAAGCTTACAAAGGTTTTTTCTATTATTTGTGAGTCAGGCGTGAGCTCAGTTGCTAATTTTTTTGATGCCGTGTCAATTTTGAGCGTAATTTTCCCAGGGATTTCCCCGTTTAATATTGGCTTGTCTACGTAGATTGTTTCAGGAGGAGTAAATGGTTGAGGAGAGGTATTTTCTAAGGCACGCTTCATAAATTCATTCCAAATGGGCGCGGCAACCGTTGAACCATCAGCTTTTTCACCCATTACATCATTGTTGTTATTCCCCACCCATACACCAGCTGCAAGATTTGGCGTAAAGCCAACAGTCCACGCGTCACGAAAGTCATTGGTAGTACCTGTTTTTGCGGCAACAGGCCGATTAGGGAGTGTTAAAAAGTTTTGATAGCCAAACATAAACGCCCGTGATTGATTATCAGATAAGATGTCATTGATGAGCCGGGCGATTTGCGGATCAAATACTGTTTGAGGAAGTTTGGGTTTTTTAGGTAATTCTTCTAAAATATTACCTTTGTTATCTTCCACTTTTAAAATACTCGTTGTAGGGATTTTAACACCTTCACGGGCAAAAATAGCAAAAGCTGCTACATGTTCTAATAGTTTTATCTCTCCCCCTCCTAAAACAAGCGAGAGACCGTATTGTTCTCTGTCTTCTAAGGTAGTGTAGCCCATACGTTCCGCCGTGTTTAAAACGTTATTAACCCCTGCTAAATACATTGTTTTTACACCTGGGATATTTAATGATCCTGCTAATGCTTTTCGCATACTAACCGGACCCCTGAATTTTTCATCATAGTTTCGCGGGATATAATCTTGGGCATCTGGTTCAGGTGTTTTAGGGCCAAAACTTGTTTCTGCATCAAATATAATTGTATTAGGGGTATAGCCTTTTTCAAATGCGGTCGCATAGACAATTGGTTTAAAGGATGATCCTGGTTGACGTTCTCGTGTTACTACATTTACTTGGCCATCAATTTCTTCGTTAAAAAAATCTTTTGATCCTACCATAGCAAGAATTTGTCCGGTATCTACATCAATGGCAACTAATGCCGCATTTGTAGCATCAAATATTTCTTCATTACGCTCTGCATATTTTTCAATTGCTTGTTCTGCAATTGTTTGTTTGTCAAAGTCAAGTGTGGTAATAACCTTGAGCCCGCCCTGTTCTACAAGACGATCACCGTATTTTTCAGTTAATAATTCTCTCACGTAGAAGACAAAGTGAGGAGCGCGAATATTTTCACGACGTGACGTAATTTTTTCTAACGTATTAATGCTTTTAGCCTGCAAAGCCTGCGAAGAGGTAATATATCCTTCTTCAGTCATAACATCTAAAATAAAGTGTTGGCGAAAAAGTAGTTCTTCAGTGTGTTGACCATAGGGAGAGTAATAGGTAGGCGCTTTCGGAAGCGCAGCTAAGAGCGTTGTTTCATCTAACGTTAGGTCGCGTACTGATTTTGAAAAATAGATTTGACTCGCTGCTTCAGCGCCATATGCATTTGATCCGTAGGGAATTTCATTAAAGTACATCTGAAGTATTTCAAGTTTGCTAAATTTTTTTTCAACTTGATATGCCATGAGCAGTTCTTTGATTTTTCTGGTGTATGTTTTTTTTCGCGTTAAAAAGGCATTTTTTATAAACTGCTGGGTGAGGGTTGAGCCACCTTGAACTTTACCTCCGCGAAGAATATCAACGAGAATGGCGCGCGCAATCCCAGAAATATCAAATCCTGGATGAGTAAAAAAATCTCTGTCTTCTGAAACAATAGTGGCATAGACAAGATGCTGAGGAATTTTTTCCAGATCAACTACGGTTCGCCTTTGTTCAGAAAATATTTCATATAACAGTGTTTTTTCATCTCGGGCATATATTTTCGTACTTTGGGCAATACTTCGCTCTATTAATTTTTCTGGATGCGGCAGGCTTTTGGTAAGCAAAAATAGACTGATGCTCCCGATTGCACCAAAGACAAGGACGAGAAAAATAATAAAAATAAAAAGCTTTTTCACCAGATTTGTTTTCTTGCCCCGTACCGAACTTGTTTTGGTACGGGGTTGGGGTTTAGCTCGTTTTATTTTTCGTTTTGGTGCGGTGGTTTTTTTTGCTTTTTGAAGACTTTGCTCCGCCGGAGATAACTTTTTCTTGGTGAATTTTGATTTTTTTGGCGAACTAATTTTTTTAGACCGCCATTGTGATTTTGATTTATGTTTTGACATACAGATTTAATTGTATCATTGATTTTATAAATTACAAGATAAAAAAAAGAAAAACCCTCGCATGATGCGAGGGCATTATCTGTCTTTACTTGGCAATTACTTCACGAGCCGAAGTATCTTGTCGAGGAATAGAAGGAAGATGGCCTTTACTAATGTGTAAAATATTATTTTTGCAATAAACTGTAGGGACAGTCAATATGCTCTCATATATTGAACCACTGCAAAGGGTGCGTCTGCCTATATCTAGATGTTCTTTTGTTTCAGTAAAATATTTTAATTCGTATAGTAGCCGTTCTTCTAGAGTTATGCCGAGAGTGGATAGTCTTGTAAGATAATTACAGCTATATCCTGTGAGTTCTGTATCTGCTATTTGGCGGTCGCGAATCCAAATACCATAAGAGGCATCTTGAGCAGTACGGTCGGAAACAACAATTTTATCAAAGTCATCATTGGTCCATTTTTTGCAGCTAAATAATTCTTCACACTTAGCAACCAATTTACTTGCAGTTATGCTTTGGGCCATAATAAGCGGGCGGTTAAATCCTTTTCGTGTTGCAGGGAGAATATAACCAGTGAACGTTATATAGATGTTGAAGATATCATTGTAGAATTGCTCCCATTCTTCAATAAGGTCAGTTATGGTGAATTCTTTAAGCCTTTTTCCGTCATTGAGCATTTGGAGACCTTCTAAAGCATGGTCAGGGTTAAGTATTCCTCGTCGACAACGCTCTAGAAACACTGTATTTCTATCTAGAAGCGTAGCTTTTTGTTTGTCGGTGACAACAAACTTTTTGTTTTTTGTCGTCATAACAAACTCCTCCTTTCTGTTGGGGATTCTGCTTTTGCAAGGAGCGATATTGCCTCCTTTTCACAGCGCTCCCCATACGCCGTGACTAATTGTAGTATGTATTATGTATAATTTTTGTCAAGCCGCTATTGACGAAGTTTTCATTTGTGCTACTCTAGACATAGGTATTTCAAATAAAGGATAGATATTTATCCTTATTCTTAATTAGAGGAGGGAATATATATGGCTATCAAGGTTTTTGTAAGAGTGAGTGGTCGTCCAGTTTCTGAAGTTCGCAAATGACTCGGTACGTATCCAGGCGTGGAACGCCTGAAAGAAAATAATGATCCATATTGGAATTTTCGTCTCACACTTTATGGAGATACAGATGATAAAGGAGAGTACCGTCGTCGTATTCATGATGCTTTGCTTGATGAATTTGCTGATTTAGGGCTCATAGCTGTTCGGGTTATATAAGTTAAGGCTATCATTAGATAGCCTTTTTTATTTATTTTTAATTAGAATCAGAAGCCTGAGTCCTGATTTGGTTAGAAATGGAAATCGCGCATGGTTTTGGGATTGACAAAAGGTTAAGTTTGTGGCATAGTTGAGGTAGTTCAAAACATTTAACAAAAGGAGGTATGTTATGGGGGACAAAGAGTTAGATGAGTGTTTGTTTTGCAAGATATATAAGGAAAGAATAGATGTTATTTATGAAGCTAAATATTGGTATGCGCGGTTTGATAAATTTCCCAAAACCCCTGGGCACGTAGAAATAATTCCAAAACGTCATGTTGTTTCATTGCTTGACCTTGACCTAAGAGCGCCTGAGTGGACAGAGCTTTATCATATTATTCCTGCAGTTATTAAACTGATTAATAAGACGGATTTGAAAGAGGTATATAGGAGGTTTTTGAAAAATCCTATTAAAGAGAGCTCTCGACAAATGTGCGAGCAAATGTTAACCCATGTTGGTATAGATAAGAAAATGGATGGATGTATTTGGGGCGTTAATGAAGGCGAAGCAGCTGGGAGAACGATTCATCATTTGCATATACATATTATGCCGCGATATTGGGGCGACGAGGACAATCCGCGCGGTGGTATTCGAAAGGCTATTCCAGGCGGAGGAGATTATTAATGAAAGCATTGTCGATTCATCAACCATGGGCAAATTTGATAGTACAGGACAAAAGGGTGTTTGAAATACGAAGTTGGGCGCCAAAATATCGAGGAAGATTAGTAATTCATGCCGGTCTCACCGTAGAAAAAGAAGAGTGCAAAAGATTAGGTATTACTATTATATTAGAGAATGAGGTTGGCTGTTTGTTAGGCACGGTGGATTTAATAGAAATAAAAAGGTTAACTGAAAAGGAATGGGAGACATGCCGGCCACTTCATCTAGAGGTTGGGTCGCGTCCGTATGGAGATAATACATTTGCATGGAGATTTGAGAACTCTTATAAATTTCCTGTTCCGATAAAGTATAAAGGGCGCTTAGGATTATTTACTGTTTCAATTTCTAATTCAATTGAGTAAAGAAGCAGGGTGAGTATTTCACCTTGTTTTTTTGTTTTTAAAGTAGTATCATAAAAATATGACAAAAACAGATAAGGGTAAAATTGAGCATCTTTTATCTCGGAATGTGGAGAAAGTTATTGCTATTGAACATTTGAAAAAGCGATTAATTTCTGGTGAAACGTTACGCATTAAGCACGGTATTGATCCCACCGGGATTGACCTTCATCTTGGACATGCTATGGTCTTGTGGAAATTAAAAGAATTTCAGGATTTAGGGCATACAATTGTTTTAATTTTGGGGGATTATACAGCACAAATTGGAGACCCGTCTGATAAATTATATAAACGGCCATTCATATCTCTAAAACAAGTAAACAAAAATTTGAAAACATATAAAAAACAAATTGGAAAAATTTTAAATAATAAAAAAGTAGAATGGCACCGAAACAGTGAATGGATTAACAAATTAAGACCGCGTCAGCTTGGCGAGCTTGCAGAGCTCTTTAGTATAGGACAGATGTTAGCACGTCGTAACTTTAGGACGCGGTTGAAAAATGAAGAAGAGATTTCTATTCGTGAATTTCTTTATCCTTTATATCAAGGATATGATTCAGTCGCGGTAAAAGCTGATGTTGAAGTGGGGGGCAATGACCAGCTATTTAATTTACTCGCAGGCAGAAAAATACAAGGGGCCTATCAACAAGAACCACAAGATATTATAACGCTTAAGATGTTGATTGGAACTGATGGTGAGAAAATGAGTAAAACAAAAGGGAATATTGTTACCATTACTGATTCATCACAAGAACAATATGGCAAAATAATGTCAATGGGTGATGATTTAATTGAACAGTATTTTGAATTATGTACGAATGTGAGTTTATCTGATATTAATAAAGTGGTTATTGCAATGGGTCGCGGTGCTAATCCACGGGATTTTAAGGAAAAGTTAGCATATGAGATTGTAAAGCTATATCATGGAGAAAACGCTGCGCACCAGGCTCAAGATGAATTTAATAGAGTGTTTCGAGATAAAGAATTACCTCAAGATATTCCAACATATAACGTAAAAAAGAAAAAATATTTATTAATTGATCTGTTGTGCGAGAGCGGATTGACTTTAAGTAAGGGCGAGGCGCGAAGATTAATAAAACAGGGCGCAGTAGAAGTGGACAAAAACGTAATTGACAACTGGCAGTATGAATGTGAGCCAAAGTCTGGTATGATAATTAAGGTGGGAAAACGAAGATTTATTAAATTAATGTTATGAAGATTACTAAAGCAATTATTCCGGTAGCTGGTTTAGGAACGCGGTTTTTACCCGCAACCAAGTCACAGCCAAAAGAAATGCTTACCGTGGTAGATAAACCCGTAATTCATTACGTGGTAGAAGAAGCAGTTAAGGCAGGAATCAAGCAGATTTTTTTAATCACCTCTTCAACAAAGCGGGCAATTGAAGACTATTTTGACTATAATTTTGAATTGGAATATTGGTTGAAAAAGCGCAAAAAAATAAAAGCGCTTAAAAGCATCCGCCCGATTCATCACATGGCAGAGTTTGTATTTATTAGACAACGTGAGCCCAAAGGATTTGGTGATGCAATTTTGTGTGCTTATGAATTTGTAAAAGATGAGCCATGCGTAGTTATGCTTGGCGATGACATTATTGATAGTGCATCGCCATGTATCGGACAGCTCATTGACGTATATAAACGATATGGAGATCCTGTAGTTGCGGTAAAGCGAGTGAAAAAGAGCGAGATTAAATATTTTGGTTCAGTCGGGGGGATAAAAGTGGAAGATGGAGTATATCAGCTACACAAAATTGTAGAAAAACCAAAACCAGAGCATGCGCCTTCATTATTAGGAATCGTAGGACGATATATTATTACTCCTGAAATACTTGAAGTGCTTCAGGGCATTAAACTTCCAAAAGGAAAAGAGTTTGGTCTAGTTGAGGGGTTTGACGGATTATTACGCACAAAACGACCAGCATATGCTTGCGAATTTAAAGGAGCGTGGTATACTGTAGGCAGTAAACAAAGCTTTTTAGAGGCAAATATTGCGCTTGGATTGAAAGATAAAGAGATTAATAAAGATTTAAGAAAGTTTTTAAGGAGAGTAAATATTTGAAATCTCGCGGATAAAGTCCGCGGAATGACATCTTTTTTTGTCATTCCAACCCACTCTCTGTCTTCCCACATTGAGTGTGGGATGACAAGAGGAGGGATGATATATGTTTAGAAAAAAATATTCAAAATTATTTATTTTGTCTCTCATTGCTGTATTTTTTGTTACTGCTGGTCTAGGGTGTAGAGGAATATCAAAAGAACTGGCACAACGGGCAAAGCCAGTTAATTTGGTGTATTGGAGAACACAAGACGGCCAAGATGCATTTGGTGCCATTATCCAAGGATTTCAAGCACTGTATCCACATGTTTCTATTACGTATAGGGTGATACGAGAACAAGAATATGAACAAGAATTATTAGAAGCATGGGCTGAAGACCGAGGACCTGATATTTTTTCTATTCCTAATACGTGGCTGGGGAAATATCAGTCCAAGATTTTGCCGCGAGAGCTCGGGGGCGAAGTAATTATGGCAAAACAAATCACGACGGGTAGCATTAAAAAAGAAACAAAACTTATTAAAGAGGTAAAAAAAGCACCAGGCCTACGACAGTTGCGCGAAACATTTGTTGAAGCAGTGCCAAAAGACGTGGTAATTGATAATAGAATATATGGACTGCCGCTCTCCTTAGACGTGTTAGCATTATATTATAATCGAGATATGTTGAATTCCGCAAGGATTGCAAATGCACCGCAGACATGGGAGGAATTTGCTCTAGATGTTGCTGCGCTTACGCTTCAAGATCGATATGGAGAGTTTATCCAGTCAGGTGCTGCATTTGGTGCTTCAGAAAATATTTCATATGTTACGGATATTTTATCATTATTAATGTTTCAGAATGGCACGCGTATGGCAAATGAACGCGGTGATACGGCAACGTTTCATCAATCATTGCCTGATGATCCAAAATATTTTCCTGCGCAAGAAGCAATGCAATTTTATGTTGGGTTTAGCCAGCCAGGGTCAGATATTTATACATGGAATAATGCAATGGAACCATCATTAGATGCCTTTATTGCGGGAAAAGTTGGCTTTATTTTTGGGTATTCTGATTATTTAACCAAAATTAAAGAGCAGGCGCCGAAGTTAAATTTTGATATAAGTAAAGTTCCCCAAATCGCAGGATCATTAAAAGAAGTAAATTATGCGCGCTATCCCATAGAAGTAATATCAAAAAGAACAGAGCATCCTCATGAAGCATGGGCATTTGTATTGTATGCCACCGAGACGCAAAATGCGAAAACATTTGTTGAACGATCAAAACATCCTACGGCGCACCGGGAATTGATTGCTATGCAGTTAGAGGATTTTGATCTTAATCCCTTTGCAAGCGGGGTGTTAACTGCCAAGACCTGGTATCACGGAAAAAATTATTCATTAGTTGAAGAAGCATTTGAAGAAATGGTTTCTGCTGTGTTAAGTGGCGAGAAAACAGTTGAGCGAGCGATTGATTATGGAGCTAAGAGAGTGAATTTAACATATTAAATATGTTTTCTAAAAAAATAATTTTGATATTTGCAGTATTGCTTTTGTTATTTTTAATTAGTTCTGTTGTATATGCTTTTCCAAGAGCGATTGGGGGCGATAGGTATTCAGACTGTATAAAACAAGAAGATGGGACGTGGAAATGTAATTGTCAGGGAGGTCTAGAAGGGGAAAGAGTAGTGGGCGGTAATGTAGTGGAGGGCGGTGAATTGGGATGGTTGATGAGGGATCCAATTTGCGTATTTTGTGGTGATTGTGATTTAAGCAACTTTTTAGCATTAGGAGTTAATATTGCTAAAATAATTTTAAGATATTTAGGAGTTTTTGCCTTGCTTATGTTTATTATCGGCGGCGTGATTTGGATAACATCGGGCGGATCTACTGGAAAGGTGCAGTTAGGTAAGAAGATTATCAGCGGCGCAGTTGTTGGCATGGTGATTGTTTTAGGTGCGGTAGCAGGAATTAGAGTGCTTGGTACTATGTTTGGAGTTGAGGAAGAATATGTAAGTTTTGAGGTGCCAGAAAGGCCAGAATTGCCGATTGAGGATGTAGAAGGGCCTGGTTTTCTTGGGGATATAGAAGATATATGGGAGCCAGAACCTGATACTTTTGGCTGTTTTTCACCTGTTCAAGATGCTCCGACTACCTACTGGTGTCATAACTGTGTAAGTCCTCAGAATGAGGATAGCTTATGCTGGAGAGCGCAAATAGTTAAGAATTATCAGCGAGCATTAGAGGATATGGGATGCGATTGTAAGTGGATAGATGGAAAGTTTGGATCGCAGACAGAAATATGCACAATAAACTTCAAAAAATCATATAATAGATTTTATCAAGAATACGGCTTTAAAGAGGAATCCCTTTTTGGATTAGCAGAAAATGGTATAGTTGATGAATATACGTATAAGTATGCAATGGAAGTCGACCCCTCGATGTTACTAGATATAAGAAAAGATATAACAAATGCATCTTGTAAATAAATATGCTAAATAAAAAAAATAAAATTTATGCAGGAATGATAGTAGTTTTGGTGATAGGGGTATATATATTGTTGTCCCAGAGTTTGTTTGCACAAGTATTGGAAGACCCTCTAAATTTAGAGGGGAAAGAACCAATTCCAGAGTTGGCTGGCAGGATTATTAAAGCAGTTTTAGGCATTGTGGGCGTTTTGGCTTTGGTAATGTTTATCTACGGGGGAATTTTGTGGATGACCTCAGGCGGAAATGCAGAAAAAATAAAAAAAGGAAAAGATACGATTGTATGGGCTGTGATAGGATTGGCGTTTATTTTCTTTAGTTATGCAATTCTGGAGTTTATTTTAAAGGCATTAAAAGGGGAGTAATGAACGGAGTCGCTCGCTAATGCTCGCGAACTATGTTCTCCATAGAGCTTCCGCCCTCTGGCGTCGCTCACTTCATTCGCTTCTGTCACCCCCACGGGGAAACTACGTTTCCCCGATCCCCTTCCTCTTGTATGTATCGGAATTTAGGAATTCCAATACAACAAGTTATACACAGTAGAAAACTTGACTAATTGTGGTTTATTTTGTATAAATAGTATATAAAGTCGTTGGGTTTAAAAAATTAATAGAGTTTGTATGAAAAAACTTATTGCTTCTACACTTTTGGTTTCACTGCTATTGGTGCCTTCATTAGCATTTGGGCAAGCTTTAAATGAAGGATTGCTTGAGTTTGGGCAGAATGCTGGATTAGGGACAAAAAGTTTGCCAGAGGTTATTGGCGCGATTGTAAAGGTTGTTTTGAGCCTTCTCGGATTAATAGCTACGATTTTGCTTATTGTTGGCGGATTTATGTGGATGACCTCAGGTGGGAATGAAGAAAAGGTGGGCAAGGCAAAGCAGTTGATGGGCGCAGCTATTATTGGTTTAGTGATTGTTATAATCGCATACGCAGCTGCGACATTTGTTGTTGATCAATTGACGGGCGTAACAGGAGCCTCTTAGTAGGAAGTATTAAATTAGATCGTATGGAAGGCATAAGAGATAGCAGGCCTGTTTTTTCAGGCACGCAATTTGTTTGTTTTGTCAGCATTTTTTTATTTTTGTTTATTATTGCTACTCCTGCCTTTGCACAGTTAGAACAATTGCGAAATGTTGCAGGCGAAGCAGGATTAGGAACTGAAACAGATGTGCCAACGTTGGTCGGCAGGATGGTAAAAGTTGTGTTACAATTATTAGGGCTTATTTTAGTGGTTCTTTTAATTGTGGGTGGATTTATGTGGATGACCTCGGGTGGAAATGAGGAAAAAATAAAAAAAGCCAAGGGTATTATAACCAGCGCAGTTGTCGGCTTAATTATTGTTATTTTAGCGTATACAATTGCTACATTTGTGATTGAGCGGTTGAGTGAGGTAACTGCTCCAGAATAGAAAGTTTTCTCCCCCTTGTCATCCCGCACACCCCCTTGTCATCCCGCGTTTCGTGCGGGATGACAATAAAAAAGGAATGACAAAACAAAAATTGAGATTTATTTTTTGCGTCGTAAAAGGCGCATTTTTAGTTTAATGAGCTCTTTTAAATAAGTTATTGCTGTTTTAATAATCTTAACTTTTGTTTTTCGGCCAGCTTTTTCTTTCCAAGACACAGGAACTTCTTTGATACGAAATCCGCTGTACTGCGATAGAATAACAAGCTCAGTATCAAAAAAAAGTCCAGTATTTTTTATTTTTGGCAAGATAAATTTTACCATATTAGATGAAACCGCTTTAAAGCCGCAATGCATATCACTAAGGCTTATATTAAAAAATAGTTTTGTAATAAAATTGTAGGTACGCGAGATAAAAATTCTGGTAAAAGACCATTGTAGTTTACTTTGTTTTAAATGGCGTGAGCCAATACACATATCGTATTTTTTTTTAATTATTGGTTTGATAAGATCGTCAATAAAGCGAAGTTCAACAGGCAGATCAGCATCCATAAAAATATGTATATCAGCAGGATAGGTTTGCCATCCATATTTAATCGTGCCGCCTTTGCCGCTTTTTTCCAAATGAAAATGTTTAATCTGAGGGTATTTAGTTTTTTTGTTTTTTACAATTTCTAGCGTTTTATCAGTTGAGCCGTTATCTGCGATAATAATAGTCCAGGAATAGTTAGATAAATTTTTTTTACAAAACGCATATAGCTGATCAATTGACTGGCCAATTATTTTTTCTTCGTTAAAAGTTGGCACCACTATAGATATAGTCATGGTATTTTGTAGATAATTGCCTCACCATCTTCATATGTTTTTTTAAACTGCGGAGATTTTTTTAGAAGTTTGGCAAATGTTTTGTCTTGTTTTTTATCAATGAATACATACGAGGCATTAAATTTTTTTGATATAGTTTGGAGTATATCTTGAGGACTTGTTTTGCCAGAGACTATATTGTGCCATGCAGTATACAACTCTTTATCATATTCATACATAAAGGTTTGATCAAGTCCATTGATGTAGTAATTATGAGTATTAAAGTAAAATAGTTGCGGGAAAATATCCCAGTCGCTTTGAAATATAATCTCGCCCTTTTGTGTATTATTTTTAAGCCAATGCGATGCCATTTGAAATTGATTTATAGGTCGTTTTTCTTTGTATTGCGTATGCAGTCTTACAATACTGAAATTAAGATAAAAAATAATAAAAAAGCCAATAAAAACAGCAAAAAATATGCTGAATAAAAAGTAAAATATACCCTCTGGACCTTGAAATAGTTTTGCAATATTATTTTTAATATTCTTCCAGTTTATATAAACTTTCATTTGACCAAAAATAAATGCACTTAAAAAGAGTGCGGGCGGAATAAAATATTCAATATTTCGTTGTGCTTTATATGAGTAGAGGAGAAAGAAGACAGAGAGGAGAGTGAAAAACCAAGTAGTGGTATTTTGCTTTTTTACCCTTGTTATAAACCATGCCGTAGCAATAACCCAGAAAATTAAAAGCGGCAGAAGGACAATAATTAGAAGAGAGGGGTCAAATGGGTACCATTCAGCGCCAACACCAATTTTATTTGAGTAGTTGATGATGGCAATTTTTATGGTTTGAAACCAGTAAAAGGGCAGTGTTTTAGGAAAATAAGGATTAATGATTAAGCCAGCAGCCAGACCAGAGACACATGTTAACAGTAGTTTGATGTTTGTTTTATTGAAGAAAATTTTTAAAATGTGTATGTGCGGCCATTTATTAATCAATTCTTTTATCGCATTTGCCAAGCAATATATAACTACCACTACGAGTATCAACGGCCAGGTGCCATGCGTCCATACGTATATAAATGAGAGGAGAAAAAGCAACATATACTTTTTCTTTATAATAAGATAAAATCCTAAAATAAGAATAATAAGGGAAATTGCGGGCGCCCTGATTAAAGAAAGTCGGAGCAAAAACGGTGTAAGTAAAAAAGTAAGCAGTGTCCATAATAAGGCACCCTTTATTTTAAACCGTTTTAAAAACCAATATATCATTACAAAAACAAGTGCGGCAAAAAATGCAGTTCCGAGCTTTGCTTTAATTAATTGATCAATCTCTAATGATGATGGATCAAGATTTTGAGGTGATGGCAAACTTAAAAATGGAATAAGAAGATAATGGTAGCCAAAGTGGTGGTCAACAAACAAGTACTTATATGTGGTAAATTGTGTCCAAGGAAAACTTTTAATCAATCCCTGCTCTTGTATCATAAGTGCCATTTTGGTGTGATAAAAACTATCAGGGCCAATAATACCAGGCGGGATAAGGATATAGATAAAAATAATAAACCCAAGGGCAAAAACAAAAAAATAGCCAAGCCATGGCCACTTATTGATAATTAATAATTTATTATTAATCATTGTTTTATTTGACGCTTGAGCCATTGTATTTTTTTAACAGGCGTGGGGTCAGTTTCATTAAGGATAGACAAATAAAAACTAATCCAATCACCCGCAAGAATAAAAGAGAGTATATTGAGAAATACGTTATCTCCAGATGCAGGTATTGCTTCCCAGCGAATATTTTCTTTATCTAATAATTTTTTAAAAACAGTGATGAATTTTTCTTCCCTTGACTGCGCTCGGGATGACATTTCTTCTCTTGTCTTCCCGCGCGAAGCGCGGGAAGACAAAGGAGAGAGAATTAAAAAAACAATATCATCTTTTAATCGCCACGGAAATTGGCTTTCAATAGAATTGTGAAAAATTTCAGGAGCAGTTTCAAAAAAAGAAAATGTTTTTGCATTTTCTGCCATTTGTGTTTTAAAGCGTCTTGCAATACCATTAAGCTCTTCAGGGGCAATAATAATAGGGAGATGGTCAAATATAAAATATGCTAAGTATTTTGCAATATTTTTTTCGCTTGGCGTTTCTGGGTAAAATAGCTGGTTAAATTTTTTTAGTTTTTCAATTGATTCTGTGATGTTGAATGCATCAAGATTAACAAGACCAAGTTTTTCTAACGTTATAAGTATGGGTATAAATAAATAGCCTAAGCTTGCGCGGGGCGGACCTTTATATGAAAATGTAAATAAGGGTATTTTTTTTTCTTGAGCGAGTACTAATAGTTTTCCACCGCTGGTGATAACAAATATATGCGCTTTTTTCTGTATTGCAACTTTCGCGCAGGATAAGGTTTCTTGGGTATTGCCTGAAAAACTAACTAAAAACACCAAGCTGTTTTTATTGACTGTTTGGGACAATTGATACGAGCGGTTTATAATAAACGGCAATGATAATTGATTATCAATCAGTGCCTTGACTACGTCACCGCCAATAGCTGAACCGCCCATGCCGCAGGCGACAATATTTGAGATATTTTTAAAATTTTTAGGCAATTTTATTTTCTGGCTTTGTTTATATGCTTTGAGGATTTGGTTGGGGAGATCAGCAATAAAATCAGCCATACCTGATGTATCAAGTTGTTTGATTTTATTTATATCATCAAGCGTAGACATGATTGCAAATTTAAGATTTATGAGTTCATACATATTGTAGCACTAAAATAGGTATGTGTCTATCTTGCTTTTTGGGTCTATTTATGGTACAATAAGGGTATAGAATAAATAAATTAATATATGGCTTTACCTAAATTTTTACAAACATGTTTGTGGTCGTATGACATTTCTCAAATGGATCCTTATGATCCCGATGACAAAGAGTTGATTATTCAACAGGTTTTAAATCGTGGTAATATAAGGGCAGTGAAATGGCTTTTTAAAACATATAAAAAGCAAGATATTGTTGAAGTTGTTAAAAATCCAAGACGAGGGATGTGGTTCCCTAAATCTCTTAATTATTGGGCTAAAATTTTAGATGTGAAGATCCCTAAACAAGTTTATAAATGGGCTATTTTAGATATTAATCCGCGCTTTGATGTATTTAAAGACTATTTTAAGTTATCAAAAAAGAAAAGTTTTTGAGAAATTAACTTTTCTTAAAGAACGTGGAGGGTATTTATCTGGCGGGACAGCATTGGCTTTACAGATGGGCCATCGAACATCCCAGGATTTTGATTTTTATAGTCCTGAGAAATTTGATGGACGTTTATTAATAAAAGATTTTTATAGACACTTCTCTATAGAAGATATTGAAGAGGATGTTATAGAGCAAGATACATTAATATTAAGCGTTCAGGGCGTAGACATTAGTTGTTTTTATTATCCATATGCTTTGATTCGCCCGAAGGTTTTAATTTCCGGCGTGCCTGTAGCTTCTGTTGAAGATATCGCAGCTATGAAAGTAGCTGCCATTGTTCAGAGAGGAACTAAGAGAGATTTTATTGATATGTATTATTTAATTCAGAAAATGGGCCTTAAAAAGATTATAAGATTAACAAAAGAGAAGTATCCAACCTTTAATGTATTAACGGCTCTGAGGGGACTTATTTATTTTGTTGATGCTGAAAAATCTACTCCTGCTACACGCAGTCGGCGTATTAGAGTTTTTGATTCAAGTTATTCTTGGCCAAGAGTAAAAAAATATTTACGCAAAGAGGTAAAAGAGTATCAATTAAGTTTAATGAAAAGGTAATATTTTAAAAGAAATTTTATGAGTGGACATTCCCGCTGGAGCAAATTAAAGCATTCTAAGGGTGCAACCGATATTAAAAAAGGTGCTTTGCGTACCAAGCTAGGACACTTGATTACGATTGCGGCTCGAGTTGGCGGTGGTGATCCAGAGGCCAATTTTAAGCTGCGTTTAGCTATCGAGAAGGCAAAAAAAGCTAATCTTCCTAAAGATAATATTGCGCGTGCTATTAAACGCGGTACTGGTGAGCTTGCAGGAGAGAAAATTGAGGAAGTGTTATATGAAGCATTTGGCCCAGGAGGATCAGTAATCGTTATTGAGGCATTAACTGATAATAAAAATAGAACACTCGGCAGTTTGCGCCGAATTTTTAATAAATATGGAGGTAAATTAGGCGAACAAAATTCTGTTCTATGGATGTTTGAAAGGAAAGGCATTATACGTATTGTTCTTGACATGGATGATGAGAAAAAACAAGATATTCAACTCAAGGTAATTGAAGCAGGTGCACAAGATATAAGTGAAGAAGATGATGAATTAGTAATCTATACGAGCCCAGAATATTTAGAAAAAGTTAAAAAAGATCTTGAAAAACAAGGTATTGAAGTAGATTATGCAGAAGTAGAATGGTTTGCCAAAGATTTAATTAGTATTAGTGAACAGGCTCAAAAAAAAGTTGATAGTATATTTGAAGAGCTTGATGATGAGCCAGATGTAAGCGATTACTATACTAATATAAAGTAATTATGACTATTTTGGGTATTGATCCAGGAATTGCGATTACTGGATACGGAATTATTAAGACGGCAAAAAATAATCAATTATTTATGATTGAGTATGGTTGTATTAGAACCAGTAAAGAAGATGAACATGCTGATAGATTGTTTAAAATTTATACTGACTTAAGGAAAATACTTAAAAAATATAAGCTTGATACAATTGCGATAGAAAATATTTATTTTGCAAAAAACGTAAAAACAGCCATGAAAGTTAGTGAAGCACGCGGCGTTGTCGTATTGGCATGCTCTCAAAGCAGAGCGCAGATTTTCGAGTTTACCCCATTACAAGTAAAACAATCATTAACTGGATATGGACGGGCAACAAAAGTACAAGTTCAAAAAATGGTTAAACTTATTCTTGAACTGGAAGATATCCCAAAACCAGATGATGCTGCTGATGCATTAGCAGTGGCAATAACGTGTATACAAACTAAAAAGTATCTAACATAGATATATGGTACGGCCTTTAAAAATTGTTCATGTAAGTTCTGAGATTTCTCCGTATTCAAAAAGCGGTGGGCTTGCTGATGTGGCGCGATCTTTGCCGCGTGCATTAGTTCGACTAGGACATGAAATAGTCGTATTTACTCCGTATTATGGGTTTATTGGTAAAAAAGGATGGGGTATGGAGAATTTAAAGGAAAGGATTTCAGTAGAATTTGGAGGGAAAGAATACAGGTTTGGGTTTAAGAAAATAATATGTCCTGATAAATATCCGGTTATATTTATTTGCCAGCGAGAATTATTTGGTTCACGGCATAAATTGTATGGGTATGAAGACGACGGTCTTCGTTTTTTATTATTTAACCTTGCGTCCCTTAAACTACTTAAGGTTTTAGGACTTAAGCCGCAGGTTATTCATGCTCATGATTGGCATGCGGGACTTATTCCTAATTATTTGAAATTACAATACAATCGTGATGACACGCTTAAAAATATTGGAACACTTTTCACTATTCATAATTTATTATTTCAAGGACCAGAAGATTGGTGGAAGATTCCGCCAGAGAAAAAAGATAATGGAAAGGGTTTGCCGCCCCATGATAAAGATCAATTACATTGGCTTAATTTTGCGCTGCGCGGTATTCTCTACAGCGATCTTATTAATACCGTCAGTCCGCGATATGCACAGGAAATATTAACCCCCGAACATGGATGTAATGTAGATAGTTATTTACGGGGAAGAAAAAAAGATTTATATGGTATTATCAATGGTGTTGATTATACTATTTTTAATCCGCAATTTGATGAAGATGTGTATGTAAATTACGATGCAAGTTCATTAGAAAAAAAGAGTGAGAATAAGGTGTTGCTGCAAAAACGATTTGGTTTAAGAGTTGATCCTAAAGCGCCCTTGATCGGTTTAGCGAATCGATTGACTGAGCAAAAAGGATTTGAATTAATTATTGATATACTTGATTATCTTTTGAAACTTGATGTACAAATTGCTATTGTAGGGAGCGGTGGCGGGGTATATAGAGATTTTTTAAGAAAAGCTGCGCGAAAGCACCGTAAAAATTTATTATTTTTTTCACCGTTTCAAGAGCATATTGGGAGAAAGGTATATGCTGCTTCAGATATTTATTTAATGCCATCTCGTTTTGAACCATGTGGGATTTCGCAATTAATTAGCTTGCGCTATGGATCCATTCCTATTGTGCACGCGGTCGGTGGATTACTTGATACGATTAGTGACTACAATCCCCAAACAGGCAGAGGCAATGGGTTTGTGTTTACCTCGTATACGTCTCAAGATCTTTTATTTGCCATTGCGCGTGCATTAGAAGATTATAAACGTCGGGGAGCGTGGAAAACATTGGTGCGTCGTGCCATGAAAGAATCATATTCATGGAAGCTTCCTGCCAAAAAATATGTAACCCTCTATAGAAGGGTTATTCGCGAAACAAGACAAAATAATAAGAACCATTCCTCGCTTCGCTCGTCAGAACCTTGAAATTAAATTTTCATTGTATATAAATTAATGTAATTTAATTTTAATCAAAAAAAGGAAACATAATATGTATTGGGCAAATTTATTACACATTTATCAGCCATATTTTCAAACAAAAAAAATTATACATAAAGTAGTAACTGAATCGTATGATAAGATTTTGTCTATTTTAGAAGCACGGCCAAATGCAAAAATTACCTTAAATATTTGCGCAAGCTTAACAGAGAAGCTGGTCGAGTATGGATATATACATATACTTGAGCGGATTAAAAAGTTGGCTGAAAATGGTCAAATTGAGTTTGTTGGATCAGCCAAGTATCATCCAATTTTACCGTTTTTATCAAAATCAGAAATAATCCGTCAAATAAAGCTGAATGAAAATATTAATCAAAAGTATTTTAAAAGTGTGTGGCGGCCGCGGCCAAAAGGATTTTTTTTGCCAGAGTTAGCATATGATAAAAAAACTGCGCGTATTATTCAAAGTTTAGGATATGAATGGATTGTTTTAGATGAGATTGCATATGATAATACATTTAATCATGTTTCATTTAATAGACGATACGAAATAAAGGATTTATTTCGAAATCAAGGTAAGAAAAAAAATCTTAAAGTGACTTTTCGAAATCGTGGAGTAAGTTTAATCTTTTTTGGGACATGGTTAGATTCGGTTGATAAGTTTCTTCAAAGCGTGAAACACGACGGACGATCAGACACATTTTTAGTCACTGCATTTGACGGAGAGACCTTAGGACATCACCGCGCGCATTTAATTGATATATGGGCAAAGATTTTAGACCAGAAAGAGATTAAAACGATTACTTATTCCCAATATTTGCATTTATTAAAAGATACTCCGATTAAACAGATTGATCCTTTAGCTTGTAGTTGGGCATCAGAGATAAAGGATTTAAAGCAGGACATACCATATGCATTATGGTCTCATCCAGATAATGATCTTCATAAATTACAATGGCAGTTAACTCATTTTATTATTAAATTAATTAAGAAATACGATAATAGCCCTCAGTACAAAAGGGCGAGAAAGTTATTAGACAAGGCGTTTGCCTCTGATCAATATTGGTGGGCAAGTGCGAAGCCATGGTGGAATCCAAATATAATTAAGATCAATGTTGAGAAGTTTTTGAAAATAGCGTCTCTTTTGAAATCAAATTTATCAGATCCTGAATTACGAAAGGTTGAAAAGATTCATCAGAATATATTGGAGGAGATAGGGCAGCGAGAAATATCTGGTAAATATATAGTTATTGAAACAATTTCTGATTGGAAGTAAAATAATTTAAATTATGCATTTTTATGATTTAATTCATGGCTATCAGCCATTTGATCCAAAAACATTTATACCGAAGTGGGTGAAAACAAATCTTACGGTCAAGTTTTTACCCACTTCTTTAGCTATGAAGCATGGTATAATTCTGCGTGGCGTTCAGCTTCAGGGGTGGACCATTGAATCATGGTTGGGAGCGAGTTCAGATATTGGGCAATTGGCTACAAAGACGCTTGCAAATTTAAAAATTGCTAAACAATACGGGAACATTGAAATTGGAACGAGCGCTTATTCTCATGCTATCTTGCCTATGTTATCAAGCGATTTAATCCGAGCCCAGATTATTTTGGATCGAGAGGTTGTTGAAAAATTTTTAGGCAAAGCAACATGGTTTTGGCCGCCAGAAGGGGCTGTAGATAAACGTACACTTAAAATAGTCCATGAAATATTTCCCGATCTTATACTTTTAATTCCTGATAAATCGTTGGGGAGATATAATTTTCATGGGCCCGTGTGTATTAAGTTCAGGGATGGATACCAACGCGCAATAGTCTATAGTTGTTTATTTAAAGATTTGTTTATGAATGCTGAGGATTATCGGAAACGACCCAAATATGTGAGGCGGCCGCAACACTTACCAGAAGATCTGGTATGGGCTCGGGTTCGCAGAACAGTTCATTCACCTAAAATTTTTTTACAAGTATTAGAGTATTTGCAGAAAAATGTCTTTGTTTTAATGCGGGATTGGGAAAATGCAGGTTCAAAAAAAGGCTTACGGAAAATCGATCAAAGATCAAAGGCAAAAGATATGGGGGTGTTTGTAAAAGTAAAGGATAAAATAGATTTTTGTCTACCCTCACAATTTAATTGGTCAAAAGCGAAATCATTTCCTATTTCTAAGATTTTACCTGCGTCATGGGAAATGGATTCAACACCAAAAGACCCGTTTCCATGGTGGCAGCCAAATAAATATGGAAGAATGTGGAGAAAACGGAAACCTTTAAGAAGAAGAAGAATTGTAGAGTGGCAGGAATTAGTTAAAGAATACAATTTTATTTTTCGACAAAAAGTTAAAAAATACGGAGGATTGCAAAAAGCATTGAAAGATAAAGAGTTTAAAAAAGTTTTAAAGAGCACATTACCAGCAGTTCATTCTTGTGTTGGCTGGCATTATTTTGCCAAGCGAGCATGGAAACCTTATTATCAACACTCCCGACAAGCTATAGAAAGGATAGTGTTGCCTGCAATTGAGAAAATGAAGAATACTACTTGACTAAAGGTTATTTTTTATGGTATTATACTTATGAAGTGGTTCTTAAAGTTTGAATACAAATATCGCCCCTTCCAAACTTCAAGGTTCTGTGAGCGGAGCGAGCAGGTTCTTATATAAACAAGGAGGACATAATGACGAAAGAGCGCATTGGTATTGTGATATGGTGGGCGTTGAGCGTGTCAGAGTCGCTTTTTGAAATATTTTTACTGAAGGAATTTCCCTATCTTGGTTTAAGCATGTTTCTTGTAGGTTTATGGCTTACGTTCAAGTATTGGAAAAAGAGCAGGGGCTAGATTATAGTCCCTGTTTTTGCTTTGAGGGGTTGACAAGAGAGGAGAAGTTTGATAGACTTAACAATGGTGATTTTGGTTCTTTTCAATAGGTAAAACGAGGAGGTATGAAATGGCTCATGCAACTGGTAAACCAGATGAACATATTCGCGCACCTATTAGGGCAGATATTTCACATCTTGGAGAAGATGATAGAAAAGTGCTTCGGTTGCTTATCAAGGCCGTAGATCAGATTAACCCAATCTATCTTGCGCAGATGAGGCAGGACTTAGAGGAAACAGGCGACGTTTTTGATAGATCAAGAGGAAACAATTTTTATCCACCTGATTTAACGCGTGAAGAGTTTGATGCGTATCTAAAAGTTCATCCTGAAGATAAAGAAGCGCTTTTGAGTCCGTTTACTAATGTAGAACGGGACGGTGATAGGCTTAGGGCAATTCTTTATTCAGAAGTTTATCAAGAGCAACTTGATGAGATAGCGCAATTACTTGAACAGGCAGCAGAGTTTACTGACCATTCACAGTTCAAGAAATTTTTATTAGGGAAGGCGCATGCATTTCGCACCAATGGATTTAAGCAGATTGATAAAGAGTGGGTACGATGTGTTGGTGCACCTTTTGAATTGATTATCGGCCCGTATGAGAGTTATGATGATTCATTGTTTAGTATCAAGCGAGATTTTGAGGGTATCGTTGGTGTTGTAAAAAAAGAGGTAAATCAAATGGCACAGTATTATCAGCAGTTCGCTATAGAGTTTGATGCATATCTAGGTAAGAACTATGGGTATATGCCGCGTAACACTCTAATCCCAATGGTGGTTATTGATGAAGTTATGGCGAGCGGTGGGGCGCTGTATGGGTTTGTTCCTATGGCATGTAATTTACCAAACGATAAAGACATTCATGAACAAGTTGGCTCGAAAAAGACATTTATGCGGAATGTTATGGATGCAAAGTTTAATCTTTTGACACTTCCTATTGCAAAGCGTGTCTTATCTTCTGAAGCAGTTTCTGTACTTAATAAGGATCTTTATTTTCTGTTTGTGCTCGGACACGAGTTGTCTCATGGAATTAGTATTCGATTTGGCGACAGAAAGGAATTTTTAGATTTTGGTCCGTCTTTTGAAGAGGCAAAAGCAGATGTCTTTGGTATACTCTTTCTGTTTTTCTTGGCTGATCAAGGAATAATAGAGCAGGATATTGCTAAGAATGCTGTTATTAGTCGGGTTGTAGATGGCTTGCGCCAAGTCAGATTGAGTTTAGAAGAGGCGCATGCGGTTGCTACACTCGTTCAATACAATTGGCTTTTGAAACACGGCGCATTTCGATTTAGTGGTCAAGGATTTGAGTTTAATCCTGATTGTTTCCACAGTGCAATTAGTACCTTAGGCGATGAGTTTTATAAACTGTCGCAGGCAAATGACTATGAGGTAGTTAAGCAGTTCGTGGATAAATGGGGAGGAGTCCCTGATGAAATAAGACGGATGTGTAAATCTCTTAAAGGCATTCCGATTGATATTGATCCAGTGTTTGATTATTAATCTCAACACATTTATTAAAAAGTCAGAGATATAATTGTTTCTGGCTTTTTGTTTTTGATTTATATTTAGAAATAGGCTGTGGAAAACTAGTATTGACAATAGGTAGAAATTGTAGTAACTTAGTACTAAGTTATGACATAATTTGTAATAAGTTAGTACCTATGTTTAACAGAAAAATCATTAATTATTTAGTGGACTGGAAAAATAAAAAAGAAAGAAAACCATTAATTTTACGAGGTGCTCGACAGGTTGGAAAAACCTTTGCTATTTTAATGTTTGGCAAAAAATATTTTAAAAATCTTATTTATATAAATTTAGAAAAAGCAGAACATCTCGCCCTTTTTAAAAGTGAGCTTTCTTTAGATGATTTTGAAAAAATTATTCAGATAAAGTTCCGTCAAAAAATCATTCCGGGAAAGACGTTGATTTTTATTGACGAAATCCAGAATTCTCCCATATTAATTAAACTATTGCGATTTTTCTATGAAGAAAGGCCTAATATTCATGTTATTGCGGCAGGCTCTTTACTCCAAGCTAAAATTGAAAAAGAGGGATTTTCTCTGCCGGTTGGGAGGATAGAATATGCTTATCTTTACCCTTTAGACTTTTTTGAGTATTTAGAAGCCAAGGGAGAAATACAGCTTTTAGAATTTTTAAAAACCATATCCTTAAATAAAGAGATTCCTCAAGGTATTCATCAACAAGCGCTCAAGTTATTTTATGAATATACTATGGTCGGAGGAATGCCGGAGATAGTGAAACTATTTTTAGAAAAAGATAATATAAGTAAGCTTAAAAGCGTTTATTCTTCGCTTTTTACTTCTTATAGTGAAGATGTATATAAATATAGCTCTTCAGCAAATGTTAAATACTTGACCTACATCATTGGAACAGCGCCGCTTTTTGCAGGCACCACGATTACCTATGAAAAATTTGGTGATTCTAATTATAGAAGTCGTGAAATGAACGCGGCGTTTACAACGTTAGAGAAGGTGATGCTTTTATATCAAGTTCAGGCAACGAAATCAGCAGACCTCCCTTTAGTTCCTCAGAGAAAACGGCCTAAAAAACTTTTATTTTTAGATGTAGGCCTAGTAAATCATCAAATGGGCATTCAAGAAAACTATACAAATCTTACTAATCTTAATGAGTTCTATCGTGGGAAAATAGCAGAACAAGTTGTTGGACAAAATATTATAGCTCAGTTTGTAGAAGCCCCTGCACAACTTTTTTATTGGGCTCGAGAAAGACGCTTAGGGAGTGCGGAAATTGATTTTTGTTTAAATAATAAAGGGAAAATTATGGGAATAGAAGTAAAATCAGGAAAAGCGGGAAGACTGCGATCTCTATATGAATTTTCTAAAGCAGTAAAAAATCATCACCTTATGAGAATATATGGCGGGGAGCTGAAAAGAAAGCGAGTTAAAGTTAATAATAAAAATGTTACTCTTGTGTCTCTTCCCTTTTATTTAACACCGCGATTTTTACAAATTTCATAATAATAAAAGCTTTCAGTGTACTGAAAGATTATGCACCAAAATATTTCACTTAATTGAAAGATATTTATATATTTAGGCTAGCGTTGTGCTGGCTTTTTGTTTTTTGAGTTGACAGGGTTTGGTGATTATGATATAAAGAGAATGCAGGGTGGTTTTACTCCCTGAGAAAGAGGGCGTCTAGTCCGAACGCGGGGAAGGGCTAGACAAGGTGTTTAGGCCCCGTAAAATCAGTTCTTTTCAAACATAGGTTTGAAAGACCGAATGAAGGAGAGAAACTATGTTTGAGAAAATGAAGCTGAATACCCTTAGAAAAATACTCGAGAGATTTCGGCTAAACCAACAGCATCCACATATTAGGACAACGGGAGATTCATGGAGTTCATCGTTTTTTAAGTATGTATGGATTTTAGACGTGGGGAAAGATTATGTTGAGTTTGAACATAGGTCAAATTCACAGAAAGGAATTTTTTATCAAACTACAACTTTTCCCTTACGGGAAATAGCACAGGTAGAGTTTTTTAATGGATTTGGTAGAGAAGCAGTTTATAAGTCTTCAAAACAGAAAAAGGTTGACAGTTTTATTAAAGAGGCGCATACGCATAAAAGAAAAAGCCTTAAGAAGCGTTTTAAGGAAGTACAGCATTCAGCAAAAGAAATTGCTTTGCGTACGAGAGCAAGATCATTTTTTTCTAATATAACTATATGGAGCGTGGGAAAAGATCATATAGTGATTAAGCATAGACCAAAAAAAGGTGGGGACTTCAAATTAATGATTATTCTTTTTAGCCAAATAAGGCACGTAGAGTTTGAAAAGCCACGAAAAGTCAAAGAAAGCTCGTAATGGATTTGTTCTTTTCAAAAAGGTCAGCATATTGTGCTGGCTTTTTCTTTGGAGAGACATGTTGATGTCATTCTCCCTTTCATTCCGCATCACCTTCTCTTGCTCTGCTCGTGAGGAATGACAAAGGGGTCCTGCGGAATGACAAAAAAAGAGGTTGACAGGGTTTGGTGATTATGGTATAAAGAGAATGCAGGGTAGTTTTACTCCCTGAGAAAGAGGGCGTCTAGTCTGAACGCGGGGAAGGACTGGACAAGGTGTTTTGGCCCCGTAAAATTAGTTCTTTTCAAACATGGGTTTGAAAGCCCGAACGAAGAGGAGGTAATCTATGTTTGAAAGAAAAATAGTTCGAAAATGTCTTGAGAAATTTTGGCAGGCCGGACTTAAACCAAATATTCGAACAAAAGGCAATAAGCATTCGAGTTCATTCTATAAAGCGGTAGAAATTGTAAAAATCGGAAAAGATTATGTTGAGTTTGAATATATTAGTGAAATTGAATATGTTAGTAGAGATAACCAGAAAAGGACTGCTTCTAGAATAACCTTTCCTTTAGACGAGATAGGGACTATAGGGGATGTGTCAGCTTTTGGCCTCTCAAAACAAAGAGATGTAGCCGCAACGAGAGAAAGTCTTAAAAGCCGCTTTATAAAAGCAAAGAAGTCTGGACAGGTGATTGGTTTGCGTATAAAGAGTGGGTCGTTTTATTTTCCGACAATAGTATTAAAGGTTAAGAGAGATTGTGTTGAGATTAGATATCAATATAAATCTGATGATCCTGAAATAAAATTTATTCCTTTCGATAACATAAGACATGTAGAGTTTAGAGAGCCGTATAGAGTCAAAAAATTGTAATCCCATAATGGATTTGTTCTTTTCAAAAAGGCCAGCATTCAGCTGGCTTTTTTTGTTTGGATAAAATGGTATACTATTAGTATGACGTGGGGATTTTTTCTACATTTTTATCAGCCATACAATCAGCAACTGGATATTTTAGAGCGGATTGTTAATGAAAGCTACCGCAAAGTGATCGGCGGCTTGTCTTTGAATCCAAACATGAAAATTACCATTAATATTAATGCGGGATTAGTAGAATTATTAGCAAACAATGGATATATGGATGTGATTGAGGATATTAAAAGTTTTGCACAACGTGGACAAATTGAGTTTACGGGTGGGGTGAAATATCACCCGTTTTTGCCATTATTACCGAGGAATGAGATTAAGCGACAGATTGAATTAAATGAAAAAACAAATAAAAAATATTTTGGTGCGAGTTGGAAGCCCCAAGGATTTTTTTCACCAGAATTAGGATTAAGTTTTAAGGTTGCCGAAGCCGCGAAAGAGGCAGGATTTCAATGGATTATAGCGGAAGAGCTTGCATCTCCCAAGAAACCAGATTTTAAAAGTATTTATACTATTAAGGGTTTAGATAATTTTAAAATTATTTTTCGGGATAAGCGCATTAGTGTGTTAATTTTGTCTGCCATTGCACGAAGTGCACGGTCATTTATTGAAGAAATTGGAAAAGATGAATTAGAAAAAGATCGGTATCTTCTAACCATGATGGATACAGAAACATTTGGACATCATCGACCCGGTTTGGAAAATTTATTGTTTCAAATTTATAATGATAAAAAAATTAAAAAAGTTTTTGTTTCTGAATTAGTTAAAGAGTTTGGCATTGATAAGGAAATTGAACTGCGAGACTCTACCTGGTCGTCTGAAGAGCAGGATTTTTATTTAGAAAAAGAAAAACAACACTCATTTACGTTATGGAGTCATCCAGAAAATCCAATTCACCATTTGCAATGGGAGTTTACACATTTTGTAATTGATTTAGTTCATAAATTAGATACAAAAGCACCGTATTACAAGGAAGCAAGAGAAAAACTTGATAAGGCATTACAGTCAGATCAATTTTGGTGGGCAAGCGCAAAGCCCTGGTGGTCATTGGAAATGATTGAGGCAGGCGCGTTTTTACTAAAAGATATTGTATTTTCCATTCCTGATATATCAAAAAATAAAAAAGATAAAGCACACGAGTATTATCGCCAGATTATTGATCTTGCGTTTGAGTGGCAACGATCTGGCAAGATTCGACATGCATACCGAGAAGCATATGGGACCGTTCACCGACGGCCATATAAAAAGCGCGTGTTTTCTGGCCAATTTAATGCAATGATTTTAGAATTTGAAGATGAAATGAATAAAGCCGTAAAGGCGCAAGAATTTGAAAAGGCAATTAAGTGGCGCGATGCGATTTATAAGTTAAAAAATGAGATGGATATCTATGATGTGCTTCATATTGTTGATGATTTAGCGCGTTCACGAAAACTACCGTCATTAAAAGATTATTGGGAGCATGATATAGGCGAGTTTTCAATATTTGCTAAAAAACATTTTAAAGCATTCAAGCCAAAAGAATTTGTAAAAAAACAGCCACAACAACTCTTTCGTGAAGTTAAAGCAGTATATTATAAAAAGCAGATGGGTCATCCTTTGGGATTTTTCCGGGATGAATATAATAGTTTTTATTTATGTGAAGTGCCATCTGAATTTATTGAACATTTGCCTGGTGAGAGCGGCTGGGATGCAATGAGTGTGGCACGATTTCCTAAATCAGGAACGTATCATCGCCCTGGGCAATGTAAATATGAACTTCGCAGCAAAAAATTAAAAATTACTATTACGCCATCAAGCTTATTACATAAATTTATAAAACTGGTAAAACAAGATGATGAAAACAAGGGTACGTGGTTAAAAATTGCAGTTTTGGCAGAAGCAAATCGCTGGTCGCCTGTATTTTTTAAAAATTTAACTGTTGTCATTCCCTATCGGATTTCTAGGACAGGACAAGCCCGCCCGCCGGTCGGGCAGGGGTTTAAATTTAAAATCTCAGGCTTTACGCCTAAGGAAAAGAAATGATTTTTATTAGTATTAATAGAAAAGTTAATGCCAGAAAAGCGCTTGATAAGACGTATATATTTTCGATGTTTGCAAAAAGAAAACAAAAGTTTTTAAGCTTGAATGAGAATTTAGTTGATATACATATTGATTTAGTGAGAAATTTTCGTGGCAAGTTCAGGAATATGAGTTTAAAATATGAGCTTATTACGAATAGGGGGACTAAAGTAGTACGCGCAAAAATTCATAAGCGTCAGGATACGCCATATCGAGCATATTCTGTGCTTCAGTGGTTTAAAAAACATAATTTAGAAACATATACTGCAATGGCACTGGATTATTATCGGCCTTTAAATATGTTCTTTTATAAAGAAGCACCAGGTATTTCATTTGAAGAATTAATGTCTCAAAAGCCTCGTATTCCTATACAATTTACTCCTTTGATTGCACAGTTTTTAAAACAAGTTCATAACATATCTGCGCAACCACGGTTTTTGCCCATAAAAGATGAAGGGCAAGGGAAAAAAGAGCGGCGGCATTGGTTTTTTTTAGTACGAAAATGTGCACCGCAATTTTATCCCTTATATAGTGATACTCTTAAAAAGCTTTGGGTATATAAAAAGCAGTACGAAGATTTGTTCTTGGATAGATCGCAGTTTCGATTGGTTCATGGCGATTTTCATTGGGGCAATATATTAAAAAGTTCAGCTTCAGGTTTTAAAGTTATTGACTTTGGGCATGCGTTTTTAGGGGATCCCTTAGAAGATGTTGGCGGATTTTTAGCACAAACTGATTCAATGTTTCATTATTATGCACCTGATTTTATTTCAAATGCTGATATAATAAGAAAGAGGTTTATACAAAATTATTTTGGAAAGCACATAACTAAATCAGAACAGATACGTTTGAGCTATTTTGAGATTCAAAAAATATTAGAGATGGCCGCGATCGTTGCATTTCTAGAGCCAAATCCAGGATCTAAAGCAAAAGGCATAAAAAGGCTTTTAATAAAAGCAGAGGAAAAAATAAAATTATTGTGATTGATTTACATATACATTCATATTATTCTGACGGTGTTTATTCGCCAAAAGAATTGGTACAATGTGCTCAAGAGCTTGGACTTTCAACTGTTTGTTTAACAGACCATAATGGTATTGATGGACTAGACGAGTTTTTTAGTATCTCAAAAGAACGAGGATTAAAAGCTATTCCTGGAGTTGAAATATATACACATTACAAAGATAGGCAGTTGCATATTTTAGGATATGATTTTGATACAAAAAATAAAGCTTTAAACAAGGCCTTAAAAAAATTGCAGAAAACGCATATTCCGCAAGTACAACAAACTATTAAAGCATTGCAGGAACATGGGTGGAACATAGATGAGAAAAAAGTATTTGATACAAAAGCCACCTACATTGGATCGGCTACTATCGCGGGTGTTTTAAAAAAAGATTCCCAAAATTGGGAGCGGATACAAAAAGATTTTAAAAACAGAAAAATAATTCCTATCACTGAAATTATTGGCAAATACCTTTTTAAACCTAAGCAGATTTATTTTGAATCAGAGATTGCTGTTAAGAAGGCAATTCAATTGATTAAAAATGCAGGGGGCAAGGCTGTTTTAGCTCATCCAGGACAGCATTTGTCATGGGAAGATGAGGATATTATTGCCGAATTAAAACAAATGGGCCTTGATGGAATTGAAGCGGTGACTTCTCATCATTCATGGCAGGAAATCGAGCACTGGCAGATTGTGGCAAAAGAGCTTGATGTAATGATTACTGTTGGCTCTGATTTTCATGGATATGTACCAAAAGAATGGGATTTTGTCATCCGCGGCCCCTGGGATTATTTTAAGACATCAGATTTTGAAATAAGTTTTAATGAACATTAAATCAGCAATTGTTTTAGAACAAGGTAGGCGTCCGCATATGGAGGACGCTTATTTTCTTGATACAAATTTTAGTGGTAAAGAATGGATATTCGGAGGCGTGTATGATGGGCATAATGACAAAGAAGCAGCTGAATATGTAGCGAATAATCTTCATAAAAAGTTTTTAAAGATTTTGTTAGGCGGCGCAGAGATTAAAGATGCATTTGTTAAAGCATATGAGTACGTTTCTGATGAATTGAAAGATCAGGATTCTGGAACATGTGCGGCAAATTTTTTTATAAAAAACAAAAAGATTTATACGGCAAATGTGGGGGATGTGCGTATTATTATCATTAATAAGAATAGCTATAAGCAATTAACTATTGATCATCGCCTGGATGATACTAAAGAAAGAAAAAGAATCGAGACTATGGGTGGTGTGGTTGAGTATCCATATGCAATGCGAGGAATACAAGGGTTAATGCCTACGCGAACTTTAGGAGATGAACATTTTAAGCCAATTGGGATTATTGCAACGCCAGACGTTAATGAATATACTATTTCTGATAATGATTTGTTTTTAATTGTGGCAACTGATGGGTTATTTGATGTAATGAGCAACAAAGAAGTGTTAGAAGTTTCACAAAAATTTGATAGTCCAAATGACGTAGCACAAGCATTAAAAACAGAAGTTTTACAAAATCGCGGCGGAAGTGATAATGTGACTATTATAGTTTTAGGATTGTAATTGGCACCCGATGTTAATTTTATTTATCCACAGTTGAGGTGTTTGACATCTATTTTATATTGTTTAGGATAATGTATATGACTCAGATAAATTCGACTACCACGACAACGACAACCACTTCAGGTGGCTGAAGTTTGTTGTAGTATAAGATAACTATTTACAGCCGACTTCAGCCACAAATGAAGTCGGTTTTGTTTATAAATGGCAGCGAGGGAGAAATGAAAGTTTACTTGTATTTCGACCGAACGAACCATTTATATAGTATAGAGGAGCGGCGAAGCCCTCCTCCTAACTCTATGAGAATACTCAAGTTTGGGGGATCATCATTAAAAACGTCGGAGCGCATTAACAATGTGATTGATCTTATAGTTAAATCAAGAGACCAGGGTCATATAGCAGTTGTGGTATCTGCAGTTGGCGGCGTGACTGATGAGTTAATAAAATTAGCTACGATAGCGAGCAAGGGTCAAAATTATAGTGAAATTCTCAAACGGTTAGAGTTAAGGCACATAGCATTGATACGCAATCTTATCAAGAGTCAGAGACAAAATTATGCAATAGCAATAGTTCAGGCAATGATAAACGATCTTGATAAAATATTGAATAACGTGTTTGAGGCGCAGAGTGTATCTTTAAAAGACCTTGATTTAATCATGAGTTTTGGTGAACGATTTTCCGCCATTATTATGAGCGAGGCGTTTAAAGCACGAGGGATTGATGCTAAATTTTTAGATGCACGAGAGATTATTATAACTAATGAGCATTTTGGCCGGGCAGAGGTGGATTATAAGACAACGCAACATAATATTAAACATTATTTTAAGCGTTTTACTAATATACCAGTTATTACGGGATTTATTGCTTTTTCTGACAAAGGAAATACAACTACATTGGGGCGGGGCGGATCAGATTATACTGCAGCATTATTCGCAGCTGCATTAGGCGCAGACGAGATAGAGATTTGGACTGATGTTGACGGTGTGATGAGTGCGGATCCCAAAAAAGTTATTAATACGCGCTCGATTGAGAATATGAGTTATGAAGAGGCAATGGAGATGTCTTATTTTGGAGCTAACGTGTTGTATCCGCCAACAATTCGGCCTGCGCGAGAAAAGATTATTCCGATTCGAATTAAAAACAGCTTTAACTCTCAATTTAACGGCACTATAATTAGTCAGGCACCGAGCCGTACGAGAATTACAGGGATTTCATCAATTGAGCGTATTGCGCTTTTACGTATTGATGGAGCAGGAATGATTGGTGTCGCCGGCATTGCGCAAAGATTATTCGGCGCTTTAGCCCAAAACAATATTAGTGTTATTTTAATCAGTCAAGCATCGTCTGAACATTCTATATGTTGTGCTATTGAATCTCAATTTGCTAACGAAGCAAAAAAAGCAGTTGAAAAAGAATTTGCACACGAAATCAACCATTACCTTGTAGATAAAGTTGTTATAGAGGACGATGTATTAATCATTGCGGTTGTGGGAGAAAATATGAAGAAAACGCCTGGTGTTTCTGGAAAATTATTTCAAGCATTAGGAAATAAAGGCGTAAATGTTGCAGCGATTGCACAGGGATCATCTGAACGAAATATTTCAGTAGTAATTAACAGACATGATGAAGTAAAAGCATTAAACACGATTCATGATGCGTTTTTTCCTTTACGAAGTGACTCCCTTCTTTGTCATTCCGAACGTAGTGAGGGACGGAATGACACCTCTTTTGTCTTTTCGCTCCCCTCTCCTGTTTTCCCAGACGAAGTGCGGAATGACAAAGAGGGATGGGATGACAAAAAAAGCAAGCAAAAACAGAATGTAGCTGATATATTTTTAATTGGTACAGGAAATATCGGGGGCACATTACTTAAACAGATCGAAAAGTCGCCATATCAATTTAATATTATTGCCCTGGGCAATAGCAGAAAAATGGCATTTGATAAGGATGGGATTTTTCTTTCGCGACAGGACCACATCCTAGAGAAGGGAGATAAGATGAATATAGATGAGTTTGTAAAAAGGATGAAGAATCTGAATGTAGGCCGCAGTATTTTTGTGGATTGCACTGCCAGCAAAGAGGTGGCGGCATGTTATAATGAAATATTGCGGACAGGAATTTCTATTGTAACGCCAAACAAATTAGCTAATTCAGAAAAGTATACGGATTATAAAAGGCTGCGAGAGACAGCTCGAAAACATGGTGTTACATTTCTATATGAAACAAATGTTGGCGCAGGTCTGCCCATTATAAGTACGATTAACAATGTAATATTAGCTGGTGATAAAATTATCAAAATTGAGGCAGTTTTATCTGGTACGTTAAGCTATATTTTTAATTCTTTTACTCACGACCTACGGTTTAGTGAAGTTGTTAATACTGCAAAAGAAAAAGGATATACTGAGCCTGACCCCCGGGATGATTTAAATGGTATGGATGTAGCGCGAAAATTATTAATTTTAGCGCGAGAAATTGGACACCCATTTGAGCTCGAGGACATAAAAGTGGAGAATTTAGTTCCCAAAGCATTACAAAAGATAAAATCTGATGAGTTTGTGTCTCGTTTAGAAGAAGTAGATGCACATTTTGAAGATAAAAGAAAGAAAGCTGGACAAAGCGGAAACGTACTGCGCTATATTGCTGCTTTAAAAGGAGAAAAAGCTAATGTAAGGCTTCAGGAAGTTGATAAGAACCACCCCTTTTATAATTTATCAGGTACTGATAATATTATTGCAATTACTACTTCACATTATAACAATCAGCCATTAGTTATCAAAGGTCCTGGTGCAGGACCGGAGGTGACCGCAGCCGGAGTTTTGCAAGATATTTTGAAAATAGCAACCCGTAACCAGTAACGAGGAACCAGTAAATAGTACATTTATGAAAAATAAAAAGTTAAATAAAAAAATACCGGTTGGGATATTAGGTGCTACGGGAATGGTGGGTCAAAAGTTTGTTGAGCTTTTGATTGATCATCCATGGTTTGAGATTGTAGCGCTTATGGCATCAGAAAAATCAGTTGGGAAGAAGTATAAAGAAGCAGTGAAGATGTGGCAAGGGAGTGAACCGATGCCATTTCATGTTGCAGATATAAAAGTAAGAGAGTGTAAGCCAAATTTTGATTGTAAAATTGTATTTTCTGCTTTGGATGCTGGTCCTGCCGAAGAGTTTGAAGAAAAATTTGCGCGAGCTGGATATAGTGTAGTGTCAAATGCACGAATTCATCGTATGGATAGCAATGTGCCGCTTTTAGTTCCTGAGATTAACCCTGATCACCTTGAGCTGATAAAAGCACAGCCGTATAAAGGAAGTATTGTGACGAATCCAAATTGTTCAACCATTGGGTTAGTGATTGCCTTAAAACCATTGCTTGACAATTTTGGTATAGAAAAGGTAAATGTAGTAACGCTTCAGGCACTTTCCGGCGCTGGTTATCCTGGGGTTGCAAGCTTAGATATTGTAGACAATGTTATTCCCTTTATATCAGGCGAAGAAGATAAAGTGGAGAATGAGCCACAAAAGATTTTTGGTTCATATGTGAATAAAAAAATCAAATACAATGATATTAGTATTAGCGCGCAATGTAATCGTGTTGGCGTGAGACACGGGCACTTAGAATGTGTTAATTTAAAACTAAAGCAAAGAGTACGCGAGAAAGATATTATACAGGCATGGCGGAGATTTTCTAGCGAACCGCAAAAATTAGATTTACCATTGGCGTCAAAGCACCCGATTTATTATTTTGAAGACGATTGTTTGCCTCAGCCAAAGTATCAGCGGGACATTGATAAAGGGATGGCAGTGAGCATTGGTAGACTTCAACGTAAACATATTTTTGATTATAAATTTGTGGTTCTCTCTCATAACCTTATCAGAGGTGCTGCTGGCGGGGCAATATTAAATGCTGAATTAATGGCTGAAAAAGGATACCTATGATAATAAGTCTTATTGGCATGAGTGGGAGTGGGAAAACATATTGGTCACAAAAGTTAGCAGATCAGAGATTTTATAATATTTGTTGTGATGATTTGATTGAGGAGAAACTTGCGCCAGAGTTAAATAAGTTGGGATATTCTGGAATTAGTGATGTTGCCCAATGGCTTGGGCAACCATATGATGCACAATTTAGGAGAAATCAAAGTATGTATCTAGAGCATGAGAAGCAGGTGACCCACGAGATACTATCTAAAATTAAGAAGGAAGATATAGGCAATGTAGTTATTGATACTACAGGGAGTGTGATATATATGGGAAGACACATTATGAAACAATTAAAAAAATATACCACGGTGGTATATTTAAAAATTCCCTTCTCCTTGCAAGAGGAGATGTTTAAACTTTATTTTAATGATCCCAAGCCGGTTATATGGAAGAATAGTTTTAAAAAAAAGAAAAATGAGACTAATGAACAGTCACTTAGACGATATTATCCAAAATTAGTACAGTATCGTGTTCAGTTGTATGAGAAGTATGCAGATGCCACAATTGACTATAGGATGTTACGGTCGGATAGTTTTACTGTTCATGACTTTCTTAAAACTATTAAAGTGCAGTTATGAGGTTTTATAGTACCAACAACCGAAAGTTACGAAGTCCATTACAGCACGCGGTTCTTAAGGGATTGGCTGAGGATGGAGGTCTGTTTATACCAGAGAAGATCCCCCAGCTTTCTGCTGAATTCTTTACTAGTAGTATGAGTTTATCCTTTCAGGAAATTTCTTTTGAGACACTTCGGCCGTATTTTGAGGATGATATTCCTGTAGACATACTTCAGGAAATTATCAAGGGTGCATTTAATTTTGATGCGCCGTTGGTGAGAGTAGATGACAAAATCTATGGGTTAGAGCTTTTTCACGGACCGACCCTAGCATTTAAAGATTTTGGTGCGAGGTTTATGGCGCGGGTGATGTCATATTTAATAAGAAATTCTGATGATGAGCTCACCGTACTTGTGGCAACGTCTGGTGATACGGGTAGCGCAGTAGCAAACGGGTTTTTAGGAGTAGAAGGAATTAAGGTAGTTATTTTGTATCCAAGCGGGAAAGTAAGCGAGATTCAAGAAAAGCAGCTCACCACTATGGGCAATAATATTACCGCGCTCGAGATCAAAGGAGTATTTGATGATTGTCAAAAATTAGTAAAGGCTGCTTTTGTTGATAAAGAGCTTTCCCAGCAGATGCAATTAACGTCAGCAAATTCAATTAATATTGCACGGCTTTTGCCGCAGTCTTGCTACTATATGTATGCGTATGCTCAGTTAAAAGACAAAGAGGTTGTTTTTTCAGTGCCGAGCGGTAATTTTGGAAATCTCACTGCAGGACTTATTGCAAAGAAGATGGGACTGCCAGTACGTATGTTTGTTGCAGCAACAAATATTAATGATAGTGTGCCGCGATATTTAGAATCAGGCAGATTTGAGCCGCATCCATCGCATCAAACAATATCCAATGCTATGGACGTGGGCAATCCAAGTAATTTTTCTCGGATGCTTGAATTGTATAATAATGATATTGATGCAATGCGCAAGGATGTACACGGAGTACATTTCACTGATAAGCAAACCAGAGATATAATAAAACAGGTGCATCAACAGTATAATTATATTCTAGATCCCCATGGCGCAGTTGGATATTTAGGTGTTAAAAATTTGGAAGCCAAGTCTCCGAATAATAGAAATGGCATTTTTTTAGAAACTGCGCATCCGGCTAAATTTTTAGATATTGTTCAACCGTTAATTAGTGAAGAAATAAAAATACCAGCGCGATTACAACAATGTTTAGATAAGAAAAAACAATCGATTGTATTATCAAATAAGTTTGAGGAATTAAAATCGTTTCTTTTATCTTGATTCCTTGCTTCGCTCGGGATGGCAAAAAAGAAAAAGGTCTGATTAGTCAGACCTCTTTTAGTAGGTATAAAATTCTGATTCGTTGTGCTCATATATAGCGCGCCGTAGTATATCATTATAATTTTCATCTCCAGCCCCGATTGCCCCAAAGCGTCCAAAATCGTATGTTCCACCAATCACACTAACAAATATAAATGTTTTCCAGGGAAAATAAAAGTGGCGAGTACTATTTCTAGGACTGATTCCTGGGTATGACCAGGTTTTGATATCAGCGTATCCCAATGAACTTCCCCAGCTGTCTATTTGAAGAGGGTCAGGTATGCCAAATCGAATGACAACTTTCCCCATATCCGTATCGAGGCCAGAACCCCGTTGTTTTGCATATTGTATCCGCCTATAGTATTCTTGCAAAGAATACGGCCCTTGTTTTGCCCAAAATGTATCAAAAAGCTTTATTTTCTCTTTAGTTGTTTTCGCTTTTTTAATTGCTTTATCAGTTTTTTTTGGATATGGAATAACATATTTGAGGGCATCAAAAGCATCCTTCATTTGTGCTTCTCCTCGAGGCATTGGTGAATAAAATTGAAGTTTTTTATTCACTACAATACTGTTCGATTCAATGGTTTTTGTATTTTTGTCCTGTATATATGCATAGAATGCTAATGAATATGTACCGTATTCTGCATCTTCTGGTAATTGAAGCGGTATACCTATAACTTTTCGATCTATTGTTGTATCAGTAATTTCAATAGTTTGTTTTTTTTCAAGAATAGGTTCTCTGTTGCGATTCAAATTGTATCCTGCCACCAATTCTTTATTTTCAAGAGAAAGATGTTCTGGAAAATATACCTCAAAAACAACATTCATCTCTTGCCATGGATTAAGGAATTCTGGGTTGAGTGATGATATAGTTAATTTATCTATTGATGTGTCAAAAAGCATAGACCATAATTTTTCCGATTCAATATTTGCAAAAAATATAGCGGGATCAGAAATGCCAAGCTTATCTGTTCTAATAGACCGAATTGTCAGCGGTATACTAAGATGAGATGAGTTTTGAGGCGCATTTATATCAGCAAGTTTGAGGTTGAGTATACGACGTGCTGGCGCCGCTCCTTTGTATTTAAGTATTATCCTTGAGAAAAGATCCGTGCTTTTAGTAAGATCATATTTAGGATATACATGTGTTCGTAACAAATGTGCATAATAGTCTATTTGTTCTCCACGATAGGTGATTTGTTCTTCAAGTTTGAATGCAGCATAGTATCCGTCACTACCTGCTGGGACAAAAATAAGTTCAGAATGAGGGATCTTAACAAAAACATAGAGTTTACTTTCTTGCGAGTCAGGAGGAATAACATTTATTTTAATAGCAGTGAATTGAGGACTAGAATCTGATTGATTTGTTACTTCTGGGACATCAAGCAATGAGGGTCTTGGTATTGTTCCAGCACAGCCAAGCAGGAGTATTAAGAATAACAGCATCATTGTTTTCATTACGAGATTTTTCATGATTTGTCTCCAAGTTTGTAATGAACTGTTTGTTATTTTAAGGGTAGCAGGGATTTGTATGTTAGTCAAGTGGATAAGAACCGTGACTCGCTCCGCTCGTCAGAACCTTGAAGTTTGTAAGGTATGATATCTGTATCCAAACTTTAAAAAAATTAAGCGCTGATTATCAGCGCTTAATTTCACTGTTGAATTCATGGGAGTTATTCTCTCATGGTTTAGTATATTCGTGTTACATTATTGAATTCGTGGAAATTGTGTGTCGAGAGTTCATTGTAGTATCCGCCACCGCCACGTCCAAAATCAAAATCATTAATTCTCTGGCGGTCAACAAAGATAAAAACCTTATAATCGTACCAGGTATCTGTTAAAAAGAAATAAAATGTATGAGCTGCGGCATAATTAGGATAGTGCCATACTTCATAGGGGATAGGGAAGTACCATCGCAAGTCACGCACATTGTCTTTGCCAGCAGGCGGTGGGCCAAATTTAACAAATACCTTTCCCATATCGGTGCGCCATCCACCATAGTGTTTATCTGCATATTCTTTGCGTGCATAAAATTGCCTCATTACGTCGTATCCTTGTTCTTCCCAGAAATTACGAAGTATACGAGCTTTTTTTTCTGCTGTTTTTGCTTTTTTAAAATTTTTCATCATTTCGTAAGGCGTCGGGATAAAGTAGATGAGCGGCTCAACCATTTTTTTCATTTTGTGTAAAGACCGTGGAATAGGGGAAGAAAAGCGTATTGATTTTACTACTGTGCGGCTTGTGAGCTCTATTTTATTAGTTTCAGGGTTGTGTATATGCGCGGTAAGTGTTAATTGATATAATCCGCTGTTAAATTCTTCTGGCAGATTGATTTGAATAGCAATCAGATCTTTTTTTGTGGTAACAGAAGCAGTAGTGAGTTGTTTTTTAAGTATGAGCTTGGCATCATTTCTGAGTTCATATTCTACTGTTATAGGCAGAGAGGTTGTTTTATTTTGATCTGGATAATATATTTCAAATGCGCATACGGGGTCGTTCCATGAGCTGAGTGCAGAAGGATTAAGTGGAGGAAGTTGAGAGATTGCCTGAGCCGTGTTGATAAGGTCAAGATTTTTAATAATTATCGGGTCGCTGATATCAAATTCAGGCGAGAGTCGTATTATGGTTGCCTGGATTTGTAAGTTATCTGATTTCTTTGCTACCTTATCAGTAACTTTTATATCCAGTACATAGTTACCTGGTTTTCCTGCATAAGAGATTGGGAATAAGATGGATTTATTGGTATTGTCAGTAAGTTGCGCATAGGGAAGTACTGCGATGATATTGTCAAATATTTGATATTCTGTGGTGCCGTCCTCATGTCGGGAACGAAATTCAATAGAATAGTTTGCCTGATATTTATCATTTACTTTTTTGAAAATAAACTCAGAGGCAGGAATGTTTACAGGAATTTTGAGTATTGTTGCTGTGGATGAATCAGACCGTGCATTTATTGTCTCTACCATGAATTGCGGTTTTCCCGTT
>JALLOO010000019.1 GCA_027717985.1 Patescibacteria group bacterium AH-259-L05 | reverse complement strand
TCAACCCCGTAAAAGCTCGCATAGATCTTTTGTATGTATCTTCCTTGCGACTCAATATAAAACTTATATATGCCGGGAGAAGCGCCACGCCGCACGGATTAAAAAACATGAGAAAGCCTGCAAAAAATGAAAGAGATAGAATAGTGGTGTTTATATCTAATGTCATTGTCTTTACTATTAAATGAACTTATCGAGCTCTTGCTTGAGTTTTGTGCTTGAGGTTATCTGACTATCTTTAAATTGAATTATGCCGTCTGTATCAATAATATAAGTAATTTCAAATCGGGTGAGTTTATAGTTGATAATCATCTCTCGAACCCCTGACAGGTTAGGCGTAGTATAAAGCCATGGGGTATTCGTGCTTGCTTGAAAAATCTTAAGCTTGGTTTCCGTATCAGTTGGATCTATACTCACGGATAAAAATTCAACCTCATCTCTTACTTCTGGATATACAGGAGCAAATTCGTGCGCTTCTATAATACACGTTGGACACCATGACGCAGTTGAAGTAATGACTAAAACTTTTTTAAGTTTAAAATCAGCCAAAGAAATAATTTGGCCCTCAATTGTTTGTATCGTAAAGTCAGGAGCTCGACTGCCCACGCGCGTACCCACCAGCTGACCACTTTCTGGACGAGAAAGTATAATTAACCCAATCATGATAACGAATGCGATGCAGCAAACTCCTAAAATAGTAAAAAGTTTTTTCATATACAACAGCTTAATTTGGAAATATCTTTGACAAACGAGAGTGCCACAATTTTTATTGCCTCTGAAAGTGTTGGAAACATCGGTAGAGAATTTACCACATCATCAATAGTATTTTTATTTTTGACCAGCACCATTGCCTCGGCAATAAGCTCTCCGGCGTTTGGTGCTAAAATATGAACACCCATGATTTGTTTTGTCTGTGGATGAATTGCCATTTTGATCAGTCCTTCGGTACGGTGCATGATGATTGCCTTTGGAACATCAGCAAATGAAACCGTACGGCACGCACACGTCCCCATTTGTTTCATTTGTTGTTCCTCGGTGAATCCAACACCGGCAAGCTGGGGATCGGTAAAAATAGCGTACGGCACGACGTTGTAATCAATGGAAAGCGTTGTGTTTTTGAGCGCATTTTCCGCGGCAAGCGTTCCCTCTCGTCCGGCGGTTGTCTCAAGACGCAAAGGGGAATTGGTAACATCGCCAACCGCAAAAATTTGTTTGTTTGATGTTTGGAAATTCCGATTGACAACAACCGCCTGTCGCTTGTCAATCTCAACGTCAACAACGTCAAGACCGAGCCCTTGCGTGTTGGGCGTTTTGCCTGCCGCCAAAAGTATTTCATCTGCGGAAACCTCTTCTTGCACGCCGTCAATAGTGTACGAAATGACTTTTTTGTTAGCTTTTTTGCGCGCGCTTTTTATCTCAACATTTGCTTTGATAGTGATTCCTTCTTTTAAAAGTATCTCGGCGAGGCGGGCAGTGAGTTCTTTTTCAGAGTGTGGGAAAATTGAAATTCCGCGCTGTAAAATGGTTACCTTGGTACCAAAGCGCGCATACATCTGAGCAAACTCCAGACCAAGCGGGCCTGCGCCAATGACGACTAACTCTTTTGGCTGTTTTTCTATCTTCAGTGCTTCGATATGAGTAAGAAATCCAACTTCGCGGATTCCCTCAATCGACGGCACATTAGCGGTTGAGCCAACGGCTATAATAAATTTTTTTGCACTCAACTTTTCGCCATTCACCTTTATCTCATTTTGAGAAACAAATTTTGCCTTGCCCTCAATTGACGTTACATGCTCCAAATTTTTCAGCACTTTCTCATATTTTTCTTTACGCAATCTTTCTACAAGTGCTATCTCGTCTTCAACAATTTTTTGAAAGTCAAACTTTTTTATCTCAAGCTCAATGCCAGGGATGTCATGATGTTTCGCATGATGTATTGTTTCACCCGCCCAAAGAAGTGTTTTTGATGGGACACAGCCGACATTAACACATGTACCACCAATGGGAAGCCCCGCGTTGATGACTACTGTTCTCGCTTTTAATTCGTTGGCGCGGATTGCTGCGGCAAATGCTCCAGCCCCGCCGCCGATGATGATAAGGTCAAATTTTTTCATAAAGAATTAAGTCGTCCCTTGAGCATGTCCACAAGAGGCGATTGTTTAAGCTGATAATACACATTGCGGAAATCTCGACGGCTCTCCACGATGTTTGCTTTTTTGAGTTTCTTAAGAGTATGGGATACAGCTGAAATAGAAACACCGATAATCTCGGCAATCTCTCCCACGGACAACTCTTTATGTCGACATAAAAGATAGCAAATTTTGAGCCGTGTGAGGTCACTAACCATATCAAACTCTTCAGCACACTGCACGAGCGCTTTATGATTTTTAAGTTCTTTTATGACGAGCTTGCGAGGAACAAGGTTCTTCCGAGCGGAGCGAGGAATGGTTCTTATAATTTGTTTAGTATTTCTCATTTGCATACCTATTCAAATGATAACTGATAAATAAAAAAGTGCAAGATAATGCACTGTGGATAACTTTTTGACGATAACGTACTAAAGATCGGGACCGAACTCCCGATCTTTAATTTGGTCTTTGAATTTGGTGCTTTATTACGAGCGAAGCGAGTAACAAGGTTCTGCGAAGCATGGTTCTTATTTTACTACAAGCGTACCCTTCATATCAAAATGTCCTGACCCGCACGCAACCGAACAAAACATTGTATACGATCCAGATTCAGAAGCCACAAACTCAACGGTTTTTATTCCCCCTCGCGGCAAAATAGCATTGACGCCAAACTCTGAAATAGCAAAACCGTGGGTAACATCCGTACTGGTTATATTAAGCTTTACGGTATCTCCCTTATTTACGGTAATCGTATTTGGTTCAAACATAAAACGCCGCGCGGTAATATCAAATTCTTTCACCTGTGGTTGTGGCTCGGGTTCGGCCTCTGGCCCTGGTTGTGGTTCTACAACAGGCTCAAATGGTGATTCTGACTGCGGTTCAGGCGCTAACTCTGGTTGTAGAGTCGACTCTGGTTCAGGCTCGAGGGTTGCTTCTGGTTCCAACAATTGCTCTGTTTCTTGTTGAGTTTGGGGAGAAACAATCATCTCAGGCACGTCTTCTGCTCCAGGTGCAGGAACAGCACTTTCTGGCGTTGCCGGCTCTGATTGCAAAACAAAATATCCTCCAATTGCAATCAAAACTACAACAATAATAACTAAAATTATTTTATTCATAAATCTTCTAAATTATTAACTATAAGAACCGTTCCTCACTTCGTTCGGAAGAACCTTGAAATTAAAGGTATGATTCTTATATGATTAAGGTACTTTAATTATAATATGACGACCTTTTTAAGATTATAATTTTGTTGGCAGTTGGAGGAAAAATCCAATAAGAATAAAAATAATGCCAATAATACCAATAATTTGCTCTTTCCTCATTGTTTTAAACACAAATTCATCAATTTTATGTTCTTTCCAAAAACGGTGGTGAACCATGATCGCAGTAAACGCAACCATAATTTTCCCCGCCACATCAAAAATGTATCCAATAAGTTCTAAATTCATATTATTTCATTTTTTTCTCGACTTTTGCTTTTGCAATTTTTAAAGCAACGGTTCGAGGATTTTTATTATTTTTAATACTTTGTTCTAAAACAGTTCTGGTTATCTTTATAATTTTCTTTTCAACGACTTCAAACATTTTTTTAGGGTTATAGCCGCGATACTCAGCATATGAAGAAATAACGCCGCCAGCATTCGCCACAAAATCTGGTACAATTAAAATTCCTTTCCTAAACAATTCTTTTTCAATACTTTCCTTCATTGGGATATTAGCGCCTTCAACAATAATTTTTGCTTTTATCTTTTCCTTATTTTTATCATTAATTACATCCGTGACTGCGGCAGGGATTAAAATATCAACAGGAAGGCTAAATATTTTATCATGAATAAATTTTTTACCGCCCGGATATTCTCTAACAGATTTTTTTTGAGACTTTAATTGTATAAGCTTTCGTCTTTTAAGCCCATATGGGTTATAAATTGTTCCACCCCTATCCGCAACTGCTATAATGGTAGCACCCATTTCATGTAAATACTTAAATGCGAACCTACCAACATTGCCAAAACCCTCAATTGCAACGGTTACTTTTCTAATATCAATGTTTTTAATTTCAGCAGCAATTTTTGCTGCATGCGCTACACCGAACCCCGTGCTACCAAATTCATGAGGAATGCCGCACCGTTCACCTTTTTTACCAAAAGCTTTCATGCAATATCGCGCTGGCTTACCCGTTGCTGAACGCCAATTGCCTGTTTCCTCGACAAACCATTGCATTTCTTTTTCTCCGGTATTAACATCAGGCCCAGCAATGTACTTTTTGGGTGTGAATAACTTAACGGCCCGAGCGAAACTTTGAATATATTGCTTTTTTAATTCATCAGACCCACCTTTCCATACAATCCCTGCCTTTGCCCCACCAAACGGGATATCTGCTAAAGCGTTTTTCCATGTCATGGTGCGCGCCAGCCGCCATACTTCTCCTACACTTACATCTGGCGTCATACGAATACCGCCTTTTCCCGGACCAAATATAGTTGAGTCGATTACAAGAAAACCATTCATGCCTATTTTAGGGTCATAGACTTCAACAATATATTCAGGTCCAAATATATCTTTGATAATTCTTGTCATGTTCTATATCCGTACTATTTAATATTGTTATTGTATCGGAATTTCTAAATTCCGATACAATCAGAAGGGGGTCGGGGAAACTACGTTTCCCCGTAGGGGTGACAGCGAGTCCGTAGGGCGAGCGCCAGAGGGCGGAAGCCCTATGGAGAATATAGTTCGCGAGCGAAGCGAGCGACTATGTTCTTCAGGTATATTTAACTATATCACAGTCGCGGCTTTATAACAATCATCGTTTTGTTTACCTCATTGATTGGTTCATGATAGCCAGTCGGATAGTCTTGAAGCGCTGCTTCTAAAATATCCTCTGGATAACGAAATTTTTCGCCACGGCGCGTACCAGGATCATTGGTAATAAACTCATTTGTTTCTGGGTTATGCCCAATCACAACCAGCATATGCTCAAGCGGACCCGGCGGAGTGTAATATGGATTATTTAACTTTTGGCCATTTACCGGAACAATAACTACATTGCCTTTTACTAACTCTTCTTTTATATCTTCAGCACTGATGTCCAACCTTGCCTCTATATTAGAATAATTAAAATAATCCCTTACAAGCTGAGCAGTATCTGATGCTGAAATATCGTGAAAATGGCCATACATTTCTTGTGCAAGACTTGAAATCGCACGTATTTCTTTTTCTGCTTCTTCTACGGGAAGCGAAGATGCCCCCCTAACCCAGCTCATAGCCATTAAAATAGAGGTTTCCTCACATCCATTTTGAAAAATTGGATCGTTCCATTGGGCACGAGGCGCCTGAGAAGTAAAAGGAACGTCTAATAAAACTTGTTTGGAAAAATCTTGCTTAAGAACCGCTTCGCTAAGAAATGAATCTGCGGTTATAACTTCATCTTGACTTTGCGGCGTAATTGGTGATTCTACCGGGGAATCATCTTTTGTTTCTGGACCTACAGGAGTATTTATTAGTTCTGAATCGTCTGTATGTTCAACTTCTACTTGAGACGAAGGCTGAACAATAACTTCTGGCTCTAATGTTTCTAATGGTACTATTTCGCTTTTTTCCTGTGCAATAAGAACCGTGCTTCGCAGAACCTTGTTGTTCGCTCTGCTCACAATAAGCCATGTTCCCATAATAAAAAAACTAATAAAAATAATAAAAAAAATGATATATAATCTAAAAATCATAAAAAATCTATCTTGCTGATGCCGATGGTAGCGAGAGCAAAAAGTAATGCACGTACTGTCATGATTTATTATTGTTTCTCTTGCTGTCTGTGAATAAGTGTAGCTATTCCAAAAGCAGCCGAGGCGAGGAGTAATGCGACCGCGTCATCATGGGCGTGCTCTGCAGTAATACCAAGAAAAATCCCACCTGATGCCGAAGCAATCCAAAACCGAAAAAGTGCAAGCACTCCTAAAATGCCTGCAACAGCAGCAATACCATGTAAAATTGGTGACCACTTCATACCTATTTCGATATTATTTTTTTATTAATCATTCAATGAAATTGCGGATTGCTTCCTCGTCAAATTCATTTAAAATTTTCTTCCTACCAAGCTTGGTTAGAATAATTTTGCCATCATAATTGTTGGGTGCAAGATATACATTATCCGGATATTGTTTTACTAAATCAGTTAACTTTTTTATTAAATCTGGTTCACACTCAAATGTATCACAATTATATTGAATAATAACTCCTGATCTGCCTCCGCCATCGGCGTGCTCAAGCATGTGTTTTTGAATAACCTCTGCCATTGGCTGATTTAGAATATGACGCGGCGGAGACTGCTCAATATGACCCTCCATAGTAGTGGGCGGTAATTTAGAGGCGGTTAATGAAAACCAAATCAATGCAAACAACCCTCCTCCTATAAACAGGACGAGTATGGTAATATTTACTATTTTTTTAATCTGCTGCCTGCGTTGTGCTCGTTTGCGCTCTTCAATCTTTTTTTGTTTTCGTAACTGGCGCTGTTCTTTTTTTGTAAGTTGCTTTAGTTCAGCCATTTTTTTATTTCGCTCTAATTCCTCTAAAGGATTTGGTGGTAATATAGCTGGTATATGCATATTAATTTACTTATTAATCAAAGCTTTCCAATCGTTGGCAAAGCGTTCAAGACCATGATCAGTTAAAGGATGAGATATATTAAATTTGTGCCAGTCTTTATTCAAATTAAGGTCTTTATATTCAATTGGCTTTAAATTTGATTCATATTTAAAATCATCATCAGGCATGGGCAATCCTTGTTCTTCCCACTGTTTTAAAATACTAAGCGGCGCGGTTATAATATCTGAACCAAGATGAATTGCATATAACAAATGGTCTAAAGATCTTACACTTGCGGTCAATACTTCAACATGATCATCGCCATTTGTATACATTTGAATAATATTTTTAATTAAACTCATGCCATTTTCGCCCTTGTCGTCAAGTCGACCTACAAATGGAGATACATATACTTGACCTTTTTGAGCCCCTTTGGTTGCAGAATATACTGCGGCTGCCTGCTCTTGAGAAAAACAAAGGGTCATATTAATGCGCATTCCTTTTTTTACTGCTTTTTGTGCTGCTATGAGCCCTTTTTCTGTTGTCGGAAGTTTAATATAAGCATTGGGCGTCCAGGAAAACATTTTTTTTGCCTGAGAAAGCATTTTTCGTGGCGAGGTTTTACTGTCAGCATATACTTCTATTGAAATTGATTCTTGGGAAATAATTTCAGCAATTTCTTTAACTACTTGACGATAAAACATATATACTTCTTTTTGAGAAAACTTTTTTCCGCTCTCTAACCGCTTCTTTGCTTGAGGATTTTTGGATATAAGTGTCGGGTTGGTGGTTTGCCCATCTAAAAAACCTAAAAACTCAAGGGTTTGTTTTGTCTCATCAGGATCGCCGCCATCTAAAAATATTTTTGATTTTAAATTTTCAGGCCTGCTCATATTAACTTTTTAATCTTTTTAATAATTGCATCACAAGAAATGCCCTCAAAATCAAACAGCTCTTGTTTTGAACCGCTCTTAGGAATTTTATCAACTGCTAACGAATAAACCTTTGCGCCCGTTAAAGACAGGGCGCTTTTTACTGCCTCGCCTAAGCCTCCTTCGCTCACATGATCTTCAACAGTAATTATATATTTAGTTTCTTGAGCAGCTTTTGTAAGTGTTGAAATATCAATTGGCTTAATACTGTAGAGATCAATCACGCGGATAAAAATACCTTGCTTTTTCAACTCTTCATATGCAGCTAAAGCTTCATAAAGTGTAATGCCCGCACCAGCAACAGTAACTACATCGTCTTTGCTTTGTTTTATAACTTTACTCCCACCTATAGGAAACGCTTCGTTAGTATTATAAATAATTGGTGTTGCTGGTCGAGTGGTGCGAATATACACTATACCCTTATGCTTTGCTGCAGCCTCAACCAGTTTTTCAGTAGATATTGCATCAGATGGATATAAGACAACGCTGTTGATGAGCGATCGAAACATAGCAATATCTTCTAACCCCATTTGCGACGGCCCGTCTTGGCCAATTGAAACGCCCGCATGCGATCCCACAAACTTTATATTCGCCCTCTCGTATGAATACTGACTCATGCGAATCTGATCAAATGCCCGCGTTAAAAATGCAGCAAAGCTTGAAACAAACGGAATCTTGCCACGGGCTGCGAGACCGAGTGCAACGCCAACCATATTTTGCTCAGCAATAAACATTTCAAAAAATCTGTTAGGATAATATTTTTGAAAAATCTCAGAATAGGTTGAATTACTCACCTCAGCATCTAATGATACAATATCTTGATACTGAGGATATATATTTACCAACGCCATACCATATGCTTTTCTAGTTGCTAATGGTTCATCTTTACTAAATTCAAACTTCCCAACCTCAACACACTCTCCTGAAGGCAGACATACACTCGCGGTAGGATAGTTTGGTTTTTCAGGTTCTTTTTTTTCTGGTGTTGCAATACTCCCGCGAATCGTATTATCAACGTTGTCTAATTCTTTTAATGCTTTATCAATCTGATCTTGCGGCACGGGCTTGCCATGCCAACCATCTTTATCTTCTAATATGCTTACACCTTTTCCTTTAATGGTTTTAGCAATAATCATAATGGGCTTATCTTTTACATTTGTCGCCTTTTTATATGCTGATAGAACTTGTTTAAATGAATGGCCATCAATCGTAATGGTTTCCCAGCCAAAAGAAGAAATTCTTTTCTCATATGCTCTTATGTCATGTCCATACATGGTCTCACCGCGCTGGCCAAGTCGATTCACATCAAGAATACCAACTAAATTATCTAATTTATAATATGCAGCTAATTGAATTGCCTCCCATTGCGAACCTTCACTCATCTCACTGTCTCCCAACAGCACATACGTTTTATACGGTAATTTATCTAAATACTTTGCATTTAATGCCATACCCACACCAATTGAAAGTCCTTGGCCTAATGAGCCAGTCGCAGCTTCAGTGTAGGGGAAAACAGTGGTAGGGTGCCCTTCTAATGGCGATTCGAATTGCCGTAAGGTAAGCAATTCTTTTTGGTCCAAGACGCCGGCGGCTGCCCACAGGGCATAAAATAAAGGTGAGGCATGGCCTTTGGAAAAAATCAAACGGTCATTATTTGGATAGCTAGGATTGTCTTTGTCAAATCTAAAAATATCACCAAACATCAACCCTGTCATCAGCTCAACTGCTGAAAGTGAAGAAGTGGGATGCCCTGATCCAGCTTCAGTCGTAGAAGTTAAGCTCCAATATCGAATTAATTTTGCTATTTTTTCTAATTTTTCTAAATCTACTTTAGCCATAAATTAACACTCGATGTTAATTTTTATCGTTTTTTGATATGGTATTATTATACTAAAATATCACGCCCTGAGCAAGTGACAGGTAACTTGAGGATATAACTTGGAGATCGGATCTCCAAATCTCTAGCAAAGCAAAAAGCCAGGGTGCACTCCTGGCTCTTCTTGGCCAAACCTGTGTGCAATTCCGGGTTGCACAGACTGGGCTAGACAGGCATTACATTTTTATCCGCAATATCAACAAGATTCTGGCAAAACTCTTTAAAATCATCTTTGAACAGAAAAATAGTATTTCTCATTTTCTCGCCATTTTTTTGGATCCGTGATTCAGTAATGGTTAAATACTCATCTCCTGTTTTAGCTTTTCTCACATCAAAGAAAAAGGTTCTGCTTCCGGTCTTTAATGTTTGGGAATAAATTGGTTCTGGTTTGTTTTTATTTTCCTCTGCCATACGAAATTTTTAATTATTTTCTTAATTAATATTCGACTTTTACCCTGTTAAATGCTGCTTTGCAGCAATTTCGCTGAAAGTGAAATTCTTTAATAGGGTTAATATAAGAATAACCTGACTTTATAGTCAGGTCAAGAGCCGTACCTGTGGATAACTTTTTTGACAAAAATCCTGTATTTGATATACTTAATACTAGAAAAAGTCTTTCGGCCGGAGTTCATAAACTCCAAGCTGGCGGAAAGTCTTTTTCACTTTTCAAACGGAAATACTGACATTAACCATTTTTGCCCGGTTCTCTTATCTTCCCTAATTTGCACAAAAAAGAGTTCTTTATCTTTTGTGGCACCAGCAAACCGATGAAGGATTTCTGATCGTTTATTAGGATTTTCTTTTGACGATGGTTCATGTCGTGATTTCTCAATAAGCTCAATTGCGCAGGGAAAATATTTCACACGCCTTGCTTTATCTCGAAAGTTCTTTTTCTCATGTAAATGATGCCAAAATGTTTCTAAAAATATTTTTTCTTTATTAAAATACGCTGACCTCACATACGGTCGTCGTTTTGTTTTTGATTTGATTTCTTTATAAAAGCCAATGGCCTTCTTATATGCCTCACGATACGTTGTTCCTGAAAGCTTTTTAGTCTTTGTTTGATAAAATTTCATGAATATTTTTTAATTAAACCATTCTAAAATGTTATCATTTGCTCTCCATTTAAATCTTTGTAAAATAGCGCTCTCCCCTTGTGGTGCCAAAAAAATCCAATATCATCTATATTTCCCGCAAGATCATCCTGAAAAATCTGTTTAAAATCTTGTTCTACATCAAAGACAATTATCTCCATTTTATATTCGCTTTCTTTTTTAATTATCAGGGCTATTTTGGCGCTATCAGGCGACCAAAGAGTCTTGACAACTGAATTGCCCATGGATGGAACAGAATCCCGCAATAATTGAAATCGTATAACACCCTGCTTATCTCCAATAACAATACCATATTGAACCGCGTAACGATATGCTAATACCAGCTCTTTATCTGGTGACCATGAGTAACCTATCCCATATTGCAGTGCAACTGTTTGCTCTCCGCTTGTAGTATCAATAATAAATGCAGTCGTACATTCTGTGCCACAATCATGATAGACAACTATTTCTTTATTATTTAACCACCCCCAATTTGATCCTTTAAAGCCTCCCTCATATACTTTAGTGATGACCCTTGTGTTAATATCTATGATACTCAATTCAATATCAGTTACGCGGTACTCCTGTCCTGGCTTTTTGTAAAAAAATCCGATTTTGTCGCTTGATGGAGAAAATCTTAAATGACTAATAAGTTGGCCCTGATACATTGTTAAACGTTTCGTTCGGTAGTCGTCATAGAGTACTACACCACCGCACCTACTTTCGGCTAATCCACGTAAGAATGATACGTCTTCAATATCTATATGCTTCAATTTCCCCTCTTCCATGCAAGGAGTAACTGACGGCGACGACAGATATACTAAATCCTCTACGTCGCCTGACAATTCCCTTAGATCATCTCTTAGTCCCCATATGTCATAATTAAGCTCTTCTACTTCATACACTAATCTTCCTATATTATAAATGGCAGACAGAAAAATCAAAATACTAACTCCTAATAACATAAAACGCGCGATTCGCACAAATTTGTTCTTTACTTTTTTCGTCATAAGTATATCAAATCTTTTTTTCATTTTATTAAAAATTAATGTAGATTATATTATTTATCCCATTCAGAAACCTCACTGAAGCGATTTTTCTAATGGAACTCATTTCTAAGAAAGAACCATCCCCTGTTTTCCTTAAATCGGAGGTTGAGCCTCCGATTATTGTAAAACAAAGGTGTTTTGTGCTGGATTATATTCGTAAATTTCTTGGGCTCTTTGCCCGTGTTCTTTTGTATACCTTATTTCCCCGTCTATTTTTATCTCCATATTACCGTCGTTATCTGTATCAGAAAAAGTATATTCTGAATAATAAATATTATTATCTCTGTTATTAAATATTTCTTTTAATTTTTTGTCGTCCTGATATTCATAGATTAATAATTTATAGCCGCCCATTCCAAAAAGAACAAAAAAAGCAATTTCCGGTTTTAAGTCTCCAGTTAAATCCATAATTGATATACGGCTCGTATGACCATGATCTTTTTTTTCTTTTATTATTTGATATTTATTATCAATTTTATCAATTATGGCAAGCGAAACATGATCTCTGTTTAAAGGATCATACAAAGAAAAAATAATTTCGTTTTCGCCATCGTTATCAATGTCGCTAGTATAAAATTCATCCATTGGAGTTGCGTCGGTCACCCTCAAGGAGCTAACAGCATTTATGAAATGCTGGCTATCCTGCATATTATTCACCAATTTCTCATAGTTTTCATAAAATATTGTCTTTTCTAAGCAATTTAACTCTTCGCATTTTCGAAAGGTATTTTTAAAATAATCTTCATAATAACCTCCTCGTTCTCTAAATTTTTCTAAATCTGTTAAAAATATTTTATTTATATATTGATGATCTTCATACGATGCAATCCAAGCATCTTGCTCTTCACTATTTTGATCAACAATATATACTTTATTGCCCCAATAGTAACCTACAGAAAGAATAAATAACGCTAAAAATATAAATAGTACTATTTTTACTATACTAAAACTACTTTGTTTATTCTGCCACAAAATATTGCCGTCGGGATCAATTCCATCTTTATAAATTCGCCATACTTCTTTTTGATAGTCATATTTTCGACTAGATCCATTATATTTAATTACTGCTTGTTCCCAGCCCCTCCAATATTTTTTACTATCACTTGTTATACCCTGCGCTTTATGATACAGCCACCTAATGCCCCATTTAATGCTTTGTTTGGGCGTATCAACTCTGGCCCCTCCTTTATAATCTAATCTTATTTTTTGTCCATTTTGAATCCACGACTCCTTCAGCTCTCCGTTAAGGGTTCTCATAGCTGGATTAAGTGGATCGCCTACCTGCATTATATCAATTTCGCCCCCTGGATAATAACCTATTCTGCTTTCTCGATATATTATGGCTTTTACTAAATTAGGATCAAGCAACTGTGGAGGTGGATATATATCGTTTGAAAATTCATCATTCCATTCTTTTACAATTTTTTCTATTATTTTGTCATATTGATTATAATCTTCATCACCACTGACCCCTTTATATGTATAGGGCGTTACTCTTTGGGTTGGTATTTGTTCTGGAATAGGCGGACTTGGAATAGGCGGACTTGGAACAGGCGGCTTCTTACCAAAATTAATAACTATTTTATGAAGAATTGGCGCTCTATCCGCGTCAAACTCAATGTAATGAAGTCCTTGAGGCAGCCATGGCCAGAATCTTATTGTTTTTGTCTTAGTTGGAATTTCCCATGTAAGACGGGATCCCGAGATCTTCCAATAAACGTGTTTAATCCTAGACGTTGGTTCTGTCTGGATTTTCCCATCTATTCTTACCTTGACATCATCACTGTCCCTTTTTCTTTTAGAGTATGTGATCCTGGCTTTAACAGATCTTAGCGGGAGATTGTCTAAAACAAAGACAAGCCAAGGACGTATGTTTATATCCTTGGCTTGAACATGTGGCCTTATGGTAAACTTTTTCTTAAGATCGTTTATGGCATAGATCTCTACCCCCTCAAACGCGGCAGTGTTGGGAGGATCATCTGCTAATAAGGTTATGGTGTGCTCCGAGCCATGGAGAAACGTGAGAAAATAAATAGTTTTGACTGAATCA
>JALLOO010000018.1 GCA_027717985.1 Patescibacteria group bacterium AH-259-L05 | reverse complement strand
GAAAATTACTTTGGTCTCATCGTGGGAAATAAAATTACTTCTTTAATGTTGTGGGTATTAGTAAACAACCCTATCAAACGATCAATCCCAATGCCCTCGCCTGCAGCAGGCGGCATTCCGTGTTTTAATGCTATCAAATATTCTTCATCCCATGGCTGTGCCTCAACATCGCCAGCTTTTCGAAGCTTTTTTTGCTGACGGAATCGTTCAACTTGATCAAGGGGATCATTTAACTCGGTGAACCCATTACAAACCTCTATTCCTCCTGCTATTAATTGGAACCTTTCAACATAACGGGGATCATCTGGCATCCTTTTTGACAATGGCGAAAGCTCTACGGGGTGATTAATTATAAAAGTGGGATTAATAATACTCTTAACAACAAGCTCTTTAAATATCTCATCTATTACTTTCATACGAGACCATTTCTTATCAATGGTCAAATTTTTACGCCGTGCCTCATCTGCTAAACTTTTTACCCCTGGATGCTTTTCAATATCAATGTTTGCAAACTTTATAAGTGCTTGCCTGAATTCAATACGTTTATATGGCGGCTTAAAATTAATTTTTTCTTTTTGATATTCAAATTCCAATTTTGCACCTTTTCTCTTTTTAAGCAATTGTAGACCTAAAAATTCAAACAATTCCTCAGTCAATGCCATAAAATCATTATAATCCATGTACGCAGCATAAAATTCAATTTGCGTAAATTCTGGATTATGCGCCCAATCAATGCCTTCATTTCTAAAACAACGGGAAATCTCATATACTTTTTCAAATCCGCCCACCAAAAGACGTTTTAAATACAACTCAGGTGCAATGCGCAAATACAAATCAATGTCTAGGGCATGGTGATGGGTCACAAATGGTCGTGCTGCAGCTCCGCCAGGAATAGATTGCAAAATAGGTGTTTCTACCTCAATAAAATCACGTTTATCAAAAAACTCCCTCATCCACGTTATCACATTACTTCTCGTGATAAATATCTTTTTTACTTCCTTGTTACTCAAGAGATCAAGATATCGTTCCCGAAATCGCTTCTCAACATTGGTCAACCCATGCCATTTCTCTGGAAGCGGCAAAAGCGCTTTAGATAATACCTGCCACGCATCAACTTGGAGTGTTTTTTCCCCTTTTTTTGTTTTAAAAAGTTTTCCGGTAACTTGAATAAAATCTCCTATATCAAGGTAGTTAACAAAAAACTCATAGCGATCACTGCCTAAAATATCTTCCTTAAAATAAACCTGAAATCGTCCGCTTGCATCTTCAAGATGAGCAAAACATGACTTGCCATGAAGTCGTATCAACACCAATCTTCCCACAAGTGTAATTGATCGTTTTCGGCTTAATTGAGAAAAATTAACACGCGCCTTGTCACACGTATGGGTAGGATTTGATCTCGCAGGATAGGGATCAATTCCCTGCTTTTTTATATATTCTAATTTTTTAATTCTGTCTTTTTCTTCGCCCATAAATAAAATTAGTAAGATTATTATTGTAACATTAATATAAAAAACAAACAAGGATATTGCTATCCTTGTATCACATTATCAATAGTTAAATATTGTTTAATTAATATCAACAATAGTAAAACGCGCCGATCCGTTCGGTGTTTTAATTCTTCCCGTATCACCTTTTTTTTTATCGAGAAGGGCTTGGCCCAGCGGTGATTCATTAGAAATCCGCCCATTGGTAGGATCTGTTTCCTCAACACCTACAACTGTATATATGTGCTTTTGTGTACTAATCTTTATGGTAACGCTCGAACCAACAACAACTATATCACTTGCTTCGCTTTTCTCAATTATCTGCGCACTGCGCAATAAATTTTGCAACCGTGTTATCTCAGCCTCAACCCATCCCTGCTCTTCTTTTGCCGCAGAGTATTCTGTATTTTCAGCCAAATCGCCTAATTCCTTTGCATCACGGATGCGCTTTGCAATCTTTGGGCGCCTTTGCTCAAGCTCGGATAATTGTTTTTCAATTTTTGTCTGCCCTTCAAGGGTTAAAAATTCAGGCATATAAAATTATTCACTACTATAGAGAAACCATAACCAAAAAAATGCCTATGGCATAAAAATTTTAATAATGTTATTTGTAATTATTATATCAAATAAAAACAATGGTGTCAAAAAGTGATTGTGGAAAACTATTCAGGAATTTCTGGCGGTCTTCGCCGCTTTTTCTTTTCTGCTATTATTTTCTTAAGTCTCTTTCCCTCCCTTAACTCTTTCTTTCTAACCCATCTGGGTTTTTTCGTTATTCTTTTCTTTTTGGGCCGTAGTGCAAAATTTATATTCTCATGCAACTTTCTTTTCACGGCTTCATCGTTCTGTTTTTGTGAACGCTCTTCCTTAGAGGTTATCCTAATCACTCCTTCTTTACTAATCTTGTTGGGATACGGATAGTTGGCGATGAGTTCCTGTTGTTCCTCAGGGGTTAGCTTCCGTGATTCAAAAACTGGGAAAAAAAGTTCTGATTTAGTGGCTCGCCTATTAACATTTTGCCCGCCTGGACCGCTGCTCAATGAATGTTTTATCGTATATTCGTCTTCAGAAATAATATACCTATATTTCTTTTTTTCAGGGTTCCCTTCTAATTTTAAATTTTCTTTTGAAAAAAGCATAGTATGTAATATTATAAGAAATGCACTACTTCAGTAATCATGCCGATTAACAGCAATGCGATTAATACATAGGTATATGAACCGGCACGGCGCTGAAATCGGACCCGGACAAAACTGCGATAAATTAAAATAACAATAATGCCTTCCATGCCTAAAAAGAATGCGCCGGTTAATCCAATGACATCAATAAAGTTCCGCAAACCAAATGCGTATAACGCAAACGGGGCAAAACAGGCAAGCGCCCAGGAAATAAATCTATTCAACCTCATATCATAGCTAAAAATCTTTTTCAACGTCAAGCCAAGGGTAATAAACGAGGTAAACGTAATAATCAATCCAAACACATATCCAACCGCCACTATTCTATTGCCAATTGCCTTGCTAAACCCGGTTATCGCATCTTTAGTAGTATTTGCGCCGCTTACTCCTAAAATGCTAAACGTAAAGAAAAGATAACATAATGCTGCAAGAATGATTCCTCCTACTAAAACATATATCATTTTTTTTCTATCTCGATTCACCATTTCTTTTACCTCAGGAACCAATGCCACGCCCCAGAGAGAAAATAAAATTACCCCATAAGGTAAGGCAAGTGATTGAACATCAAACGTAAAAAAATTATCAAACTCTAAAAATGGAATACCTCGGAAAAAGAATAAAAACAATAAAATAATAAAAATTGCCTGAATAATTACTTGAAGTGCTCCAATAGTTCCAATGCCGCGATAAATTAAAACAGCGCCTATGGCAAAAAAGAATAAGGTGTAAAGCAATAATGAACCACCTAAAAACGGTGAAAAAAATGAATACAAAAACTGGCCGCCTAAAATAAGATATGCTAAAAGCGCACCAATCAAACCTAATGAGGAAATAACAAAACTAAACTTTTTAACCTTACTTCCTAAATATTCTCCCGCATACCCTGGAATACGAGCAATACGAATCGTATCATGCGCTATCTCGCCTAAAAGATAATGAACTGAAATCGCAAGTCCTGCCACAATTATAAAATAGATGAGTACGACAAAAAATCCACTCTTTAAGGCAACATAGGGTAGGCCAAATATTCCTACCCCAATAATAGTACCGGCAAATACTGCCAATGCTTTAATAATATCTGTGTTTCGCATTTTCTAACTCTTTACGTATGTCCTCGGGGATAGGCGCCCCCTCGTGCTTTGGACTAATCCCTGGATACCGCCACGCACTTATTATTTTTATTCTTCTCCCATACGGCTGATACATTAACCAAATCTCAGTTGGTCGATTTGTAGCGAGACGCCTGCCTAAGGCAATAGTATGTGGCGCAATCCCCTGCTCCTGCCGCTCGTAATTGGTTATTAAACGTCTCACACGTGAGGGGGAAAGCCTATAATAGCGCATCTTGTCTATAACATGTCTAGTCCAGATAAAGCGTCCATCATTTTTCGGCGCTCGAAATTGCATATTATTTTAATTTCTTTCTCAAAAACGCAGGAATCTCCAGCTCCTCTTCCAATTGGATCTCTTCTTTTCCTTTGCGGGCTAATTCTTCTTCGATTTCTTCTTTATTTATCCCATATGTTTTTACTGTCTCCTCTTGATCGTCCCTCGACTGCTCCTCGACTTCACCCGGAGTTGCGGCCGATGACAAGGAAGGAGACTGCTTTTTCCCTTTATCAATAAATGTATTCTGGCGGTGTGGCACGGTCGTTATCCTTTCCCGATCTCTAACTACTGTACCTTCGGTCATATTGTTACTGGCAATAAGGGTTACTTTAAGTGTATCTTTCAAATATTCATCCATTACCGCGCCAAAAATAATTTTAGCATCTGGATTAAGCTCTTTGGCAACGATTTCTGCAACATCATTAACCTCACACATGGTTAAATCCTCTGGACCGCTAATAATAAATAAAACTCCTCGTGCTCCTTTTATAGAAAAGTCCTCTATGAGCGGATTCTCGAAAGCGCTTTGAGCAGCTTTGACTGCCCGATTTTCTCCACGTGCGCTCCCAACACCTACCAATACCGATCCGGCTTCAGTCAATATGGATCTTACATCAGAAAAATCAACATTTACTAATCCAGGAACGGTTAAAATATCTGAAATAGCAGAAACACTCTGTATTAAAATGTCATCAACAATACCAAATGCCTTAAGAAGAGTGCTTGACTTATCGGTAAGATTAAGAATTTGGTTATTAGAAATCGTGATCAGCGCGTCAACACGATTTTTAAATTTTTTCAAAGCGTCTTCCGCAATTGCCATGCGCTGGGCTCCTTCAAAAGAAAACGGCCTTATGACGACTGCTACCGTAATCGCCTTTGTCTTTTTGCTCAGTTCAGCTATCACCGGCCCTGCGCCGCTCCCGGTCCCTCCACCTAATCCTCCCACAATAAAAATCATATCAGCGCCCTTAAGTACGCTTTCTACTTTATCAACATCCTTCTCAATTGCGGCTCTACCAAGATGTGGATCCATTCCTGTTCCTAAACCCTTTGTTAAAGACTCACCGATTCTAATTTTTTTAACTTCTGGTGACTGCAGTGCCTCGAGTGCCTGTACATCGGTGTTAACCGCTATATATTCAACAGCAGGAATTCTTAGGCCTGCAAGCCGGTCAATCATGGTCCCGCCAGCTCCTCCTACGCCAACCACCTTCACCTTAGCAAACACCTGAGAAGGTTTAGTTTTTGTTTGTGTTTTAGACATGATTATTTTAATATGGTAGTAAATTTTTAAACCATGTTTTTACTTTTGATCCTACGTTTGTAGCACTCCTTTTATTATCTCATTTTCTATATTTTTTTCAACCCCCAGATACCCCCAGAAAAAAGATAACTAACTTCCATTTGTTGATCATAATTACAGTATAGCAAACCAGAAGAAGTCTGCAAATACAAAAAGCGAGGAATTACCTCGCCTTTTAGTCAAAACTCTCCGAGTGGAACGATGTTAGAACCTTGTTTGAGAGAACGTAAAGGGTCAATCTATATTATTCCTGGAATTCTAATTTACTGACTTGTTCCCATGTATTTTCATCCAGGACCCAAATCTGCTGGTCTCCAATAATATAAAGATAATCATTGATATAGATAGCTCTTCTCACGCTTCGTGCGCTCAAGGTCTTTTCAAGAGCAAGTGTATCATTTTGATACGAGAAAATATAAGCGCCCTGGCTGCCCGGCAGGAAAAAAATCTTGTGCTTGTCATCTAGTAAAAATGCGTGATGAGTATTTAAAATGTCTGACCAGTATTCCTTAAGCACGTACGTATCTTTTTCTACCGGATTTTCTGGTGACGAGACATCAAATAAAGAAACTTTAACCTGGGAGCCCTCTTTTCCAATGCCTAAAATATCATCTTTAGTAATGGGATGGAGATATGAAGAATAACCAGGAATTTTTAACTCGCCTTTCATTACTGGATTGCGCGGATCAGACAAATCAATAACGTAAAAAGGATCAATTCTCTTAAACGTGACTACATAACCCTTATCCTGGATAAATCTGACTGAATAAATGCGCTCTGTCTTGCCCAAATCCAGGACTTGACCAACAATATTTAAATTGTTATCCAGAACATAGACATCATTAACACTTTCCCCGGAAGAAAAAATGCCCCACCTCTCACCAACCGTGGTAGCTACCCTAAGATAGCCAAGATACTCATCCAATGAAAATTGATTCAAAAGAGTACCCGGAACATTACCAGTTGCCAGGACAGTAAAATTATCCAGTCCTATCTTCATAATCCCCGTCCTTTGTAATTCTCTTTGATACTTCTGATTATAATCCTGCATTCGGTTAGTCAGTTCATTTTCCATTTTCATTTCTTCATCAGTGGTTAATGAGCCAAAATATTTTTGTAAAATAATAGATATCTCTGTTAACTTACTTATTTCACTAATGTCATAGTCTTTAATCTTTTGCAGTTTCTCAATCATGCTGCTGGGTAGAAAATCCTTAAACTCTTCTTGAAAAAAATCAAGCATGAATGTAGTCATACTGACATAATAAGGATAGGTTACATAAAGACCTTGTTGAGACATATACACAATTGAATTGCCAGAAGAACCAACAAAAGAAGTTTTATTAAGTACACTGCCATCATTAGAATCAAGCACTATTGCACTATAATTTGTGTCTACAGAAATAGGCTGTCGGGGATGATAAATATGTGTACACCCTATCTCTATTGGCCTACCACGAACTGACAAAGGTATAATAGGACAAGGGTCAGAATAATTAATGTTCTGTTTCGTTACCACATAAATCTTGTTTTCGTAAAGACGGGCGGAAACTAAAGACGTTCGCTCTTCTAGTTCTACTTTCCATTTCTTTTCTGGGCTTTGCGGATCAGTCACGTCATAGCCTAAAATTTCCTGGCCAGAAAAAATCACTAAAATATTATTTTTTAAGAGTAGATTGCCGGCCTTATCAATACTGCTGTCAAGAAACAATTCTGTTGGCGGAAATGCTTTAACTAATTTGGTCTGCCTGACTCTTTGCGGTGGCGGAAAGATTGCCTCTTTTTCTACGCTTTCCTCCATTATAATCGGCATTGGTCGAATAAAAGAAATCTGGGGAGAAAAGTAGATTTCTTTACCATCAGTTTTAACAATATCAGGCTCATCAATACCAGGTACCTGAACAGTAGTTTCTGAAACTCTTTCTGGAGCGCCAAAACCACCAATGGCCTCGCCTGTCTCCATAGGAGCAGCAAGTGGCGCATCCACAGACATTCCTTCAGGCATCGCTAGTTGCGGCATTGCTCTCACCCCTAATCCCATACCACCAAAACCTGTATAGCCCGTACTTGTTTCAGGGGCACTCGCCAGATAATCCTTAAACTCTTGCTTAGAGGCAAACTTCTCTATACCTTCAGCTTCGGGTATTGGCAACAGTTCATCCGGTGGCTGAACAATTTGATAAAGCACATATGTTAAAGCGCTAATGATAACTATGCCTATACAAATTAAAATAACGAGGACGATAATAGAAGCTTGTTTTTTTCCTTCGTTAGAAAAAGTTTTTTTAGTCATATTAATATGGTAATAAATTTTTAAACAAATTTTTTATTTTTAATCCTCTTTCTCAGCGGAAGAATTCCAAAAATCCTAAACGCAAATCTGCTTTTTCATTTCCTATATTTGTAGCTGGCTCGGGAAGAGCATATTTACGAAAAGGATTTTTTACATCTCCGCCATTGTAATCTTCTGCTTTGCCATAATCATTCTTCCCGTAACAGTCAACATTTCCGTTTGCCTTAAAAATACAGGTATAAGCATATCCTGCAGCTACTCCTATAGCATCTCCGTCATTGTAATCTTCTGCCTGGCCACGGCCGCTTTCTCCATAGCGATCACGATAATCATTCCTCCCGTAACAATCAACATTTCCGTTCGCCCTCAGAACGCACGTATGATTTTCTCCTACAGCTACGCCTATCGCATCTCCACGAAAATAATCTTCTGCCTGACCATATCTATTCTTCCCCCAACAATCAACATTTCCATCTAATTTGAGAACACAGATATGTCTATACCCTGCTGCTACGCCTATCGCATCTCCGCCAAAATAATCTTCTGGCCCCTCGTCAAACTGCCACCACTTCCCCCAACAATCAACATTTCCGTTTGACTTAAGAACACAGGTATGAAAATATCCTGCAGCTACTCCTATCGCATCTCCGCCATTATAATCGTCTGCCTGACCTTCATAGTTATCTCCGTAACAATCAACATTTCCGTTTGACTTGAGTATACAGGTATGCCGACTTCCTGCTGCTACGCCTATAGCATCTCCGCCATTGTAATCTTCTGCCTCGCCATAATCATCATTCCCGTAACAATCAACATTTCCGTCTAATTTAAGAACACAGACATGGGTATACCCTGCTGCTACGCCTATAGCATCTCCGCCATTGTAATCTTCTGCCAAACCATAATCGAACAGATCCTCTCCGTGGTTATTTACATTTCCATTTGATTTGAGAAGAGCGGTAAGCCCTGTTACTGCTATTCCTAATCTATGCTGCATTTCTCTCGAATGAGAGGCATTTTTGCCCCACGAAGCATTGTAGTCAAAAACCCCGCCGAAAATATTCAAATGCTTGATATTGTCCCACATTTTGCTCGCGTCATCCCATTTTGGACTCTTATATTTTGGACTCTTATAATAAAGGTAAATTATTTTTCCTTTATCGGGAATTTGGGGGACCTTGACCCAGAAGATGCTCTCTTGATTATTCCCCTCCTTCCATTTTTCTCGCCAGAAGCTCAGATCAGTAGCCTTGTCAGTATCTCTAAATCTTATCTGATGACCATTATTATCAACATGATCATAGTCAAAGTTATCTTTGTTTAAGACAGCTTTAACCTGAAAGTCTATTAAAGCTTCTCCTGAATAAGAAATGGTAATTGGTCGAGAGTAAGGACTGCTCTTAAAAATAATCATTATTACAAGAGCAATAATAAAACCGATAACTATAAGAAGGATGACGACTAATTTTTTTTTGCTGATCATAGTTATTAGTATAACAAACAAAAAAGAGTCTGCAAATACAAAAAGCGAGGAATTACCTCGCTTTATCTACATTCATTTCATAATTTGTTATTTGGGATTTTCCTGATGGGACATCAGGGCTAATATGGTAGTAAATTTTTAAACAAATTTTTTACTTTTGAGCCTACGCTGGTAACTGAAGAAAGTCTGGATTTGACAGCCAGCGGCTTTTTCCCCCACAATACCAAGCCAACAGCGGTAGAAAAACTCGTATCAAACGCTTTATTTATCCCACTTACAAATCCCTGAGGTGCGCCTGCTGATGCGGGTATTCGTAACACATCCTTGGCAGTCTCTACTAATCCTTCTAATTTTGATCCTGCTCCCGTTAGCACCGCACCTGCAGGCAACTTGCCACTTCTTTCAATTTTTTTCAACTCATTATCCACGAGTTTAAAAATCTCTTCACACCGCGCCTCGATAATCTTTGCAATCTCTTTACGTGATGCAGTGCCTTGTTCTTTCTCATCTACATCAAACAAATTGATTTTATCAGATTTGGCAACCTTTGAAGGCAATGAGGTTCCGTAATTGAGCTTGATTGCCTCAGCTACCTTCATAGGAACACGCAGACCAATCGCAATATCAGACGTAATGTGTCGTGAGCCAATAGGTAAAACCTTTGCAGTCAAAACATCTCCTTCCTCAAAAACAGCAATACTGGTTGTGGTTGATCCTAAATTAACCACGAGAACCCCGAGTTCTTTTTGCCGCTTATCTAATACTGCTTCAGCGGTAGAGAGTACGGTAAAAACTAAATCATCTATCCTAATGCCAACGCGATAAAATGCCCTGGTTAAATTTTTAATTTGATTAGAAAGGCCAAGAATAATCTGGGCATCAACTTCCAAACGAACACCAGTCATCCCTACCGGGTCCATAATTCCTGGCTGATTATCAACAGAAAAACTACGCGGCAAAATATGTAAAATTTCATAATTTGCCGGTGTCGCGACGGTTTTTGATGCCTGTAACACCCGCTCTACATCTTCACTTTTAATTTCTCCATCCGCTTTTGAAATCGCAACAACGCCCCTGCTTTCCTGAGAAATAATATGACTCCCAGAAATACCTATGTAGGCATGTTCAATTGGTGTGCCGATAAGTTTCTCAGCCTTTTCAACGCACGCTGAAATAGAAGAAACCGTATCTTCAATATTTATTATTACCCCTTTATTAATTCCCTCTGAAACTCCCTCTGCTAAACCAATAATACGTAACTCTCCCCCCTCATGAACTTGGCCTACTGCAATTCTAATAGCGCCAGAGCCAAGATCTATACCGGTTATGATATCTTGATTTGACATAAACGTTTACGCTAAAATTAGTCTCATTGCTCTCATTCCCTTTTCTATTATACCACATTTCTATCTCGTGAACATAGTCGCTCGCTAATGCTCGCGAACTATATTCTCCATAGGGCTTCCGCCCTCTGGTGTCGCTCACTTCGTTCGCTCCTATCACCCCCACGGGGAAACTACGTTTCCCCGACCCCTTTCCTTTTGCATTGGAATTTAAAAATTCCAATGCAATGACAATTTCTGTAATATTTTGTCGGTCAACGCTTGCATTACCGCTCTTTCTTTCTGCGTTTTATGGTCATAACCCACAATATGAAGCACGCCGTGGGTAAGAAGCAATGCTAATTCTTTTTTTTGACGTACTTTATTTGTTTTTGCATTTATAACTAGCTGCTTCCAGCAAATGACTATCTCGGGTGGATCATTAAAAGATAAAACATCAGTCACCCTATTCTGTTTTCGATATTTTCTATTAAGCATCTTAATAGTTATCGTATCAACAAGAGCAACTGACAGGTTGTCTAGTCTTTGTTTTGATTTGGCTATAGTATATGCTTTTTCTACTACCGTTATAATAAACGTTGTGCTCACGCGAGCATGTACCACATTATTAACCTCTACTTCCATTTTCTTTTATTCTTTTTCTTCTTCTTTAAATGCTTTCTTGATTTCTCCAATACCTTCTTCTATATCACTTTTAATCTCTCCTGCCTCATGCGCAACCTTCTTCGCTGTGTCAAGGGTTTTGTCCTTGCCTTTCTCGAATTTCTCTCTGAGCTCTTTTCGCGTCTCCCCGCCTGGTTTTTTTGCATACAACGTGCCCAACAATGCACCAAGTGCGGTTCCTAAAAATCCTGCTTTACATATTTTTTTCAATTTTTTTCCACACATAATTTAGCTTATTACTTATTAACTAATAAATGGTTATAACGTTAAATAATTTTGATTTTTGCCCCCGACTCGCTCGGGATGACAAGGAGGGGGGTGCGGGATGACAAGGAGGGGTATTTTTTATTTTTTATCCCATCCTCCCATCAAATGGAGATGAATATGATCAATTATTTGACCGCCTCCTCTGCCGCAGTTAAAAATCAATTTATATCCTGTTTTATCCAATCCTCTTTCTTGCGCCAAAATCTTTCCTCGCCATACTAAATCTCCTAATACATTTTTATCCTCTGCTTCTATAGCAATCACTGATTCAATATGTTTTTTAGGGACTATGAGAATATGAACTGGTGCTGATGGCTTAATATCTTTAAATGCAATCAAGGTATCATTCTCATATACAAGGTCAGAGGAAATTTGTTTTTTTATTATTTTACAAAAAATACACATAACTAAGGCTTAGGATTCCTCGGCCTACGGCCTCGGAATGACAAAGGGGTGGAATGACAAAGGGGTGGAATGACAAAGGGGTGGAATGACAAGAGGCGGGATGACAAGAGGCGGGATGACAAAGGGGGTTATTTTAATAATGATGGAAAAAAGTATTTTTTATGCTTTTTTTTCTTTAACGTATCCCATTGATAAAGAATTGCGACTGCTTCAGATGCTGCCTTGCCTGCCCGTTTTTCTCCCACAACTTTCCACGTATTTTTAACTACATTATCAAATACGGTACAAATCGCGCCGGCACGCAATTTATATAAACTTGCTAAGGTAAACAGCGCTGACGTCTCCATTTCAATATTAGTCACCCCTGCTTTAATCAGATCTGGGATAATATGTTTATGATATGATTGCTCATATCCGCCAAATCCCGGCCTGCCTTCGCCCACATAAAATGCGTCAGCCGAAGCAGTCACCCCAACATGATATCTAAATTTCAATTTCTCACACGCCTCAATCAATGCAAGGACAACTTCATAGTGTGCACTCGCCGGATACTCTGATCTTACATAACTTTGAGACGTTCCATCCATCCTTACTGAAGCCGTACTTATTACTAAATCGCCAAGGTCAATATCTGATTGCAGGGCACCTGTTGATCCCACTCTGATAAAGGTACCAACGCCAATACGCGCCGCTTCTTCAACCGCAATAGCTTCTGCAGGCGAACCAATACCTGTTGAAAGACATGAAATTTGAGCTCCTTTATATAACCCGGTCATAGAGCGGAATTCTCTATGGTAGGCAACCTGTTTTTTCGTGTCCCAACTGGCTGCAATTTTTTCTACGCGGCCAGGATCGCCCGGCAGTAAACAATACGAAGCAAGATCTCCGCGCTTGAGCGCAATATGATATTGTTTTCCTCCTTTGCCTTTTGGCATAGGAATTACTGATTTTGCCATAATTTTATTTATCCTATAAACTCTCTTAAAATTGAATTTTTTGGCACCATACTGTCATTGTCCCATTCATGTATCTGCTCAAGCAATGCATAGACGCGCTGCGCGCGCATATATGCATCTTGCCGATGAGAATCTTTTTGATACGTCTTGATTATTTTAGGAAAATATTTAAAAAGACGAGATTTTAAAATAGGAAGCTCATAGGCAAGTGAGGTGTTAAAAATATAGTCTGCCTGATCAAGGTAGGGAATAATATTTTTAAGCTCACCATGGCGAACATAATGCCAATGCCCCACCGTTTTCATTGGATCATACGAACGGAATTGTGTATCTCTAATCATACGGCGCAGCATCCGAATATCAGTCCAGCGAACGAATCTTCCTCTTTTTTCTCTTAATTGACACAATGTTTCTAAATATATTTTGTATTTCTGGGTTTGAGGAACGCTCTCGGTTACTTTATCGTAAATACCAAAAACGGAATCGATAAGAATAATTTGACCTTTTCCCCGGCGCAATTCATCAGTTGCTTTTTCTCGTTTACCTGTTTTAAAATCATATCGGGGGACATTAATAGTCTTATATTGAACTAAATCAACAAGGTGCTGATTAATTAAAGGAAGGTCAAGCGCATACGGCCCTTCAAAATCATAATCTCCGTATGGATCTTTAAGATGATCTTTTAAATTATAATAATAATTATCTATATCAAGTTTGATAAATCCGATTTTCTGTTGTTCTAGCAGTTCTCTCAATCGTTGAGCAGTGGTGGTTTTACCTGAGGATGAAGGCCCGCAAATAATAAGGAGCTTTATCTCATTTATTCGTTTACTAATATCTGCCGTAATACGCGCTAATTCCTCAGAATATGCGTCCTCAGATGCCGCAATAAGTTCGGGCAACGTTTTGTTATCAACGTAGGTATTAAGCTTATCAACAGTCTCGCACTGGTGATCCAAATTCCACACTAATGTTTTCCAAATGGTTTGATACGGAACAGTTTCTACCTGATCTTTTTCTTTTTTCTCGCGTAGATCCTTTCGTTTTTGCCGATAAATAATATATGCTTTTGCAATATTGCTATGTCCTTGTTCAATTAAAACCTGCTCGACAATATCGCCGACATCTTCTACCGTGGGGACTGTTTTAGGAAAATGATTTTCTAAAATGTCAATCACTGTGTCAGCCAAACGACGTGCCAATGTTTGATCTTTTTCGCCTACTTCTGCCGCTGCTTTGTAAATAGCCTTCATTGTCCTTTCCTTATCAAAAGGGACGACACTTCCATCACGCTTATATATTTTTTCTATTGCCATATCAT
>JALLOO010000017.1 GCA_027717985.1 Patescibacteria group bacterium AH-259-L05 | reverse complement strand
TTGCTTCACTCGGCGATAACATACAAATTGAACAACCGCCTAAAAGGCGAGGCCACCGCATTATTGCTGTTATTTCCCCAACCAAAGAAAGTATAAATGAATAAAAATTATGCGAAAAACACGTAAGACATTTGCAAAACGACTGCGTAAAACAAAAAATAAAAAATTCATGCACCGAACATGCGGGCAAGATCATTTTAACGCACGCGAATCAAGAAAAATCACTAAAAACAAACGTCGAGATAAACCGCTTAGCAAAGGCCTACAAAAAATACTTAAACAACACCTGTGATTATATGCCCCGAGTAAAACGAGGAAAAGCACATTTAAAAAAACGAAAGCGCTTGCTCAAGGCAGCGAAAGGTTATCGTGGCGGAAGAAAATCTAAAATTAGATTAGCAAAAACAGCCGTTACCAAGGCCGGCGTATATGCATATCGCGACAGACGAAGAAAGAAACGAGAAGCGCGCAAATTGTGGCAGATAAAAATCAATGCCGCGTGCCGCGAAAACGGCATAACCTATTCTCAATTCATACATAAATTAAAAAATAATAAAATTGAACTTGACAGAAAAATCTTAGCTGATTTAGCTGAAAATCACCCCCAAACCTTCTCCAAAATCGTAAAATCAGTTAAATAAATGGTCCGGTGGTGTAATGGTTAACATGCGGCCCTGTCAAGGCCGAGAGCGCGGGTTCGATCCCCGTCCGGACCGCCATGACCAGAAAGTGAGGTAGCCCCTCACTTTTTTGGTTACAATATATCACTTGATCGTTCAGAACGTCATCTTGTCTTATCCCCAACAAATATATTGACAAGTCTATGGTTTTACAACATTATGTATATATAATATAATTTACTTATCCACATTGGTAAAAAATTGACAGCAGTGTTTATATGAAAATAAATAAAGAGAAAAAAGAACAAGGAAAAGAAAAACATGGCAAGCACGGATGTCTCCGGGGGTGTTTAATATTTTTCTTGGTCATTGTGGTTATTGTTGGTGTCTTTCTGATCTTATTTTTCCGCGTACCGCAGAAGATCGGGATTGTAAAATCTCCTGCCGAGCGCCTGCTCGCGCCAACTCCTGATCGCGATGGCGCCAAAACATTATTGAGCGAGGTGGCGGCAGCTGGTCTCAATACAGAAGGTATAGATCTATATGTTATTCCGTTTACTGATACAGGGGAAAACCTTGCTATTGCTGTGCTTAATGAATCAGAAGGTTTTAGTTTTAACAGATCTACCGGGCATAATCCATTAATTCAGACGATGATTGATTTAACAACTGGCGATACCGCACAAGAGTTGAATGTGACACGCTTGTCTCTCGAGTATCGTGATGAGTCATCTCAATCACTTATGACACTTTCCGCATCAACAAATGATATTAAACAGTTTGCAAGTGGCGCAATGACACAGCAAGAATTTATGAATGTCTTGGAGGGAAAAATAAACTATCCAGCAGTGTTATCTACACAAATTTCATCCATTTATAAATTTTTTGAATGAAGTTGAGAATAAAGAAAATCATTATCCCTATGGCCCTGCTTCTTTTTATAGGTGCAGGTTGTACACGGAGTGACAAAGATCTTGCCATAGGTTTTCTAATGGACTGGGCTGTATCGCAGGGAATCATTAATGAAGATGGTTCACCGACCTGGTCAACACTAGCGCGATCAACGCTTGGTACATCTACGGGCGATCCGCAGACCGATGCTGCCATTGATGCCGGGGTGGTGGCCAAAAGTATAAAGGACAGCGATGAACAGATCGATCAGGCTGATCAAGCGCTCGCAAATGATCAACCTGATCGTGAAAAAGCACTCGACCACCTGAATCAAGCAGCCAAGATTCGACCTGATGACTGGTATATCCGTAATCAGCGGGCAACAGTGTTAGCTGAGACAGGCAAAGACCCCCAGAAGGACACGACCAGAGCAGACAAATCCTGTGATAAACTTGCGGACAGATCCCAACGTCGGTGTCTCGAACGTGTATATGCAAACCGTGCGGAATTCGTTGAGGCATCGATTGCACGACAGATTCGTTCTCGCGGGAAAGTAAAATGTACCACCTACGAACTGCAGGCAGCGACCTATAAGGAGTTGGGCAGGTATCGCCTCACCCCATTTGAGGTAGGAGATACCTATTTTGACGCATATCAGCGTGCACAAACACAAGCAAGCCAGCCAGGTGTCACCTGTGCTCCATAGTTTTTATATAACGTAGAAAAAAAACTCGTAAGCATAGTGTTTACGAGTTTTTTTGTTAATTCGGATATTTCTTCTCTAAAATCTTATATACTTGATCGCCATCAAGTGTTTCCTTTTTAATCAGATGTTTAACAAGCCGATTAAATCTAGCTTTATGTTTTGTAATAAGATCCGTAGCTTCTTTTTCAGCAGTGCGAATAAGGCTTTCTACTTCCTGCTCAATCTGGCAACGCTTAGTCTCAGAAGCTGAAATAGGCGTAAAATCCTGGATGTCGAGAAATGCTGATCTACTACTTTGACGGTAAACCACCGGACCTACAACATCACTCATTCCCCATTCACAAACCATTTGCTGCGCAAGAAACGTTTCCTTTGTAAGATCATCTCCAGCCCCGGTACTTAAATCATTGGTTGCTAATTTCTCCCCAACACGACCACCCATCATCATGCGCAACTTTACCAAACAATACTCTCTGCTCCATATATGCTGATCATCTTGTGGAATCTGAAGTGTCAAACCAAGACTTCGACCATGAGGAATAATCGTCACTTTTTCAACCGGATCAGCACCCGGTGAAAAAATAGCCACAAGCGCATGTCCACCTTCATGAAAAGCAAGAATTTTTTTCTCTTCATCAGAGATAAGTATGCGCCGCGGTGAGCCAAGTATCACTCTGTCTTTTGCTGCGAGAAAATGCTTTTGGCTAACAAATTTCTTTTCTTGTCGTCCTGCTAAAGTTGCTGCTTCATTGACCAGAAGTGCCAGATCAGCGCCAACAAATCCTGGTACACCTCGTGCAAGCTTTCCTAAATCAACCCTTTTGCTGAGTGGAACATTGCGAGCATGGATTTGTAAAATTTCCTCGCGCTCTCGTACATCAGGTTTATGAATAACAATTTGCTTATCAAATCGACCTGGCCTCACCAATGCAGGATCTAATCTCTTTGGAGCGTTCGTGGCTCCTATAACAACAATACCATCGCTATTCTCAATTCCATCCATCACATCAAGTAATTGAATCAAGGCACTATCATATTCTTCAGCGCCGCCCGCGCGCGCGTTTTCACTTCGAGCTCGTCCTACTGAATCAATATCATCAATAAACACAACACAAGGGCGGTGCTCTTTTGCTTGATCAAAGAAGTCGCGTACTCGTGATGCGCCTGATCCAACATAGATTCTCACAAATTCTGCACCTGATGCTGCAAAAAACGGTCGACCTGCTTCGCCAGCCACTGCACGGGCAAGTAAGGTCTTCCCGGTTCCGGGAAAACCAACTAATAAAACCCCGTTTGTCATTTTAGCACCCACGCGAGAAAACTTTTCCTGATTTTGCAAAAATTCAATGATTACACCAACTTCCTCCTTTGCTTCATAAGCGCCTCCCACATCAGCAAACGTGGTTTGTCGATCTTTACTCCGGAGCCGCTTGTCACCAATCCCGCTTATTTTCCGATCACGTTGATGTGAAGTCTGCTCATTTGAAGTTTGCTGACCCGAAACTTGCTGGTTATGCTGCGTTACAAACCAAAGAACCAGCCCGATCACACCTATTCCTAAAATCATCCAAAACGCGCCGCTAAAATAAGACTGAATAGTTTTAGGTACACGCTCGTCAAAACCGATGAGCGGCCGATCCTTTACGCGCCCCAAAGAATCAAGATAAGCTTCCGTTTCTGTTTTCTTAGCACCAGAGTACTTAACACTAAAAGGAACATACTCATCATATTTTGCCGATAACTCACCCCATATTTCTCTGTCATATTGAAATACAGTCATGCGTTCAATTCGGTCTTTTTCAAGATAGTCCCAGAACTCATTTATATATATTTTCTCACGCTTCGGGGCAACAGGGCTATTCTTACTAAATCCTAACCATGCGCAAATAATCAACACAATGCTTGTCGTAACTATAATAAACGATATGAAAGAATTCTTTTGATACAGAATTTGTAGTTTTCGGGAAATTATTGTCAATACAGCAACTAATAACTTTCGCATGAATTGTTTCTCCTTTTCTACATTTTTGAAGAACTAAAACTATAATGGCAAAAATCTTATTTTTTGTCAAGAGAACGTATTCTCCTTTTTTGTCACCCCGTGCTTTTATTTGTCATCCCGCGCTTTGTGCGAAATGACAGGGAGGAATGTCTCGGTATGACAGAGGGGCGGAATGACAAAAAAGGTAACCACATTACTATTGACAAAAAAATGAATTTTTTATATACTCATAAATGGTAATCGTATTTGTTCTTAACAAAAGGAGAATAAAAATGACAAATAAAAAATCACAACAACGGCCAGGTCTTCGTGATGTAATTGCCGGAGAAACAAAAATTTGCTTACTTGACGAAACAAGACAAGACTTTTATTACCGAGGCTATTCAATTAAAGAACTTGCACAAAAAGCAACCTTTGAAGATGTTATCTATATCTTGTTATTTGATGACGATCCTCTAGAAGAACGGCTATCCCTTCAATCTCAACTTTTTCTGCATCGTGATGCGATTGTAAATACGCTACGCACACAAAATCGTAATGCCCATCCAATGGATATCCTTGCAACCCTCATACGAACATTTGGTAACGAAGTGTACTCCCTAGACGCAACTGAAGATCAAGAAAGCGTAGAAAAATTTGCCCTTTCTTTGACCTTTGATGTTGGCTATCTTGCAGGGATAATGAAACGATGGTATGAAAGACGACGGCCACTCATAATGCCTGAAATATACGACTCGGTAGCAAAAAATATTTTGTATCAAATGAAAGGACGTAAACCTGATGAATTTGAAGAACACCTTATGGATCTTGCTTTGATTCTTTATGCTGAACATGAATTCAACGCAAGCACCTTTGCAGTACGTCTTGCCGCAAGTGCACATACTGACATTTTTTCAGCTATCGTGTGTGGTATTGGAACACTGCGTGGATCTCGCCATGGTGGCGCAAATGAGAACGCGATGAGGATTATGCTTGAAATTAAAAATCCAGAGAATGTACGTAAGTATGTAAATAGATTTCTTAAGACCCCTGGCGCACGGCTTCCTGGATTTGGACACGCAGTATATACACAAGGCGATCCTCGCGTTCCTATTATCAAACCGTGGGTAAAAGAATTATCAGAACGGAAAAGAGATACTCGCTGGTATGAGATAGCACTTGCTTTAGAAGAATATATGGCAGAACGTGCGAAAGAAAAAAACAGAGGCATTCCGGCAAATATTGATTTATGGACCGCGCCTCTATATTATCTTCTTGGAATCCCTATTCCATTTTATACACCACTTTTCGCTTCAGCGCGTATCGCAGGATGGTGTGCCCATTATCTTGAAGTGCGTCATAACCCGAAAGTGCCTATCTTACGACCACGTGCTCAATATATCGGTCCTCAACCTCGTCCCTTCTTGTCATAACTATTCCAAAAAAAGCTTTCGCACCTAAACGAAAGCTTTTTAACGTATCAAAATACTTTGATAAGATACATAACTATTTTTTGTAACGCCGTGAATGCTTATGCAAAAATTCATTAACTTTCAAACGAGAGATCAATCTTTCTTGCTGCACTATTCCTGTCGCAGTCCCTTTTTCTTGAATTTCTTTTAAAAACTCTTCAAAGGCATAAAACATCATGCGTGTTCCTGTTGCAGGAAAAATAATTACCGAATAATTCGCTCGCTCTAGGTCTTGTGCCCGAATGCCTGCTTCAGTTTTGCCATGCTCTGCAAGATTTGCAACTAATGGAATATCTTGTACTTGCTTTCGAAATTCTTGAAACTCATCTAATGTTTCCAATGCTTCAGGAAAAATCATGTCTGCTCCTGCTGCCCTATAGGCATTCCCACGCCTGATAGCACTTTCAAGGCCCTCAACAGCTCGTGCGTCAGTCCGTGCAATAATTACTACATCGGTTTTTCGCGCACGACATGCTTCGCGAATCTTCTCAGTCATTTTTTCAATTGAGATAAGATGCTTTCCATTAAGATGGCCGCAGCGCTTCCAGCGCCAATCTTGATCCTCAAAATGAATTGCAGCAATACCTGCTTTTTCTAACGTTTTCACCGTCTGAAAAACAGCAAGTTTCTCATCAATCAATGGCTTAAACTCTTCTAAACAAAACCTAACAAATGCATTCTCATCTGAAGACTGTCGAATCTCCCACAACTGTTGTATTTTAAACCGGGGAAGCAAACCAGTATCACCATCTACGATTAAGGGAATATCAGCAACAGCCAAAACCTTTTTTACTGTCCACTCCATATCTTCTCGGCTTACATATCCCTCGTCTATTAATCCTAAACTATTTGAAACTGCAGCACCGGAGATATAACATGTGTCAAATCCAGCCGCCTTGATTTGCAATGCCCCAAAGGGATAAAAAGTCCCGGGCACACGTATTGACCCTGAGCGTATCAAGTTACGAAAGCGTGTCGCATATATATTTGTATGTTGCTTACTCATAATCTCTTCTCCAAAGTTGTATTATATCCCGCATATCACTAACCTCGTCAAGGGATTGCAGTGTTTCAAAAAGTGCATCCACGCGATCACCTTTCAAATGAGAAATACACAAATTCCTAAACTTTGTTTTGAGTTTATTATTGCTTAAGGGACGTGCAGGATGACCAACAGGGTTGCGAATCGTAACTGAATATTTTTTTCCATTGCACATGTGCACTATAATACGAACCGGAAATTCAGCATTGAAATAGGCACGATTAAATTCCTCAACCTCTTTAACGTCTGTCATTTTATCAATAAGCGCACGTACTGCTGGATCCGTAAAGCGCCGTGGCTCATACTGATCAAGTGTCATCTCCCCATCAATAAGCGTAAGCGCGAGAACATAATAAATTGAATGGTCTGCTGATTCTTTAGTTTCAGGCCTTCGCTTAGGAGCATCACCGATAATGGTACGCGCTGCCTCATACGACTCGATGTGGATACGATCGATATCTCGTATATTAAAATCTTTTATCTTCTTGCGCAGTTTCAGCGCTGCCTCCACTACTGCCTGAGCATGATATTCTACCGGATAAACTTTGATATACGTCTGCGGAAGTTTAAAAATTTCTCCCAGATCACTAAATACCTCAAGTCGGAGCGGTCCTGAAACCTGTTTAATAAACCCAAATTTCCCTTCAAAAATCTCTCGCGGGCCGGTCATGCCATGGCGCGCAGACAAAGCACCCCATACAGCCGCTCGTACCGCCTTTGCTGCTGACGCTCCTTTTTCCTGAGAGACCTGATCTCCTGCTCGAACTTGGCGCATAACAATGCCCGAATTAAGGGCAAGTGCAACTGCTTCTCTTATCTTCTCATGAGAAAGTCCCAACACCTTCGCTGCCGCAAAGGTTGAAGCAATATTCACATAGATTACGTGGTCCCAACCTCGAGCGCGCAGTGAGGCCGCATCACAAAACCGACAGTGAACCTCATATGCAAGCGCTACGGCGGTGAGAAAATCTTTTCCCGAAATCTTCTCTAAACCACAAAGCGCAAGCAACGTTCCGATATTATCAGACGGATGCGCAGGCTCTAACGAAAGATATGTATCATTCCAGTCAAGCGCACGAATAAGGTGCGTATTAAAGTATGCTGCGTCCCACGGAGTACTCATCATGTCCTTCCATAAAGGCGCACCCGCGGGGAAACTATCAACAGGATAATAAGCAAGCAAACTATGCGTAGCCTGAACACCTTCATCATACCATCCTCCTGCCGCACATGCGATTGCATCAATACATCGCCGTTTTGCCTGGTCAACTACTTCATCTGGCAAATCCTCGAATCGCAACTTCTTGGCAAAATCCACCAACAGATCAAGAAACATTTCTAAACGTATCTGCTTCATCTCAATCCTCCATTCGATTTTTATAAGAACAACTATATACATTTGTAACAAATATATAGATATATGTCAAGCTGAGAATAAAAGGGGTTGTCAAAATAATCTCATACTATATAATAAACACGAGAACATGGTTCCCAACAACAAGGAGGAAAAATCAATGAAACTAGCAGAGAGAATGAATGAAATCGGGTTTGCGCTTACCGCAGGTCTGATAATAGAAGTGAATAAACGAAAAGCAGCGGGAAAAGATGTCATTGATCTCGGATTAGGTGATATTAATTTTGGGCATCCCCCCGCTTTTATAACAGCGGTTATCGAAGCAGTGCAAAACCATGTAAACGCCTATACTGAACCAGGCGGACCATCAGAATTACGAGAAGCGATTTCCATAGCACATAACCAACACTATAGTGATTTTTACAAAGACAAAATAATTCAGCCTGACTATAATCCTGATGAAATTGTCTATACGACCAGTGCAAAATTCTTGATCGTCGCCTCAGCGCTCTCTCTTGCAAATCCTGGCGATGAGATAATTATTCTCGCTCCGTATTGGCCACCGTATATCGACGCATTCAAGCTCCCAGGAGCTGTCCCTCGAATCTGTCATAGTACAAAGGAAAACAATTTTTTCCCTTCACCCCAATACTTAAACTCGCTGATTACCAACAAAACAAAAGGAATTATTATCAATACTCCTCATAATCCTACTGGGCGTGTATACCGATTTAAAGAACTAAAATGCATAGCCGATATTGCTCAAAAATATGATCTAGCAATTATCTCAGACGAAGTCTATGATACGCTTATCTTTGACAACAATGTACATATGAGTATTGCATCGCTTGACAATGATACTGCGCAACGAACAGTTGTTATTAAAGGACTTTCTAAAGGATTTGGCATGGGCGGCATGCGCTTTGGCTATGCGATGAGCAAGAATCCTGAACTGATTACATCTTTAAAAAAGGTGGTAAGCAATACGATTACCTGCGGATCCTCAATTCTACAAACCGCAGCTCCATCTCTGCTCCTCAACTCTATCGATCATGTTATAACAATTAGGGAAGAATTTGAAAAAAGAGTGAAGTTTAGCGAAAATGTCTTGTCTGAGTATGGCATTCAATTTCCAAAAGTTGAAGGAGGTATCTATGTATTTGCAGATATCTCGCCGTATCTTGACCGCACAATGCCGACGTCAACTATATTTGCAGAAAAACTTGTTTCTGAAACCGGTGTTGTTGTCTTAGCCGGAGGCGCCTGCGGGAATGACAATTATATTCGAATCGCCCTTATCCAAGATGTTGATATGCTAAAAGAGGCATACAAAAGACTCACCAAATTTATCAATAAACACGGGTAGTTAAAAAGTCTTGATTGAATATCAAGACTTTTTTGTGAAATAGAAAATACATTTGACCTCTTTTCTATATTAGTTTAAACTTACATTAGCTTCTTTTACAACACTTTTATGAAAGGAGGCAAATATGCGTCTTAAACGGCGATACAAGCTTTTTAAAGTCAACTCCACAGATATACATTTCGATCCTGTCTGGTTTATCCCTTTTGGCATTACTGCATATGCACTTTCATACTACTCTACCTTTCTATTAAAAATGAATTTCCCTTCTGCCAAGCTAATTATTCTTGGAATTATTGCTTCATTTTCATTTTTCTTTTTTGGCACACTTCATGAATTAGCCCATATCGTTATTGGGGAAAAATACGGACTTTCTATGAAGCGAATAACACTGTTCATGGGACGAATGGACTCTCATATGTCAGGAACGCCCCAAAACTGGTGGCAAGAATTTTCTACTGCTCTCTTTGGTTCACTTATAAATTTTCTTCTAGTATTTATTTTTGTTCATATAAAAGAAATGTTCATAGCGCTTGGAATATCACTATCACCAGAATTTTCTCTGCTCCTTGACTATTTTATTCTTATCAATATTATTATTGGTATATTTAATATAATGATTCCTGTATTGCCTCTAGATGGCGGACGGATTATGCGATCAGTATTGTGGGGACTCAGTAAAAACTATATATTTGCAACCCGTTTTACCCTTCGATTTAATAATATTCTTGGTATTATGCTGGCTGCATTTGGCATTATCATGGGTGAATACTTCTATGTCCTTGGCTTTGTTGGTGTCTTTATTCTTTATCAATCAAGACGCGAACAAAAAAAACTTCACAAATATGGAGAAACTTAAAAAACCGAGTACTCTTAATAAAGAACTCGGTTTTGATTTTAAAAAAACATGGCATCAACTTGTCAACAGTTTAAAAATTGACACTTTTTTATTAATTACGTATAGTAAAAACAGCTATTTAAATTCGTTCAACAGTCAATACTGAAAGGAGGAAACAATGTTTTCAGGTGGATGGAAACTCTGTCGTCTTGGTTCATTTGAGATATACATTCATCCGAGTTGGTTTCTTATTTTTGCTTTTATCACATTTGTTCTTTCCCAGATCTTTATGCTTGAACTAACCGTGAACTCGCTCTTTCCTCTCCCTGTTATTTTAGGAGCAATTACCGCCATACTCATATTTGTATGTGGCATTATTCATGAACTTGCACATTCAATCGTAGGAAAAAAATTTGGTATTCCATTCAAAAAAATAACACTGTTTATGCTTGGATTAATGGCTCATATGCCAAAACTTCCTGAAAAAGCAAAGCATGAATTTCTTATCGCACTTGCCGGACCTGTCACCAGCTTTGCCATCGCGGCCATATTGTACTACGTAACACCGATTCCTATAACATTTCTGATTCAAAAATTTTCTTTGTTTGCTACACCCTTAATCCTCGCCTATATGGTTATCACCAAGGTTGTCTACTTTAATGTTGTTCTCGGTATATTTAACCTCATTCCTGCATTTCCCTTAGATGGTGGAAGAATGCTGCGCTCTCTTATAGAATGGTTTATTACTAAGGACCGATTAAAGGCAACAAAAATTGCAGTAGCAATTGGAAAAACATTTGCAATTCTTATGGGAATATTCGGCTTGATTAGTTTCCATATATGGTTTATTCTCATTGCTGCATTTATCTGGTTTTCAGGCACAAAAGAGCTTCGGATGCTCATCTATCAAGAAGAACAAAAAGACTTAAATAATGGAGGACTGTAAAACCGGGTTATACCCGGTTTTTTGTTTTAATAAAAAATGCCCTCAGCAGGAATCGAACCTCAATTTCAGGATCCGCCCCGATACCAAAATTTTGCTATTCAATGCCCCTGCCAGGAATCGAACCCGGATCTTATCCTCCGCAAGGATACACTCTATCCGTTGAGCTACAGGGGCAAAATTTGATACGGGACAAGCAATCTCATGTTTTACTTGCCCCGCACCGAACTTTGTTCTGGCGCGGAGTCCATTAAACTATGAGGGCAAATATTCTATCAAATCTTCATCCACCGACTTGCTCTATCAATCAAGGTTTCTTCTTTTTTTTCAGTATCTTCTTCTAGATATTTTTTAAATGCTTCGCGAATCTCATCGGGGTCTTGAGTCTCGAGTGGAACTGAAAAATCTGGTGATAAAATATTTTTCAAATCAATATATAAACGTTTTATCTCTGGCGGTTTATATACAATACGAAAATTCCGTATATCATCCCACTCATAAAATCGCGCGCCAATACTAAGGCCATTTTCAGAAACAGTAAACTCAACCCGAAGTGGCGGGTGCCGAAGCTGCAAACTCACAATCAGACCAAATAGGATAAGAAATAACGCGAACAAAAAATTAGTAACAAGAATTGCATATATAACGCCTGCACTTAACAATATAATAAGCATTACATACCAGCCTCTACTTCGCTCATATTCAATATACTCTGAAAAATTCCATGCAAGCAGCTCTTTACCACGATTAATTTTTTGAGTTTCTTCAGCCATAACGCTCAGTGTTATTATTGTCGCGCTGAGCACGACATAATTTATTATTTGCTTTAAACATTTATAAAGACTCTATTTTTTCTCTGTACAATTTAGCCATCTCCTCATCTCCTTTCTCTTCATACAACGATGACAAAATTGTATATCCTTGTCGTAATGTATCTGGATATGGAGGGGAAAAAGCACTAGTTATAAGATACACAGATTTTTCTGCTCTGTCAATTGCCGTATCTATATTATTTAAGTGTTGATATATTTTTGCCAAATTCAAATACACTGGTGTCATTTCCTCAATGAGATCTTGGCGATGTTCTTGATTAAGATGGGGATGACTAAGGTCAGGATATAATGAAAGGGCATATTCACACATATCGCGCGCGTCTTCATTGTTGCCTTTATATATTTTTAAATTACACCATTGATTATAAATCAACGCTGTTTGTGGTGAAAAATCAGCAACGGCTTCATATGCTTGTTCCGCACTAATAAAATCACTTTCCTTTTTAGTTGTATTTGCTTTTTCCGCCTTAAGCCATGGCAGCCAGATCAACGCCTCGATTGGCTGCATGGTGTCGGGAATACTCTGTATCTGCGCTATGCCGGTATTTAAAATATCAAGTTTTTGTTTTTGCTCTTGAGATAATTCTTCTCCCTCCCTTGTCATCCCGCCTTCCCCTTTTGTCATCCCGTCACTTGGAATTAAAAATGATGCCTGATATAAACTCAATGCATATTCTTGGCGAAAATAAGGATCGTCTGGATTGAATCGAACCGCCTGCTCATGATATAGTATTACCTCCTGCCAATTACCATATGCTTTTGCGCGTCGTGCATCTAATAAATATGATCCTGAAATATATAATCGCGCATTAAAATACCATAATGAGGCAAAAAGAAATACAAGCAACAAAAGAATATATAAACTTTTTCGAGAAGTAAACCCCTCACTTGCGCGCAAATGGGGAGTAAAATCCTCATTACTTTCAATCAATTTCTCTACCATCACAATCGCCAATACCATAAACACCCAAAAATAAACAAGCGTAGATATCACATGAAACGAAAATAAAATTGAAACTAAATATGCAAACAGTCCAGATAAGAGCAAAAATACCAATACCCCATTCTCCTGTCTTTTTAAAAAATATCTTAAACCACGCCAAAACACGCTACCAATTAAAAATAAATAACTCATCAATCCAATAAATCCCGCTGCTAACAAAATATCTAAAATATCATTATGCGCATAATCTAAATAAATATTTGGCTTTTCATAAATAGCAAACTCGGGTCGATAATATTTGGGGAAATTAAATCGCTGTGTTCCAAGACCATAACCAAGAATCGGTCTTTGTTTAATTAAATCTACACTCGCTTTCCAATGCATTAAACGATAATTTCCTGCCTCCTCAAGGTCAGTAAAGAAAGCAAGCCGCCTCATCAATGGACTTTTTAAATCTGTCTTATCAATATCAACACTATTTAAAAATATTACAAAACCTACAAAAGCAATAAAACAAACAATAGGAATAATAACCAACACCCTTTTGAGCCGCCATAAATACACCGTGCTCATAAAAACAATCAATGCAATCAGCCCAACCCATGCACCGCGAGACTTGGTTAATATCAAAGCCCATACAAGAAAAACTAATAAAATAGATGAAAATGCCTTTGCTACAATATGTTTCTTTCCTATTCCATATATGACAATGGGGATAACCAACAACAGCCATGATCCTAAAAAATTTGCCTGACCAACAGCAGAAAATATCCGCTTAACCTTAAATGGATCTTCAGTCCAACTAAACGGGTCAAAGCCAAATGCCTGCATAAATCCATATAAAGCCACAAATATAGAAGAAAAAACCGCGGCAAACAAAATCCGATATACGTGCTTCTTGTTTTTTATGCTGGTAAACAAAATAAATGCAAAAATAAAAAAATGAAGCCATGCAAGATACCCCATACGTCTTTCCCATGACCCCCAAAAACTAAACCAGGGGACAGAAGACAAAAGCGTTGAAATGCCCAACACAGCAATAAAAACAATAGCAGGAATAAAATACTTTATTCTTTTTTTTATTACTTGAATTACCGGTTTTGTATATAAAACAAGCTTTACTAAAAAGACAAAAAGCAGTATTTCAGCCAGTCCCTGAAATAAAATATTTTTTGAGATTTCAAAAACATTATAGAGATTTCTGTCAAAATATATTGGAATAAAAAAAATAATTGCCAACCAAATGGCCTCTAAAACAATATCTATTTTCCTTTGTTTATCCATCAATCAAAAAACTAAGAAAGTGTCTCATCATACTTTGATGTTCTGTCAGTTTCCCAGGGAAACACAACCCATTTATTTTTTGTATGTATAAAAAAATTAGGCTTTATTTTTGGATTCTTACTACTGTATATGCTCACAATTTTTACTTTATCGCCAGCAGAAAAGAACATAGTCGCTCGCTCCGCTCGCGAACCATGTTCTCCATAGGGCTTCCGCCCTTTGGTGTCGCTCACGTTG
>JALLOO010000016.1 GCA_027717985.1 Patescibacteria group bacterium AH-259-L05 | reverse complement strand
AAGTGAGGGTCAAAAGAAAAAGTTCTTTTTCTTTTGCGCCCGAACAAAAATTTCAAGGTTCCCTTATTACCATAGTGTAGTAAATATTATGAAACAAGAACAACAGGAAAAGTCCATTCACCCTGTTAAATCCCGCGGAGCATAAATTTTGGGAATGGCTTAATCAACGAAAAGAATAGTTAAAGAGAATGAGCAGATTATTTGAATCATAATCTGCTCATTGCCACCGTGGTGGCATATTGGAAATTCGCGGCGGAACCCAAGAATCAAAAACCAAAAGATCCAAGATCCCAAGATTCAAGCACCTATTTACTACCGCACGAGGCCGAACCCCACTTGACGTGAGCAAGGACAAGCCAGTCGTAGCTGAGCCTGGGCTGACCGTCGCTGAGGTACAAGCCCGGCACATCGTCCGACTCGTAGCGAGAGCCAGCCGCGTCCACATAATGCCTGGAAAGAACATCGGTATGGACACCTAAGGCAATCACCTCAACTTCGGTAAGACAGCGGCGATTCTGCTTCTTGATACGCTTTTCAGCGTCTTTCGGAGATGTCCTGCGCATGGCTTCGCCATCTTCCACATCAAAGATGTAGTACGGTTTATTAGGCGTTTCAACCACGTCAGTGATTTCAGCCGGATCAAGATAGGTGTAGCCAGTCTTGCTGCCATTCTTCACCATGGGCATCTGGTAATAGATACTGGCATAGGTTCGGGGAATAACCGGCAGGAAAGGAGTGTTCTCTTCGCCAAAAGTCATTTCTATTGCTTTTGCCAGCACGTCGCTTTTCTGATTTTCAAACATGCTCACAATAGCTTCCGGACATCCTCGATCTTTCAGGGTCTGAAGCTGAGCTTTGAAAAGATCGGCCAATGTCTCACGTTGTTTCTCCTGGCTTTCAGAATCCAGGCGCTCCTTGGCAGAAGTCACGGCTTCATTAATCTCTTCGTGTGATCTGGTCTTGAAAAGATCAACCAACTTGTCAACGAAATTACTCATTACTCATTCCTCCTTATTTTTGGAATGTTGAAATGAAATGATCCACTCTTACTAAATAGATTATACCATATTTTCATTCTCCTGTCAATAGCAGATATCCACTCTTATCTGAGAAATAAAATGACAAGATGAGAGTTGCGGGAGATGACAAGAGGGAACGGGATGACAAGAGGTTATCTTCCGAAACAAAGTGAAAAGCAGGATGACAAGGAGGGGCGGGATGACAGGGGGAGTGCGGGATGACAAAAGGGAAATGCCTTGTCAGGAACAGAAAATGTGCTAATATTACCATTGTACAATCAAATATATGAAACAAGAACAGCGGAAAAAATCAATTCAAAAGATGAACCAGCAATGGATGAAAAAAGGCCAGATGAAAAGAAAGCGATTGAAAATAATCAGGCAATATCTTATTGCTGGTATCATTGCCGTGGGCGGCATACTTGCCACGCTTGTTGCGACAGAAACCGGCGGGAAATCTACAAGAAAAACTCTAAGTATTATACTTATTACTCTTATTGTTTTGCTTGCAAGTCTCTTCGCGGTAGATCTGGCACAAGATTCAGCAGATACAACGCCTGAAGTAGTAGAAGTTGAACAAGAATCAGTGAGCGCAGTGCCTGATTTTAAAGATACTGATCAAGAGTCACTGAGTATAATTTCTGACCTATTGAGCCGCCCTGATGATAAGCTTTTCTTTGTTAATTACGCCATTGATGGGGATACAATTAAGGTAGAGGTAAATGATGATACACGACGTGTCCGACTCATTGGTATTAACGCGCCTGAAAAAGGTGAATGCTATTATGAGGAGGCGCGCACTGCCCTTGCCAGCCTTGTTGAAGGAGAGCGCGTACGATTAGAAACAGGGTCGTCAGATGTTGATGTGTACGGCCGCTGGCTTCGGTATGTATATGTGTCGGGCGATGTATTTGTTAATAGGTATCTTTTACGCAACGGCTATGCACAAACCGATTTAGATCCGCACAACAAGCAGTACGACCAAGACTTTATTTCAGCGCGCGAAGAGGCATTGCGGCAAGACCGCGGCCTGTGGAGCGCGTGCGATGATGCTATAGAAAACTATAAACAAGAAAATCCGGGGTTGCGAGAGGTAGATGAACCGCCGCCCAATCCAGATTGTATTATAAAAGGCAATATTTCAAAACGAGAATATGGTAAAACCTATCTCACGCCTGAATGTGGGAATTATGACCGGACAAAAATAGACACGAACAGGGGAGAACAGTATTTTTGCACCGAAGGAGAGGCAATCGCGGCTGGCTTTCGCAAAGCTGGTGATTGCCCCTGATCTTTGATAGAACGTTGCATGTGTCTGTAAATGCGTCTCCTGGAGACGTATTTTTTGTAAAAAGCGCGGGATGATAAGGAGATATCTTGTCAAAGGCAGGAAAAATGATATAATCATACCAATGAAGAAAAGAATTAAGGTGATTTATGATCGTGAAAATTGTATTGGGGCTGGCTCGTGCGCGGTCGTAGCCCCACAATTTTGGAAAATGAAAGCTGACGGCAAAGCAAATCTTATCAACTCCACCTTTAACAAAAAAACAAAAAAATATGAACTTGAGCTTGAAGTTGATGAAGAAATGCTTGCTATTTTAAAAGATTCAGAAGACGCCTGTCCAGTAAGGGTGATAAAAGTCATCGAAATTAATTAACCTTATGCTAAAACTAAAAAATCTTACAGTAAAAATCGGCAAAAAAACTATTCTTCATAACATAAATCTTACTTTTCAAAAAAATAAAATTTATGCGATCTTCGGGCCCAATGGTTCAGGAAAATCTACCTTAGCACACGCAATCGCGGGCAATCCCCTCCATGCCCTATCACCCCAATCAAACATTATATTTAACAATAAAAGTATTAAAAAATTATCTCCTGATAAACGAGCGCAACAAGGTATATTTCTCTCATGGCAGGCCCCACTCTCGCTCTCTGGGGTAAACGTATTTCAGCTCTTACAAATTGCATTAGGTTCAAAAAAAAATCCATTAACCCTTAAAAAAGAAATCGAAGCCTACGCAAAAGAATTAAATATTAATACCGAGCTCTTGCATCGCTCATTAAATGAAGGCGCGTCAGGCGGTGAGAAAAAAAAGCTTGAGCTCATTCAAGCTGCCGCACTCAATCCAAAACTTATTATTTTTGATGAAATTGACACGGGCGTTGATGTTGACGCATTAAAACTCATTTCAAAATTTATATTAAAAAATAAAAAAGGCAAAACCTATATTTTAATCACCCATTATAATCGAATTTTAAAATATATTACCCCTGATAAAGTACTGGTTATTATGAATGGTAAAATTGTAAAACAAGGAGGGAAAACACTCGCTGACAAAATTGAAAAACAGGGGTATGACATGTTTAAATAACAAATAAATTCAAAATTACCAATGTCTAAAACAACGCCAAAATATGTATATACAACGAAAAAAGGATTAAACAAACGTGTTGTTGAAAATATTTCATATCAAAAAAAAGAGCCATTATGGATGAAAGATTTTAGATTACGATCCTATGAAATCTTTAAACAAAAACCCATGCCTACCTGGGGAGCTGATCTATCAGATATTGATTTTAATGATATTTACTACTATATGAAAGCAACTGAAGGCCCGGCAAATACCTGGGATGAACTGCCTGAAAATATACGGGAAACCTATGAAAAAATTGGCATACCGCAGGCTGAAAAAGACTACCTTGCAGGAGTTAGCAGCCAGTACGACTCAGAAACGGTGTATGAAAGCTTACGCGAAGATTTAGAAAAACAAGGGGTGCTGTTTTGCGACACGGATACCGCCCTTAAAAAATATCCTGATATTTTAAAACAATATCTTGCCACGCTGATCCCACCTGCTGATAATAAATTTGCCGCGCTCAATTCTGCATGTTGGTCAGGCGGATCTTTTATTTACATTCCCAAAGGGGTAAAAGTAGAATTTCCCTTGCAAGCGTATTTTCATATTCAAATGCAAAACATGGGGCAGTTTGAACGAACCTTAATCATTGCTGACGAAGGATCGGAAGCAAGCTATGTAGAGGGATGTTTTACTAAAGGAACCCTTATTACTACTAACCCGGATTATAAACCTATAGAAAACATACAAAAAGGAGATAATGTTCTTACCCATACGGGCACGTATAAACCAGTGAGGCATGCGCAGGTACGGCCGTATTCAGGCGATCTATATACGATTGAATTTTATGGTGACTCAACACAGGCATTAGAGGTAACTAAAGAACATCCTATCTTATTTGCAAAGAGAAATAGGTCACAAGATAGAAATAAAACGTATAATGTCCAATGGGGCAAACCATCTGATCTGCAACAAAAAGACTACTTAGTTATGCCAATTAATAAAGAAATTGAATCTCAAGACTATAAAGTATTTGATACGGTACGAGGACGCGCAGGAAAAGGGAAGCTGCCGTCGCCAACAAAAGTAAAAATAGACGGATCATTTATGCGGCTTATTGGTTATTATTTAGCAGAAGGGAGCGTTGAACTCCGCGGGTATGTCAGATTCTCGTTTGGAGCCCATGAACGCGAATACATACATGACGTCAAACAATTATTAAAAAAAGTATTTTCTCTAGACAAAACCTATGATGCGCTTCATAGCAAGAATAATGGCGTATCAGTTACTGCATCAAAAGTTGAACTAGCTCAAATTTTTGCCCAATTTGGCACATCTTCAGACACAAAACATATTCCTCAATGGGCAATGACAGAAGATCCAGAAAAACAAAAAGAACTTATTAAAGGCCTTTTTCGTGGTGATGGTAACTATTATGCCAAAAAACATAAATCTGGCTTTAAACAAGCATTTCGTATCAATACTACTTCAGAAAAATTAGCCCGGCAGACAAGAGATATTCTGTTACGTCTCGGTGTTGTTGCATTCTTGAACAAACAAATGAGGCGAGAGCAGGGACGAAAAGATATGTTTACTATCGGAATAGCAGGAGCTCACATGAAAAAATTTGGCGAGATTGTCGGAATAAAAGTATCAGATAAAATTAATGGCCATTACCGCGCCTCTATGTTCGGCATAGATAAAAATTTCGCCTACGTACCTATTAAAAACATAAAGAAAAAAACAGTTAAAAATATTCCGGTCTATAACTTTAGTGTTAAAAAAAATGAAACATACTTAGCCGCCGGAGTAGCGGTTCATAATTGCTCCGCCCCCATATACTCCTCTAATTCACTTCATTCAGCCGTGGTTGAAATTATTGTCAAACGCGGAGCACGATTTCGCTATACCACGATTCAAAACTGGTCTAACAACGTATATAACTTGGTTACCAAAAGAGCCATAGTTGAAGAAGAAGGATTCATGGATTGGATCGACTGTAATTTAGGTTCTCGAAAAACGATGAAATATCCCGGTTTTATTTTAAAAGGCAAAGGAGCAAAAGGCGAAGTACTCTCGGTTGCCTTAGCAGGAAAAGGACAGCACCAAGATGCAGGCGCAAAAGCAATTCACCTCGCTCCATATACGTCTTCTCGCATTATTTCTAAATCCATTTCAAAAGATGGAGGGAGAACAAGCTACCGCGGCCTGGTATATGTTCTTCCAGGAGCTAAAAAATCAAATGTATATGTGAGTTGTGATGCATTGATCATGGATGAGAAATCACGCTCAGATACCTATCCAACCATGAAAGTAAAAGAAAAAGATGTATCGGTCCAACATGAAGCACAGGTGGAACGATTAAGTGATGAAAAACTCTTTTATCTAACCTCACGCGGTATAAAAAAAGAAGAAGCAGAAGGTATGCTGGTCAATGGGTTTATTAAACCCGTTATTAAAGAAATTCCGCTTGAATACGCGGTTGAAATGAACCGCTTAATCAACCTTGAGATGGAGGGAAGTGTTGGGTAAATGTATGAAATTTATTGATATTACCCACAGAAAAAGAACCAAAATTACCCTTACAAAGCCTGATACGTACGTACTCTTTTTTTATAACTTCTCAGGAAAGCTTACGATTGAAATTATGCATAAAAATATTAATGTACACATTCTTGGCTTATATTTCGGGCACAACACTGATCACTTTTCTTTAAAAACAATTCAACGCCACATCTCTCCCAATTCAAAATCTAATTTGCTTATCAGGGGGATCTTTTTTGATAGGGCGCGGTTTGAATATGAAGGACTTATTAAAATAGAAAAACAAGCACAAAAATCCCGCGCGTATCAAAAAGTGCAAGGACTTACCTTTTCCCCGCAATGTAGTATTGAAACAAAGCCGTATTTAGAAATCCTTGCCAATGACGTATTTTGTACCCATGGCGCAACCACAGGACAGCTTCCTGATGATCAAATTCACTATTTAAAAACACGAGGAATAAAAACATCGCGCGCAAAAAAACTCTTAACCCAAGGATTTATTAATGATATTTTTAATACAATAGAAGAATTCGGATTAATTAATAGAATAGATAAGTATCAATCACTTATTTTAAACAATTTAAAAAATGTTACCTACTAAACAAGATTTTTCCATATTTAAACACAATCCTCGTTTGGTATACCTTGATTCAGCTGCGACAAGTTTAAAACCAAAAAGCGTTATTAAAACGCTATGTACGTACTATGAAAAATACTCAGCAAATGTAGGCAGAGGGATTTATAAACTAAGCCAAGATGCGACACAAGCATATGAAGATTCGCGATCAGCAGTTGCAGAATTTATTTCTGCAGATCCAGATGAAATTGTATTTACGCGCAATACCACTGAATCATTAAATCTGCTTGCCTACACATTAGGAAAAAACATCAAACCAGGCGATACCATTGTTACCTCAATTATGGAACATCATTCTAATTTTGTGCCCTGGCAGCAATTAGCGAAACAAAAAAAGGCTCAACTAAACATTATTGATATTGACGATGAGGGGCGCCTTAACCTATCAAATCTTGAAAAACTCATTACCAAAAAAACAAAAATAGTAACACTCACCTATGTATCTAACGTTTTGGGAACGATAAATCCAATTGCTTTAATTATAAAAAAAATTAAGCACATCAATCCCAAAACTACTATTATTATTGATGCAGCGCAGGCTGTTTCTCATATCCCTATAAACATGAAAAAGCTTGGCGCAGACTTTATTGCCTTTTCTGCACATAAGATGTTCGGTCCTACAGGCGTGGGAATCTTATGGGGAAAGAAAGAAAAACTTATTAGTCTTCCTCCATATTTATTTGGCGGCGAAATGGTTGAGGAAGTGAATATAAAAAACACAACCTTTAAAGACTCTCCATATAAATTTGAAGCAGGAACACCATCAATTACTGAGATAATTGCTTTTAAACAAGCGCTTTCCTATATACAAAAAATAGGGTTTGAAAACATACAAAAACACGAACAAGGATTAACTAAATATGCAATACATACATTACAAAAAGAATTTAAAAACAACATAAGAATTTTAGGTACCAAAAATATAAAACAAAGGATTGGTGTACTTACCTTTTCTTTTGCACATTATCATCCTCATGATATTAGTCAAATCTTAGATGAAGACCATATCTGTGTCCGCTCAGGACATCACTGCGCCATGCCGCTACACCAACGACTCAACATGCCTGCATCAACACGAGCAAGCTTTCATGTTTATAATAGTTATGAAGATGTTGATAAATTAGTAGCTGGACTAAAAAAGGTAGAAAAAATATTACAATAGGTATATGTCTTCAATTTATCATGACATTTTACTAGATCATTATAAAAATCCGCGAAATTTTGGTAATCTTAAAAATGCAAATAAAAAAACTACCATATCAAACCCGGTATGTGGAGATAAAATAAATATGATGGTCTTGATAAAAAACAATAAAGTAAATGATATTAAATTTAAAGGAGAAGGATGTGTGATATCTACGGCAAGCACTTCATTATTAACTGAATATGTTAAAAATAAACCCCTCACCGCTTTTTGTAAAAAAGCGATGAGGGACAAGAAAACTGCCTATATTGTAACGTTAGATGAAGACTTTATTTTAAAAATGCTTAACATTCACATAGGACCAGTGCGTCTCAAATGCGCATTGCTACCGCTAGAGGCTTTGAAAAAATTATTAAAGAACTAGATTGAGCACAAACCAAAGCCGCATTGGGGGCATGACAAACATCCTTCTTGTGCCCAAAGTTTACCGCCGCACTCTGGACATTTATTAGTAGGATGCTCTAACATATCAAGCGCAGGAGAAGAAGTCTCATGCTCTTTTTTTGATGCTAAAGTTAAAACTTCACTCTGGCGTGATCCTTCTCGATATACGGTACATGATTTACATCTAAGCTTCCATGCAAGCATATACGCATCTAACACATCTGAAGGCGGTGCATCATTGGGGAAATTAATTGTTTTTGAAATACTATTATCAACATGTTTTTGAAATGCAGCCTGCATCTTTATATGATCGGTAACTGAAATATCAAGAGAACCTACAAACACTTTTCTCAATGATACAGGAATTTGTTTAAACGATTGAATAGACCCCTTTTGGGCAATCTCTTGTATTAATTTTTCTGAGTAGAGGCCACATTCACGCAACGCTGTTTCTAAATGACGATTAGTATAATACAGTTTTTGTCCGCTCATTACCTCTTTCACATAGGCAAGAGCAAAGCATGGTTCAAGCCCGGAACATGCATCAACAACCATTGAAATACTGCCGGTTGGCGCAACCGTGGTTAATGCGGCATTTCTCAATTTAATCCCCTTCTTCTTAAAGATACTTAGATTATAATTTGGGAATACTCCTTTTCCTTTTGCTAATTGAATCGATGTTTTATGCGCTTTGTCATTGATAAACTTCATTACTTTCTCAGCTGTTTCTCGCCCGCGTTCTGAATTGTATGGGATGCGCAACTGAAACAGCATATCAGCAAATCCCATAACGCCTAACCCAATTCTTCGGTTCTTTCTAAAAACATTATTTACTCTATCTACTGGAAACTCAGTAATATCAATCACATTATCAAGCATACGCGTGCCAATCTCGGTCACCTCTTTCAACCGCTTCCAATTTATTTTTTTATTTGTAACAAACTTGTCTAAATTTATTGAGCCAAGATTGCAGACATCCCAAGCATGCAACATCTGCTCCGCGCAAGGATTTGAGGCTTCAAGGCGGCCGAGGCCGGGCAAGGGGTTGGTGCGGTTGACTTCATCAATAAAAATAATACCTGGTTCACCATTTGACCATGCCGCATGAACAATCTCATCTACGATCTCACGCGCAGTTAACTTCTCTTCTTTTATCTCTTGAACAATGCCATTTCTATCTTTTTTAACTCTTCGCGGCAGCATTTTTTTGCCATTCCATTCACACATCCACAGATCTTTACTATTTTTTTCAACTGCCCGCATAAACGTATCAGTCACTGCAACTGAAATATTAAAATTGACAATTTCTCCTTCTTTTTCTTTACAATGGATAAAATCTAACACATCAGGATGGTCAACCCGCATCACCGACATATTGGCTCCCGATCGCATTTGTTGTTTAATCACACCAAAAGCGCGGTTGTATACTTTTAAAAAGGACACCGGACCTGAAGCAACACTTTGCGTTCTTTTGCCAATTGAACCGGCGGGTCGTAACATATGAAAGGGAAACCCCAATCCTGATCCTGCTTGCTGAAGTAAAGCCGCATCATGAAGGGTTTGAAAAATACCATCCATACTATCGTCAATATGGAGCACAATACAATTTGAAACAATGGGATGGTCCGTCCCGGCATTTGCCAAGGTTCGTCCCGCAGGCATAAATTCAAAATTCGCCATGACCTCATAAAACTGTTTTTGCAATTGGCGAATTTTTTGCGCGCTGACTTTATATTTTTTTTCAACGTGAGCAAGCGCTTTTGCAATGCGTTCAAACATCCCCTCTGGCGTCTCCAACACCTTTTGTGTTTTAAGATTTTTCCGTAAATACCGATTCGCAATAACACGTATTGCATTTATAGAAAGAGGGAGTTTAGTAGTTTTCCCTGAAAGAAGCTCTTGTTTTGCCTTTCGTATTTTTTTATGCTCGCCCCGATAAATAATATATGCCTTGGCAGATTTGACAAATCCATTTTTCATTAAAATAATCTCCACCACGTCTTGAATCTCTTCAACCCGTGGTGGAGACTTTCGTGTACCATATAATGTATTTAACATCTCAACCGCTTTATCAGAAAGCATTTCTGCCTGCGCCTTGTCAAATTCTTTTAAAACTTGGCCGGCTTTTAATATCGCGGTGGTAATTTTGTCATGATCGAAAGCAACAACATTTCCTTCACGCTTTTGAATTTTTGTAATTTCGTTCTGCATAGTTGTAAAAAAATAATATAAAAATAATATTACTATATATACTAACAGGTTGTCACATTTTTAACAACATGGTAGTATGTATGCAAAGGTCATAGCAAAAAATAATTATTAATTATAAGAACCTGCTCACTACGTTCGCAGAACCTTGAAGTTTGCAGGGGATAAGATTTGTATCCAAACTTTAACACGTATGACATACGAAGCAAAAAATTTTGACAACCTCTTAGGTACTGAAGGCTTTAGTGATAAAGCCCTTACCACTCACTTTGCCTTATATCAGGGCTACGTTGCCAATACCAATAAAGTAGCTGAACAATTGCAAAAACTTATTAATGAAGACAAAACCGCAACGCCAGAATATGGGGAATTAAAACGCAGGTTTGGCTGGGAATTTAATGGCATGCGGCTGCATGAAGAATATTACTTTGCACGGATGATCAAAGGCGGCACAGAACTTGATAAAGACTCCCAATTTTTTAAAGCCATTACTAACAGCTTTGGAGATTATGATAAATGGGAAAAGGATTATAAGGCGACAGGGGCGATACGAGGAATTGGCTGGGCAATTCTGTACTATGACCCAAAAATACAGCGTTTATTTAATGCATGGATTGATGAGCATAGTCTTGGCCATTTAGCTGGAGGAATTCCGCTTTTGGCAATGGATATATTCGAGCATGCCTATATTATTGACTATGGCACCAACCGTGCTGATTATATGACCGCATTTCTCAACGCAGTTAATTGGAACATTGTTAGTGAACAGTTTGAAATTGTCCTAAAATAAAAATTAACAGTATATTATCATATGGGATGACGCCTTTTTTGTCATCCCGTATTTTGATAGATCCCGCACTCAACGCGTTGAGTGCGGGATGACAAAGAGAAAGGACGGAATGACAAGGAAACGAATTATCCCCAATAACGTGGTTGACAAAAATCAAGAAGTTTTTTAAAGTAATATATGTTCATTACAAAACCGTTCTGTTAAATTACGTGACTATTATTTAACAGGACAAAAAAGAAAGGAGTGCAACATGAAAAAGAGATTGATTTTCGCAGTTATGATAGGATTGACAACAACTGTTTTTAGTCAAACAGCAAATGAAGACAGTACTGACGCGCAGAATAAAAGCTTAATAACGGTGTATACAAATCGCGCATTTCAATATGCAAAATATGGCTTTTCTACTGTTGTTGATGCAACCAATGCAGTAATACGTACATATGACAACACTGATGTTAATAATACGGGCTGGAACGCATCAATTGATTGGGTATACTTAGAATCCCTCTGGCGCCCGAATCTGGTAACTGAATTTGACTATACCGTAACATATGTTAATAAAGTACCAAGCGATAAAAACAAAGTTGGTTATTATGGCATTGACTACGGCATGGAATATAATCCTATATTTGTTACCTTAGCAAAACAGAGAACTCCTGTATTTCATATCAGTCATAGATGGTCTCAGGCAGAAATTGGCTTCCGCACGTGGCAATTTAATGGATCAAGATCACTCGCCAATACCCTGAGCTCAAATCCGGCTATCATAAGCGAGGATGGGACCGTAGCTACCTACAACCGCCGGGGAGCAAGTATGTTTGGAGAGCATGTTCTCTTTCCAGTGAGAAACGAGGATACTCTTTCTGGCGCAACAGATGTATATTGGTGGGCGTCTAATATGCTTAAACTGCGCACCAGAGAATTATATCTTGCCAAGCCCATATCTTCATCACTGGATCTGATGATCGGCCTTAGGTATGTAAGCTCTCAAAATGCCCAACGCGTGGGACAATTCCAGCGCGCATATGCAAGCTTTTATGGTGACTGGTGGTGGGATAATCGGATAAATCTTGATCTCGTAAGCAAAACCGCATATGAAGCCAAGGGCCCGACTATTGGATTACAATTCTCTCATAAGTTTTTTAAGGTACTGTTTGTGGATGCAAAGGTTTCATACAGCCGGCTTACTGGTGATTCAAATTGGGAAGCTCGATGGACTGATGTAGATGATGTTGAAATTCCCTACAAAGAGACAGGACAAGTAGTTTATGAAGTTTTGTATAATGGTGACTTCCCCTACAGCGTTAGCACGCAAGAAATTACCACCGCACTTGAATGGCAACTCAATCTTAATAGCCCTAATTTTTATCCGGTCAAAGGTGTAACAAAAACATTTAAGGCGATATCCCGGCTTATTCGTTCTGATAAAGTCATGTCTAATTTGTTTAATAGTTTTGCACGATTTACTGCCCGTTTCGAAGATAAGACATCTGCACGATTAAATCTTGGATGGTTTGAGTCAAGTTTCAATGACATGCCTGTTGCGGCTGAATATGTATTCCCCGGTGACTGGACGGTCGGAGATGGAACTCACTGGGACAGAAAAAAACAAGATTTAAACTTTAATGGCGTAAGTGTCGGATTTTCATTCAATTTCTAAAACATAAAGTCGGCATCTGTGAAAAATCACGGTGCCGTTTTTTTTAATTTGACAAAAATTATATTTTGTGCTATAGTACATATATTGATCTTTGAAAATAAACACCAAGGAGAAATAAAGTGAAAAAAATAACAGTAACGTCTGTATTCATCACCATAGTGTTACTGATGCCGATACACGCACAAAATCAAAAAGGATGGAATTTTGAAGTTAATGGAATGCATCTGACCACTAAATTTAACCAACACATGTTAAGTGAATGTATGGCATATGCTACGATAGACAGTTTAGGACGTTATATCATCGATTCTGGAAGAGACTGCGATGAAATGATTAATCTCGTATTACCAAACAAAACTGTTGTTATGCCGGAAATAAGCTATGCATGGGATCTCTGGAGAGTAGGCGTACGCGCCTGGTACTTTAATTCTTTTGATCACGATGATGGGCAAATTACCACGCCTGCGCCAGTTGAAAATGAAGATGGGAGCATGACATATTACCGAGGCGTTATCTTTATCTGGGAGCACCATTTAGGTCCACTCACCAATACCTTAAAAGAATCGGGCTGGAGCGATATTGACTGGCAGACAAAAAACAATCTATCCTTATGGACGACTGAAGCATATATTGCACAAACACTTTCAAAACGATTTGAGATGAGAATTGGCATAAAGGCTGCCGATATTGTAAACAAACAAACCATTGAAGCAAAGCAGTGGGCATATATTAACCCTTATTATCAGTATATCTGGGATAACCATGTCACGCTTCATCAAAGAGCAAAAGCACACACCTTTGTGATAGGCCCCTATGCCGGTATTAAACTTAATACAAAATACATTCAAGCTTTGATTCAAGGAGCACCACTGTTCACTCTCCCAAACAAAAAATATCGGTCTGATATATATGGAGACTGGGACGATATAGATGATGTTGAGGTGACCCTTCTTAAAACTGACAGTCTATACTATACCGTATACTACGATGGTGACTTTACGTTCAGCGCTAAAACGCGCAAACTAATTCCCGCAGGAGACATACACCTGAAATTAACCTATCCTCTACAATACAAAAACATGGTTATACGATTCGGCGTTGGAGCTTTTGCGTCTGTTTTCTTAAATGTGCCTATTGCGCCACTATGGCAAGTGCCTGGCAGATGGACATGGAGAGAAGCAACACACTGGAAAATGAGAGAAAAAAATTTAGTTTTTTACGGATGGACTATAAATTTCAGCATACACTGGAAAGGAGGAAAATAATATGAAAAAACTGAAAACCGTTTTCTGGCTCACCCTTATAGGCCTTGTAACCACTCCGCTTAAGACACAATCACACAACGGATGGACTATTTCAATTGAACGGGTGTATATGAGCATGTATAGCGATGTCCGAATAGGAGATATATACACCTTTTATACCACTGAATTAAATATTCCTCGAAAAGAATCAAAACCAGGAGAATATACCCTTGCCTACGGAACACTTTATGATCCTATTATTCTTACGCCCCACAAACGTACGCTTGTATGGGAGTTAAATAGTAAAGGAAAAGATGAAAAATGGGGTGGTGGGATGCGCGGCTGGGAATTTAAAAACGCAGCTTACGAAGGTGATGCACTTACTCAACTCGATACAGAATATAATGAAGATGGCAGCGTTACCAGATCTATCCGCGGTATTCGAATGTTCGACTATATGTTTCCGCGATTTAATAAATTTGGGGATCTGCCGATTGATTGGTGGGCAAAAAATTATCTGCACCTCTGGATACGAGAAATGTATGTACTTCGGACCTTTTCCAATACCTTAGACGTCCGTTTTGGAATAAAAGTTGCAGAAATTTTTAACAGCCACAATATTGGACAGCGACATTGGACCACTGAAAACAGAAACAGAACATTTGCACAAACAAGTGGAATAGAGTATATGGTTTTTGGGCCTCATCTTGGATTTGATATTCGCATGAAACACGCTGCCGTCCTCATACAGCAATCTGTTCTTTTCGGCACTGCTCTGCATACAGGAAATTGGGGTGTAATCGACTATAGAATAGAAGATGGCAAAGAAACTATTGATCCCTCTCAAAAATCGTATGGCGTATATAATGTCCCGCTCAGAGCTTCTACCAAGGAAGTTATTCCTGCGACCGAACTGAATCTCAAGCTTAACAGTTCTTATTTTGATCCTGCTCAAAGCATAACAACAGCATTTGATGCTCTCGCACGATTTAGTTCTCGTTTTGAGAGCTTCTCTCGAACGCTCAATAGTGTCGCACGATTTAGTTCTCGTTTTGAAGACA
>JALLOO010000015.1 GCA_027717985.1 Patescibacteria group bacterium AH-259-L05 | reverse complement strand
TTATAGAACAAAATATATTTTGTCAATTAAAGTTATCCACAGGCCTGTTTTATTGGGAAGGGTAATTTAAAAATCATTAAAAATATGTTGGGATATAATAAAAAATGCGAGCTTTCATTTCGCCCCTTGAAAGGGATGAGTTTTTTCGCTCGCGATATATAAGCCGCGCAAAGCGCGGACTTTCTATCTAAGTTTTATGGCAAAAGAACCACGATGTAAAATGTGTCGTCGAGAAGGGAGGTCGCTTTGTGGTTCAGCAAAATGTGCGGTTTTAAAAAGAAAATATCCGCCGGGGATGCACGGTCATAAAGGATACCCTCGCTTGTCAGAATACGGCAAGCAGTTACGGGAAAAGCAAAGCTTAAAGCGTTTATATAACCTTCGAGAAAAACAATTTAAAAATTATTTTCTTAAAGCAAAAAAAGTCGTAGGCAATACTACAGTAATTTTTTTACGACTGTTAGAGCAGCGGCTTGATAATGTGGTATATAAATCTGGTTTTGCACCAACGCGGCGCGCAGCGCGTCAGATGGTGGGGCATGGGCACATCCATGTTAATGGCCGCAGACTTAACATCCCCTCATATTCTGTTAACGTGGGTGATACCATTTCGGTAAAGCAAAAAAAATCAATTATTAAAGCAGTTGAACAGCGATTAAGTCAAAAAAAAGATAAAGATTTATTGCCTTCGTGGCTCAGTCTTGATACAAGAAAACAAGAGGTTACAATCTTAAAACTTCCTTCGCGCGAAGACTTACCACAAGATTTTGAAACAGATTTAATCATCGCATTTTATAGCAGATAATTAATTAAATAATCAATATAGTAATATAGTATGGAAAATAATATTTTTTTGCCAAAGAAGGTTGAGTATCAAGAAGATACTCAAGATAAAAATAAAGGGTCAATTATTATTGAGCCGTGTTATCCTGGGTATGGTATAACTTGGGGAAATGCGCTCAGAAGAGTTTTGCTTGTTTCGTTAGAAGGAGTAGCAGTTACCGCCGTAAAAATAAAAGGGGTGAAGTATGAATTTTCTACTATAGATTACGTTCAGGAAGATGTTTTAGATATTATTTTAAATCTTAAATCTCTACGATTTAAGGCGCGTAGAGATATTGATGAGCCGGTAAAATTAACACTCAAAGCATCGGGAAATAAAAAGGTTAGGGCAGGCGATATTGATACGTCAGCAGATGTAGAAGTAGTAAATAAGGATTTGGTGATTGCAACATTAACTGATAAGCGTGCCAAGCTTGAGATGGAATTATGGGTGAGCAAAGGATATGGCTGGGTGCCGTCAGAGGAGAAGTCGAGAGAGAAATTTGATGTTTCAACAATAATTACTGACTCAATTTTTACCCCTGTTGTTAAGGTGGCGACTAATGTTGAAAATGTGCGTGTAGGAAAGCGAACAGACTATGAACGATTAATTCTAAGTATTCAAACTGATGGTTTATTTTCTCCGTTAGAGGCATTTAGATCCGCTTCTCGACTTTTGGAAGGTCAATTCAGTTATTTTATTGAGTTGAGTCAAAAATTGGTGGCTAAAGCAGAGAAGAAGCCAAAGAAAAAGAAAGCAAAAACAACTATAAAGAAAAAACCAGGCGTGAAGAAAAAGACTGGTACAAAAAAATCGGCTCCTAAGAAAAAATCTGCCAAGAAAAAAAAGGCGGCTCCTAAGAAGAAATAATGCGGCATAGAAAAAAAGGGAAAATTTTAAGTCGAAGAGTTGGTCCTCGTAAGGCGCTTTTACGAAGTTTAAGCGCAGGTTTAATTTTAAATGAGAAAATAACAACAACAGAGGCTAAAGCTAAAACAGTGCGGCCGATTGCTGAGCGTTTAATCACCAGAGCCAAAGAAAATAATATAAATAATTACCGAAGAATTAATGCATATTTACAAAACAGAGAAGCAGTTAAAAAATTATTAGAAGAAATCGGCCCCCGCTATAAGGAGCGACCTGGTGGCTATACCCGTATTATTAAAACGGGCCAGCGAAGAGGTGATGCGGCCCAGATGGCAATAATTGAATTAGTATAAATAGTATGGGAAAACAAATAGATCGCAAAACTCATATACTTAATGCGACTGATCAATCAGTTGGCAGATTGGCAACTGAGGTTGCTACGCTACTTATTGGCAAGCATAAACCAAGTTATGTTCCCCATGTGGATGGGGGCGATATTGTGGTCGTAGAAAATGTTGACAAGCTTACGTTTACGGGTCAAAAATTAAAGCAAAAAATATATTATCATCATAGTGGATATCCCGGTGGGTTAAAGCAAAAGAAAATGGGAGAATATTTTCATGAGAACCCATCTTATGTATTGCATCGCGCTGTTATCAATATGTTGCCTAAAAATAAATTGCGAAAATCACGAATCAAACGTTTACGATTTAAAAAATAAGAACCTGCTTCGCAGAACCTTGAAGTTTGAAAGGAATGATATCTGTATCCAAATTTTAAGTCTTTTTTTCGTCACCCCTAATAACCCTCTTTGTCATCCCGCACTTCGCGTGAGAAGACAAGAGAAAAAGCGGAATGACAACAAAAAGAGAATATCATCCCCTTGCTGGGTTGTTTTTTTATATAAGTTGACTACAATGATTTTATGGCTTTATTAGAGATTAAAAAGTACGGTGATCCTATTTTAAGAAAAAAATGTAAAGAAATAAAAGACGTAGATAGTGAGGAAATAAAGAAGTTGGCCGAGGATATGAAAACCACCATGTACCATGCTCATGGGGTAGGGATCGCGGCTACTCAAGTCGGAACAAATAAACAAATTTTTATTACTGATATTGGGAAAGGGCCCTTAACTGTTCTTAACCCAAAGATTATTAAAAAATCAAAAGAATTGGTACGTGACATTGAAGGATGTTTAAGTATTCCCGATTTTACCTTCAGTATAGGCCGCGCTCGATCAATTGAGATACAAGGGTATTTATTAGAGCGAGGGGAGCGTGTGAGTATAAAGGCAGAGGGGTTATTAGCGCGTGTATTTCAACACGAGATTGATCATCTCAACGGTAAACTTATAATTGACCGCGCACCATTTGTTCAAAGGCGCAAAGCATTGAAAAAATTAAAAAAAATGCGGGGTTAGTATAGTGGTATTATGTGTCCTTCCCAAGGATAAGAGGCGAGTTCGATTCTCGTACCCCGCTTTGTGCGCCAGCGTAGCTCAGTTGGGTAGAGCGCTGCTCTCGTAAAGCAGAGGTCCTGAGTTCGACTCTCAGCGCTGGCTCCATTAAGTAGTTTTGTATGATTAAGTTTATCAACATTAGTAAATTTTATTCGCCAAATACCTATGCATTGCGAAATGTTAGTTTTCATATTAAACCGCATGAATTTGTTTCTATTGTTGGGAGATCAGGATCAGGGAAAAGCACGATAGTAAAATTGTTAATTGCAGAAGAAAAAGCGACAAAGGGGAAAATTGTTGTGGGCGGATGGGATATCACGGAAATTAAACCAATTGAAGTGCCATCACTTCGCCGCCAGATTGGCGTGGTGTTTCAGGATTTTAAATTATTAGAAAAGAAAACAGTGTATGAAAATGTTGCATTTGCCTTAGAGGTTATTGATACCCCGCGTAAAAAAATATCACCCATTGTAAGACAGGTTTTAAAAATAGTGGGGCTGAGAACTAAAGTTGATTATTTCCCTCAGCAGCTTGCTGCAGGTGAGGCCCAGCGTGTGGTTGTTGCACGCGCACTGGCGCATCGTCCTAAAATTCTTGTTGCAGATGAGCCAACTGGTAATCTTGATCCGATTACTACCAGAGATATTGTTGAGCTTTTAGTAAAAATTAATGAATTAGGCACGACCGTGCTTTTAGTTACCCATAATAGAGAAATTGTGAATTTTGTAAAAAAACGGGTGATTACACTTGACCGGGGCATGGTAATAGGAGATCAGATGAGTAAGGGAAGATATGTGATTTAAAAGCAACCAGTAGTGTGTAATATATTATGAAGGAATATGAATCATTAGAACATACGGCTGATTTGAAAATTCGGGCATATGGGAAGGATTTGCCTGAACTTTTTTTTCATGCGCTTAAGGGAATGTTTGAGATATGCCGACCAGAAGTTAAAAAACAGTCAGAGGTTATACGGCGGATAAACGTAAGCGCAACAGATTTAGAAGCACTTTTAATAGAATTTTTAAGTCAAGCATTATATTTAAGTGATGTGAACGATGAAGCATATTTTCAAGCAGAAATAAATATTAAAGATAAAAGTAAAAAAAAGAGCTTAAAAGGAAAAATTAAAGGGAAAAAACTTGAACGGTTAGGGCTAGAAATAAAAGCAGTAACCTGGCATGATTTAAGCGTAAAAAAGAATAATGATCATTGGGAAGCAGTCGTGTTATTTGATATATAACTTATGAGATATATAAATCTTAAAATTCCAGAACATTCTTATTTCTTTGGATTTGTGCAAATGGACGGGAACCTAAATAAGCCATTTAGAAAAAGAGATAAAGGAAGATTGCGCGTTGAGATAGGGGAAGAAGACTTGCATATTCTAGAAACTTTTCAAGAATTGTTTCCCAATGTTTATTCTTCAATTACTAGTAGAGTTCGAGATACTAATTTTAAAATAAATCATAGAAGCTATACTTTTAATGTATATGGCACAAACTTCAGAGAAGAGATTAATAAATTAGGGCTTCCTTATGGCAAAAAGTCAGAGATTATTTCATCTCCTCGGGGCAGATTTTGTGAAAGAGATTATATCAGGGGATTGATAGATGGTGATGGCAGTCTTGGATTAACTGGCCAAGGATTCCCATTTATCAGCCTTACTGTTAAGAGCGAAAAATTAAAAGAGTATTTTCTTGATGTTGTTGAAAGAATTACAGGCGAAAAAAAGAAACTAAAAAGAAATAAAAGAGATAATATTTATAATATCATGATTAATAGAGAGCGGGCACAGAAACTCATTAGTTATTTATACTATCCAAGCTGTTTAGCGCTTAATAGAAAATTAAAAAAGACAAAAATTGCATTACAATGGAAAAGACCAAAACATATGAAAAGAGTTTTTCAGAAGTTTTGGGAAGCTTGGGAAGATGAGTATATTTTAAATCATATCATCGAAGAAAGTTGTGAGTTTTTAAAAAGAACTGATAATAGTGTAAGAAAGAGACTCTGGCGTTTAAAAAATAATAAAATATCTTTATGATTAAACAAAATTTTAAAAAAATAAATGATTATGTATGGGAAATTCCTAAATCTTTTAGGCATGATATGAGAGTACCGGCCAGAATTTATACCTCAGAAACCATATGGGAAGGTATTGAGGAAAAGTCATTGGAGCAGCTAGTAAATATGGCCACTCTGCCAGGGATTCAAAAATATGCGATGGCTATGCCAGACGCTCACATGGGCTACGGCTTCTTGATTGGAGGGGTAGCAGCTATGGATTATAAGAAAGGCGTAATTTCGCCAGGCGGGATTGGATTTGACATAAATTGCGGGATCAGGGTCTTGAGAAGTGATGTTGATTTTAGTTCTATTAAGTCGCATTTGCCGCAGTTAGCAGATGAATTATACCGGTCAATTCCTTCTGGCGTTGGTCGTGGTGGTAAAGTCAAACTTGATCAAAAATCCATGAATAAAGTGTTAACCCAGGGAGTAAAGCAGGTAGTATCACAAGGATATGGAATTGAGGATGATATTAAACATTGCGAAGCATATGGATCTTTAGAAAGCGCAGATTCTTCAAAAGTCAGCGATCGTGCTAAAACGCGCGGTAGAGATCAATTAGGTACGCTCGGATCAGGCAACCACTTCTCGGAAGTACAAAAAGTTGATACAATTTTTAGTACAGAAATTGCAGAGAAGTTTGGGCTAAGGGAAGGGCAGATTGTTATAATGATCCACACAGGGAGTCGCGGACTTGGACACCAGGTTTGTACTGATTGGGTACGAACATTTAATCAAAAATTGCCAGAGTGGGGGATAAAACTTCCTGATCGAGAGTTAGCATGTGCGCCTATTAATACGCCTGAAGCACAGGGATATTTAGGCGCAATGAGCGCAGCTGCTAATTTTGCATGGTCTAACCGACAATTGATTACCCATTTAGTCCGACAGGCATGGAAGCGGATTATTCCTGCAAGTTTAGGTCATGATTTAAAACTAATTTATGATGTTGCTCATAATATGGGAAAAATTGAAGAATATGAGATTAATGGTAAAAGAATAAAAGTGATTGTTCATCGAAAGGGCGCGACCCGTGCATTTCCACCGGGTAATCCAGAATTAGCTGAGGACTATCAAAAAACTGGCCAGCCAGTATTAATTCCGGGAAGCATGGGAACGGCAAGCTATATTTTAGCAGGTACAGAAAGCGGAGAAGAAGCATTTTTTAGTTCGTGTCATGGTGCAGGGCGGACCATGAGCAGAAGAGCGGCAAAGCGCGCAGTGCGTGGATCTGATTTAATTAAGGAGTTGGCAAAAAAAGGTATTATAGTAAAATGTAGGTCATGGGCAGGTGTTGCAGAAGAAGCGCCTCTGGCATATAAAGATGTTGATCAGGTGGTTGATGTGGTCCATAATGCAGGGCTTGCGCAAAAAGTAGTACGCTTAGTACCATTGGCAGTAATAAAAGGAGAATGAGATGTAAGGTTGCAAGCTGTGGATTGTTATGTTATAATTTTAAAGGGTGAATCAAATGGGAAAACTTGTTTTCACATTTGTGAACCCTGGCGGAATTTCAAGTTTCACACTTATAATATTTATTGTATAATAAAGTAGAAATAATTAATTGTAAATTATATATTTTGGTTTATGGCTAAAGAAAAACAAATTGGAAAAATTACCCATTATTTTGGGAAGATCGGCGTTGGTGTGGTAGAACTAACGAAGAAATTGAAAGTAGGGGATACCATTCATGTCACTGGCGGCTCGCGGGATTTTACTCAAGAGGTGAAGTCAATGCAAGTTGAACATGAGAATGTTGAAAAAGCCAAGAAAGGAGAGGCCGTTGGATTAAAACTTGATGATGTTTCCAAAGATGGTGACAAAGTATTTCTTGTTCCTGGGTAACGAGTTTTTACAAGTAAAAAGACGAATGTATGTGAATCATGGATTCACGATTCGTGCATATTTGCTTTATGGCGAAAGCATCAGATAAGATTTCATTATCAAAATCTAAGGTTGTTAATATTGGATTGTTAATTGTTGCGTTTAATCCTTTGCCATCAGGATTGATTTACGGGATTGCCTTGTGGCGTGGGGCCTCGATGAAAAAAGAGGGCAACCTTATAATAATCTTTTCCCTCCTGTGGGGGGCAGTCGCGTTGGCATTAGCGCGAAAACATTTTGGTATATGACACAAAAACAAATTTACAATTTAGCGATTAAAAGTGGGATTACCGCAGATTTTAGAGGTAAGAAAGAGATTGATAAACTTTTAGCACGGAGAAAAAAGCAGTACGAAAAATTAGGAAATTCAGAAAAACAAGAGTTTGACACAGAGCGATTAACCAATCCATATTCAGATACCCGAATTTTGGTTCCTGTCAAAAAGCCAATTAAGCGTATTTTAGCTGGTATTGATATGGAAGTAGGAGAGGTATTGCTTGCACATCGCCTTGGTGATATTGATTTAGTTTTATCTCACCATCCTGAGGGGAGTGCTTTGGCCGGCCTTGATGATGTGATGCATTTGCAGGCTGATGTTTTGGCGCATTATGGCGTGCCTATTAATATTGCAGAGAGTTTAATTTTACCGCGCATTAGAGAGGTGAGCCGAGGAATTTCACCCATAAACCATAACCGAGCGGTTGATGCGGCAAAACTTTTAGATATTGGATTTATGTGTGTGCATACGGCGTCTGATAACATGGTAGCGCACTTTCTAAGAAAGCGAATTGAGAAGAAAAAACCAGAATATGTTGAAGACCTTTTAGCATTTTTAAAATCAATTCCTGAGTATAAACAAGCAATAAAAATTGGCGCAGGGCCTCATCTTCTAGCCGGTCGTCCTGAAAATCGGTGCGGCAAGATTGCTTTAACTGAAATTACGGGCGGCACCGAAGGTGCTCCGCAAATTTATGAGAAAATGTCACAAGCTGGCATTGGAACGACGGTGGCCATGCATTTAAGTGAGAAACATTACAAACAGGCAAAAGCAGCGCATATTAATGTGGTTGTCGCCGGACATATGTCTTCGGATTCATTAGGGCTTAATCTTTTTCTTGATAAGCTTGCCCAGAATGGCGTTGAGATTGTTCCCTGTTCAGGATTAATTCGCATAGAACGATTTAAAAAAAAATAAAATCTCCTTTATCACCATTTTTGTCACTCCGCATTCAATCTATTACTATTTGTCACCCCGCACTCAACTTTGTTGAGTGCGGGGTTTGGCTTAAATTAGCCCAAATCGGAGTCCCGATCTCCGATTTAAGAGAATCAAAAAGTCCCGCAATTTTGTGGGGACTTTTTGTTTACCCGTCAATGCCAATTCCTCGAAGATCTCTAAATAGTTCTACTTTGAGGTCGAAATGTCGTTCGGCAACGTCAACTTTTTCTGGCTTTTTATCAATTACCTTTAATTCTTTCCATGATTTAGTTTCACATGGAAATGGTGTTTTCACTCCTTCAATAACAACACTTTCTATAGTAGGATTTGTTTGTTTGGTAATAAAACAACGGTGAACCCCATCAAGCAGTATAAATTTATTGTCATGTAGTTCAATTATCGGAGGCACATAATGAGCTAGTACATATTGATTATCAGAATCTATTCCAATTATTACATGGGGAGTCCAATTAGATATACCGCGCGATGTAGTAAATCCATAAAATAAGTCGCACATACTTTCCATAATTGCGGTGTAATGATCGCGGTAGATAAACTTCTGACCTAATGAAAGCGTATCAAGATCAGTGCGCCGTTGATATATTTTTGCATGAGCATAGATTTTTTCGTTTTTATTGCCCAGTAGCGTTATATTTGAGAGCAAGGAAATTAAATAATCCATTGACATGTCTTCGACCTTGATTATTTTTTTTAGGTCTCGAGGGGCAACAACATTAACAATTTTATCCCATTTATTAAATCCAGTTTCATAAAGGTCGATCTCGGTACGATCCAAGAACTGTTGTACCGGAATGGGGGCCATTTCACTTTTATAACGGATCTTTGACATTTTTTTCTCCTTGTATTATGGTAAAGAGCAGAGTCATTAATTATGATAAAAGATATGAAGAAACGTGTCAACACTAATTTAAGAGTCGGATTTGATTTTGATGGCGTGATTGTTGATCATACCTTTGGCAAAATCAAAAAAGCCAAAGAACTTGGACTTGATATTAAACCACATCAAACGCCATCCAACAGATTAGAAAATACTATTGATCAATATTTACATAAGCAGATTCGAGAGTATATTTATGGCGAGGGAACAAATCAGGCACCAATTGTTGATGGAAGCAAAAAAGTATTACATATACTTAAGCAAGGTGGTTATGAATTATTTATTATTTCCAGACGTGGGTCTCGATTTCAGTTGAATGCTATGGAGTGGCTAGAGAAAAATATTCCTGGTATTTTTTCAATAGAAAGAATTTTATTCGTTCCGAAAGAGAGGGCGAAAGATGAGGCATGTCAGAAATATAATATAGATATATATATTGATGATAAGGTTTCCGTTTTAGAAAAAATAAAAAGCGTCAATAAAAAGTTTTTATTTGATCCGTATAATATAAGAAATGATTTTGATCTAGATGACATCCAGCCCGTATCTTCATGGAATGAATTTTTACAGTACATAGAAAAGTAAAAGTCCTGACATAATCAGGACTTTAGTTGAGTAAGGCGTTTTTCCAGCGCCTTAATTGTTTTTAAGACAATGAGATTGCCCATTTTTTGTGGGTTCATATCAGTGGTGTCGAGTAAAACGACCGGGTTATTTGATTTATCAAACGTCTTGTAGCAGTCTTGCCAAATAGTAATAAGATTTTCTATTGATCCAAGATTGGTTGTTTCGCCCTCTTTTTTGGTGAGAGCCCATTCTGCTTCACGCCGCATTGCTTCTTCTGCTTGACAGACGAGAAAGAGACAAAGATCAATTTGTCCAAGGATTTTTGGTTGGCTGAAAATTTTTGAGCAGCGTCAGCAATGGTACTGGAGATTACTTTTTTCCGCAGCCAATATTCTTGCCAGCAAAATGCATCATAGATTGCTCTATCAAAAAGTAATAGGTCAAAATCAAGGCTATGGATATTATCGAGAAGTTCAGACAATGCATAAATGCCGGTCTGTATATTATATAAATGAGTTGTACGGGGAATTTTTTTTGTAATTTCTGCTCCTTCTGTAGGGTTGTCAACGCGCCATCCTTGTCGTTTAAAAAAGCGGGTTAGTGTGTGAATTACCGATGTTTTCCCTGCATCAGGCGTACCGGTAATTTCAATAACAAACGGACGGTAAAATTTTTTTGTTTTAAGACGGATAAATTCTTTTAGGATTTGTTCAGTGTCTTGTCCAGAATTTTTTTTCATTGTTTTTCCTCCAGAGAAAAAATATTTTTAAGAACTGTTAATTATAATAAAGGGATGAGAAATCATGTCAAGCGGTTGTTGGGGTTGACTTTTTTGGAGCGTTAAGATATACTATATATGTTGATCTTTAATATACATTAGGTGGAGGAAGTATGAATATCAGTTTGATTTGTCCGGTAAGAGACAGAACAAAGGAAGAGGATAAACAAATCAAGAGGGATGTGAAGCGCTTAAAAAGGCAAGGACATGAAGTTCGTGAGCCATCTGAAGATACTGACCAGGATGATGAGATTGGCTTGCGTATTGTTGAAGATCATGAAATAAATGATAGATTATGGAGTAAGATAGATCGTGTATTATGGAGAAAAGCGGAGCCAGATAAAGATAGAAGAATATCACGTGGAAGTTGGTTTGATTATTTACAAGGACTTGCTTGTATAGACTTTAAGAAAGATAAAAGTATTGAGTGGATAAATAAGAGACCGGATATAGACAGATATATAGAGCCAGTAAGAAGAGCAGCAATACTTGATCCAGTATATATATACTGGCAGGATGGACTTAACCTTTCTTTTTTGACATTAGCATATGCGCGAATGCTAAAATATTTTCAGCCAGAGAAAATAATCTTTTTGTCAAACCTTGCCATGCTGGAGTTGACTAAACGAAAGAGTTATACCAATGTTGCCATAGCTACAGCTTTACAGTTGACCTCCAAAGATGTTACCACGCGTGAGGATTTGCGTAATGTCATGAAAAAGTATGGATTAATAAAGTAATTGAAAAAGGGAAACAATGTTTCCCTTTTTAGTTTTCAGTTTATTCTTCAGACAACTCTTCTATTCTTTCCCATATTTTTTTATCTAATCTAAGTTTTGATTTTAGTTTTTCGTCATGAGGTTTAGGGAATAAGCCTTTTTCTTGCTTTGCATGCATGAGTAAGAGTCCTTTGAAAAAAGCGGTTTCTCCTACCAATATATGTATTACATCACTATTTTTTCGTTCTTGCTGCTCAAGTATAGATATGAGTCCTGAATTTACGTTTATATCTTTTCTAAGACTATCTATCTCAGCAGCTAGTGCACTGTTTAGCGTTGTGAGCGTTGTGAGCTCATTTTCAAGACTCTGTTGTAAGGCTGATAATGCATTGACCAAGCTTCCATTATCACTTGAAATTACTGCCCTCAATGAATCAGTGGTTTCATTGGCTCTTGCGAGCTGGTATTCAAGCCTTCTAATGTCGCTTCTCTGTTTTTGCAGATCATTCTGATGGAGTATAAGCCATGCGTGATCCTGATTTTTTTGGCTTTCCATAGCGTCGAGTTCGACATCTTGCACCATTGTCACCAGTACCAGAAACGCTACTACTATAACCAGAATGGCAACTGTTGCTTTCATAATATTGCCTCCCTTTCGGGGTTGGTAGTAAAAGGAACTACGTAATAAGTATAAAGTATAGTAAAAATTTGTCAACAGGTTTTCAACAATGTTACCTGTTGACATTTTTATATGTTTATATATAATTAGCACTAAAAGGTCAAGAGTGCTAATATGAGCACTTTATATAAATCCATTAATTATAAATGTTACATTAATTAAAACGCGTATGGCAAAATTAAAATTAGAACCATTGGGCAGTCGGCTGATTGTGAAGCCGGTTGTTGAAGACGAAGTAACTAAGTCTGGCATTATTTTGCCGGACACCGCTGACAAAGAACGACCTATTAGAGGCGAGGTTGTTTCAGTTGGTCCAGGCAAGATGCTAGAAAATGGCCAGCGAGAAAAAATTGATTTAAAGGTCGGTGATAAAATTTTATTTGAGAAATACGGCTCAGATGAGTACAAGCTTGATAATGAGGAATTTTTGGTTGTTGATTATGATAAGGTGGTAGCCGTAATTAAATAACATTACATATCTATGGCTAAACAAATATTATTTGATGAAAAAGCGCGCGCAGCATTAAAGCGCGGCGTTGATAAACTTAGTTCAGCAGTTGGCGTAACACTTGGGCCAGTTGGTCGCAATGTTGCGCTCGATAAGGGTTTTGGCTCTCCTACGCTTACCAACGATGGCGTGACCGTTGCAAAAGAAATTGAACTCGAGGATAAGTTTGAAAATGTAGGAGCACAGTTGCTTCAAGAGGTTGCCTCAAAAACGAATGATGTTGCGGGTGACGGAACCACCACTGCGGTATTACTTGCCCAGGCCATTATTTCCGAGGGCATGAAGAATGTAGCTGCAGGGTCAAATCCATTACTTATTAAATCAGGAATTGATAAGGGCGTAGCAGCAGTGGTAGATGAGCTTAAGCATACCATTGCCAAACCAGTTTCTACTCAAGAAGAAATTGAGCAAGTGGCATCAGTTTCAGCAAACAGTACCGAGATCGGAAAAATTATTGCCCAAGCAATGGAGAACGTTGGAAAAGATGGCGTGATAACTGTTGAGGAATCCCAATCATTTGGTTTGGAATTAGAGGTGACTGAAGGTATGCAGTTTGATCGTGGTTATGTTTCCCCGTATATGATTACCAATCCTGAAAAAATGACTGCTGAATATAATGATGTGCATATATTAATTACTGATAAAAAAGTATCGGGCTTAAATGAAATCTTGCCATTGTTGGAAAAAATAGCACAAGCAGGAAAGAAAGATCTCGTAGTTATTGCTGATGAAATTGAAGGAGAGGCATTAGCGACCTTTGTGGTAAATAAACTGCGCGGTGCCTTTAACGTGCTTGCGGTGAAAGCGCCAGGGTTTGGTGATCGGAAAAAAGAAGTGCTTCAAGATGTTGCTATTTTAACCGGTGGCAAGGTTATCTCAGAAGAGACAGGGTCAAAATTAGAAAATACCACTCTTAATGATTTAGGTCAGGCGCGGCGGGTTATCTCAAGTAAAGACGATACCACGATCGTTGAAGGCAAGGGCAAAAAGCAAGCAATTGAAGATAGAATTATTAATATTAAACGCGAAATTGAATTAACCACATCTGATTTTGACAAAGAAAAATTGCAAGAACGATTAGCAAAATTGTCAGGCGGTGTTGCGGTGATTAAAGTGGGCGCGGTAACTGAGACAGAAATGAAAGAACGAAAGTTCAAAGTTGAAGATGCCGTGCATGCTACACGCGCAGCCGTTGAAGAAGGCGTTGTGGTTGGCGGCGGCGTAGCTTTACTTCGTTGTATATCTGCGTTAGATAAGTTAGGAGTAAAAGGGGATGAATTAATTGGTGTTACTATTTTAAAGCGTTCACTTGAGGCCCCCGCACGACAGATTGCATATAATGCTGGTCGTCGAGATGGAGCAGTGGTGGTGCAAAAGATTAAAGAAAAAAAAGGCAATTATGGATATAATGCCCTTACCAATACGTTTGAAGATTTAGTAGCGGGAGGAATTGTTGATCCAGCAAAAGTGACACGTACTGCTTTACAAAACGCTGCTTCAATCGCAAGTTTATTTTTAACGACCGAAGCAGTAGTGACAGACATTGTTGAAGAAGAAAAAGGCGGAGGTGGAATGCCTGCAGGTGGCGGCATGCCACCAGGAGCGATGGGAATGGGGATGTAGATAACAAATAATTAGCAAGAATATGGAAAGAGAAACCTTCAGAGGTTTCTCTTTAGTTTCATCGTATGTAAATTAGTTTTGAGTCAATGCGTTTTATTTGGTTTGCACTATCTCTTGTTCTGATAGAGACAAGGTATACACCATTTGCAATAGGCTTACCATATATGTCTTTTCCATCCCAGATAGTAATATTTGTGTGAGCTCCAGATGTCATCCGAGATAGATCCATGGTTTTAACCAATCGGCCGAGAATATTATAGATTCTGAGTTCAGTAATAGTAACTCCTAATGGTAAATCAATGTTTAACCGCGCCAGATTTCCTTGAGATAGCGGATTGGGATAGATTGAGTAGCTTAAGGAATGTAGATGCGATTGTTCTTCGGCTACACTTACCTCTAAGTATGTACCCTTAAAGATCGTTCCATAGTAATCATTTGGTTGTGAATCAGGTCTCATAGTTGTGGCTGCATACCAGGCGCCATTGCTTTCGACAATGTCATAGACTTGAATTGAGAAAGAGTTAGTATTCTGCTTAAGCGCGCCTATAAGCTCCCAGGTTTCTCCTCTGTCAAAAGTCCTGAAAATATTTCCCTCAATTGTTCCTGCGTAAAGAGCGCCGTCACTTCCCATTTCTAGGTCACGAATATCAGATCCATCAGGGGTAGAGAATCTTTCCCATGTTTCCCCGTTTTCACCCTCATTTTCCAACCTATAGAAGTAGTTTGAGCCTGCATAGATTGTACCGTTTTCATCCGCTTTCAAAGTCCATACCGCACTTGCTCCTACAAGTCGTCCACCTATCTTTTCCCATGTGTCAGCGCCGTCACTTGATTTATATACTTCACCTTCCGTCCATGTTCCTGTGGAGACGTATATGTTGTTACCAAGAGGAAGGAGCGATCTTGTGTATTGGACATAGAATCCGCCTATTGTTCCAGTAGTTGACCAAGTTTCACCATCGTTATTAGATTTCCACACTTCACCCTTTGGCCAAGCCGATCCACTTGGATATAGTCTTGCAGAGCGCACCGCAATATAAAGGCTGCCTTCTGGATCCTCAACAATATCTCTGACCATTCTATTGGATAGAACACTGTCACTACCAGTTCCTTCAGGAAGAGATGGCAACGGTATCCACTCGGTTTTGCCATATGGCAGTTTATATATTCTTGCATTAGTTTTCACGCCAACTTTAGGGTAAGTTCCGGCATAGATACTGCCACTGGTTGATTCAAAAAATGTTAATACATGCGACTGTGAAGAGTCAGCAAAACTGGTTTCAGAGTTCCATGTTTGGCCATCATCTGTTGATTTAAATATTGTAGCATTAGGGTAAGTTCCGGCATAAAGAATATTGTCTGTGGTGTGAATTACTGCCTTTGCTGACCGCGATTCTCCCAGGACAGATTTTTCCCATTCCCATTCTTCATTCTGGTAAAATTGCACATAGTTCGTATTTGTCCAAGCATTACTTTTTCTTAAGAGTAAGTTCCCTTCTTTATCAAAGTAAGGAATAGCTTTGTCGCTGCCAAGATCATATTCTCTGAACAGAGCTGCGCTTGCTGTCGATTTTGCTGCGCTTAATAGTCCAGTAAATCCGGCAATCAAGAAAATCAGAGTAGTCTTTGTCAAAATCGTGTTTTTCATTTTCTTTCCTCCTAGTTTTAAATGTTGCTGTTATTACTTTATCATATTTTTCAGAACTTGTCAATATCTGCGCATTAAATATAACAAAAATTGTAACACTTTATAGGTTTAGCCTATAAGGTAAAAAGACCTCTTTGAAAGAGATCTTTTTCTCTAATAATTTTCTGTAAGATCATCTCTTATAGATCTTGGCACGGGATACTCAAGATCATATTCCTGCCCATGATATACATTTTGTTTAAGCCATTGGTAAGTTTGAGGAAAATTATTCTTTAAATAATCTGGCATCAGTACGTACATGGCAAACGCGTCTGCAAAATTTTCTCTATAATTCATGTATTTTGCATATTTTGTAACAGCTTTGTCAAAGTTCTTTTTGATTTCTTCATTCTTAGCTAAGCCCTCTTTTGATCGGTGCCATTCATGACCAAATTCATGTATCCACGTAAACATCCTTCTTTCTTTTAAATGTACCTTGTCCTTGTCAGAAGAAGTCCTGTATTTACGAGAAGAACGGCCAGAAGCACCAGAAGCAGGAGCTAGATATACCTTAATATGGCGGGTGGAAGCGCATGCTTGATACCGCCCGGATGAAGAAAAGGTAATATCGTTCACATAGTTTTTTGCTTCTTCAGGGATATACTGGATGACTTGTTTAAGAGCATAAAGCCATTTTTTGATTTTTTCATATTCATCATCTTGCAAAGCACCCGTAAAGATACCGCGAGGAAGTGTACAAACTTTTATGTTGTACTCACGGTAAAAGTAATCAACAATCTTTTGTAGTTCAGGATATTTTTCTAATATGCGCCGCAATACTCGTGGTTCAAGAAAAAAATCCAGAATAGCAAGGATAATGATTCCTCCTGTCACTATAATTACGACTTGCATTGACATGCTCCTTCCTTATTGAATTTTCAAAGAAGATATATATGGTATAACATATATTTTTGCGTTTGTCAATAGATTTTTTAGATGTTATAATATTTGTATATTTAATAGGGTAATATAATAATTATGAGTTTACAAAAATATCTTAAATTAATGAGTATTTTAACGGGCATTTGTTGGTTGGCATGGCTATTAGTTTTATTCTTTATTAATCCAGATAAAACCGGCTTGATCGGCTTTATCTTATTCTACTTCAGCTTGTTTTT
>JALLOO010000014.1 GCA_027717985.1 Patescibacteria group bacterium AH-259-L05 | reverse complement strand
CTTTAAAATGTTTTTGGATATTTTGTTTAAACTTTTCAAGCGATTGTTTAAGTTCTTCTTCAGTATATAGATAAAACGTAGAGTAATGATGACTTGTTGCCAAATTAATAAGCTCGTCCATTGCAGAGAACCTTTTATATTTAAAAGATTTTATACACTGTAATTTTAAACGCGGAACTTTTTTCACCATATCTTTAAGTTCATTTTTTTCATAAAGCCGTGTTTCTTTCTCATTAAACAATGGGAAAAATTTTCCCCAAATATTTTTACTATTTTGAGTTCTGGTCCGTGTATAAATAAATAAATATCCATTGTTTTTAAGAAGGCGTGCTGCTTCTTTTAAAAACTTTAAAAGATCAAAGTGATGAATAGCGCTAAAACTAAACATACAATCAAGGGTGTTATCTTCTAAAGGAAAGGTTTCTGCAGGCGCATTCATTGTTTTAAAATTTTTAATGTTATGAGAAGTTAAATACTCATTAAGCTGACCAAGCATTTCATCATTGGTATCAGTACAATAAAGATAAAGTCTCCCATTTAAATGTTTAAAAAATTGCAAATCATATCTTCCTGCACCACAGCCAATGTCTGCTGCTCTGATTTTTGATAGCTTGCGCAATTTTTTCTTAATATATAAGATTGGCTCTACATCCGTTACTCGCAACTCTCTATATTTATGAGCAACTTCAGTAAAATGTGGATGCGAATTTTTCATAGTCCTCTAAATTGTGGATGTTGAATTATTCAATATCCTTAAATTATATTATTTAAACTCTTTAAATTATAATAATATATTATAAATATTTTGTCAAAAGAAACTGTGGGAAAAACCGGCTAACCATGTATTGAATTTTTTAAATAAAAGTGCCATAATAGTATATGCAAAATATTTTTTAATTAGTACGCCATATGTTTGATATTACTATTATTGGTGATGTAAGTAAAGATAGAATAGTTATAGGGGGAAAGACCTCTGTTCGTTCAGGTGGAGCAGTGCTTTATGGATCAATCCCCATAGCAAAAATTTCAAAAGTAGGAGTAATTACAAAAGTAGCGCCAAAGGACATATGGCTTTTAGATGAAATGAAGCAAGGAGGAATTCATATATTCCCTATTTTTTCAACTAAGACTACTGAATTTGAAAATATTTACCCTGATCCTAATAATTTAGACAAAAGAGTGCAGCGAGTAAGAAGTGTTGCAGACCCCTTTAGAATCAAAGACATCCCTGAAATTCAAACAAAAATATTCCATATTGCTCCGCTGCTAAGAGGGGTGATAACACTCAGGGTAGTGAAAAGACTTGCTCAGATGAATTCATCTAAAAAAAGGCGGCCAAAAATCTCGTTAGAGATCCAAGGCTTTATAAGAAAGTTAAACTCCAAGGGAGAAGTGGTGCCAACTCCATTGTCAAATAAAAAGGAAATTCTCTCGTGCGTTGACATTCTGAAAACAGATAGAATTGAAGCTGAATTTTTAACAAATAAAAAGAGCCGAAGGGAAGCAGCTCAAGTTCTTGCAAGCTATGGACCAAAAGAGATTCTGATCACTTCGAATGAAGGGGTGCTTGTTTACGCCCGGAATAAATTTTTTAAAGCACCATTTACGCCCCGGAGAGTCAGAGGTAGAACCGGGAGGGGTGATACGTGTATCGCTGCTTATCTATACAAGCGGATTACTTCCTCTCCAGAACAAGCAACTCACTTTGCTGCACATCTTACATCTTTAAAACTAGAAACATCCGGCCCCTTAAGATATCCACATATTTAAATTGACTATAATTTTAAAAAGAATAAAATTCTACATATAACTTAAACCAAAAAAGAAACTCCTCGTTTATAGACCACTATATGTCGTCACTAGATATGTCACAGATAATAAAAGAGCGGTTTAGCTGCCACATGGGGTATAATTTTAGTCAAAATAAACCAAATTCTTTAAATGCTATCAAGGCCGCGGTAGAACAAAACCCGCTATTTGTTGAGTTTGATATAACATATCAAAATGGAAATATTAAAACAGGCCATCCGCCGCAAGAGCGACTTGACCCTTTGGAGGATGTCTTAAAAGTTTTTCGCGGCTCTAAAACTTTCCCTAAGCTTGACTTAAAACTTGGTCAGACAAATGACGATTTTACTCTTATAGATGCCGTCATAAAGCTCGTGGGTCAGCTTGATATCCCATTTGCTCTCTTTAGTATGTCAAATGCATGGATAAGGGGTGGAGGTGGGTGGAAAAAAGAGAAAAACAGAGAAAAACTTATTCAATCTTATCGATATTGTGCTGACAAAATAAAAGGTAATCCTAGGATTAAATTAAGTTTTGAAATCGCGAAAATAAAAAAATACGATAAAGAGTTTGTTGACAAAAAAATAAAAAATCATATTGAATATTTGGCTCAAACTCTTTATTGTCTTGCTCTTGAAATTCATCAAGGTAATTGGAAAGAGTCGGTTCAAGTAGCACAAGAATTTAATATCCCTAATATCCAATTTTGGTTAACGGGCTGGCCCGACGTCTCTAATCCCCAAGTTAGCAAATCTACAATCTTCAAAGCCTTAGAACTTGAAGACCAATATCCTATTAAAGTATATTTTGACATCAACCCGGAATATATTGTAGAATAGAAACCTGCTTCGTAGAGCCTTGAAGTTTGTAAAGGAATAATATCTTTATTCAAATTTTAAATATTTCTTCCTAAAATAAACAAAAAAGATCCGTGCAGGTCTTTTTTTAATTGAGCAAGATTCAATTTTTTAAAATTTCTAAAGCTTTTTCTACAGTAAAATTATGTCGTACAATGCCGTTTACTGCTTCAGCTATTTTCTTGGGATCAATTCCTGATGGAAAAAGAACATTTCTTCCCACTAAAACACCTCTAACATTTTTTCCAGCTCTCATACCTTGATAAAATTCTTCTAATAAGGATCTCGCGCTCTCTTCCACAGACCCGCCAAGCATTAAAATAGGACATGTTGTTGCACGAGCAACTTTTTCAAAATCTTCACAATAAGGAATTTTTAACCACATATTTCGCGAAGAATCACCTAAAGCAGTGGCAACATTAACTACTTTAATCAACTCTTCAGTTTGCTTGATAGTCTTATAATTCTCATTCTCATCAACCATTAAGGGTTCAAGAAAAACTGGAATCTCGTGTTTGTTAAGTTCATTAATAGCTTGAGTACAATAATATAGCGTCTTTCCAGAATCTACGCTTTCTGGATTTAGTCTCCAGAGCATTTTGGCTCCATCAAGATTAAGAGCCCTAATAGATTCAGCCGTAAAACAAGTAAAACGATCATCTAGCTCAAAAACTGTTCCCTTAAGTCCACCGCGATTCATACAGCCAATCATTACTTTATTGTCTAAAAAACTTTCTTTTCCTTTCTTTTTAAGGATATAGTTCAAAATCAACAATTCTTCTAAGACATCAGTGGTGCTCATCACCCCGTCCCAGTCTTTTACTCGCAGGACTCGATAGATTCGTGAGATAAGTTCATGCCGATTGCCCATTGGATCATCTTGGGATTTGACCGCCATCCTACCTGGATGATCAGCTGCTAAAATAGTTAACCTCCCATCATGAGTTAATCTTTTTTCTTTTTTTCCTAGTTTTTGACTCTTTTAAAATTATCTCGGGCTCATTAACCCTGATCTCAGTAATCTTTTCAAAATAAATTTTATCTAAAAAAGGTTTCATAAAGTTTGGATAAAAATATCACTCCTTACAAACTTCAAGGTTCTGCGAACGAAGTGAGCAGGTTCTTATATTTTTATTTAAAGCAGTTTTTGGTTTAATGAACAGTGGTATTACTCAAAAGATTATCTTTCTGATCTTTTAGGATGGTCTCCACATTCTCTTTGGTTACTCCTGTAGTACAGCCTGGTTTTAGTGAAGCAGCAGCGCCGCACGCCTGAGCAAAAGTAAGCATCTCAACTAATTCTTCTTGGATAAAATCAGTATATTTACCCCATTCAATTAGTTTATAAATCACACCTGCACAAAATGCATCACCACATCCAGTTGGATCAACCCAGTCGACTTCAAACCCAGGCTGAAAGATTTCGGTATTTTTTGTAATCAATCGGGCGCCTTTTTCCCCTTCAGTAATGAACAAGAATTGTTTTACTCTTTTTTTCAAGTCCTCAACAGCCTCTTTTACTGTATTTTTGCTTGTAATTTTCATTGCTTCACCGCTATTGCAATGAAGTGCATGAACTTCGCTAACCGCTGGCAAAATATAGTTCCATTTCTTTTTATATGGTTGGCAAACGTCAAGGAACTTAAAAGTATTTTTCAGTTCTTGAAATATTGAATCTATATCAAAATCTATTCCGGAGTATCCAGGGCGTACACAAAACACTTTTGGCTGGTACTCTTTTAAAATCTTTCGCAAAAATTCTGGATCAAGGCCCAAGTTTGCTCCAGGGCTCACATGAAACCTTCTGTCCTCCCCTTTAACCACCAATACCATATCAGTAGAGGTATGCCTTTCTGTCCAGTTAATAAAAGTTTTTATTCCATATTCTTCGATTCTACTCTTGAGAAAATTTCCAAAAACATCCTTCCCCAGGGCAATAACTGTTCCTAGCTGTTCTGGATTTATTCCCAATTGCGCTAAATCTATGATAACATTGCCAGCATGTCCACCATTCCGTAGAGAAATATCAGCATCTACATGAAGCATTTCGCCAGGATCAGCGATTTTATCAAGACGGGGAGCTATAATATCAGCAACGATAATTCCTGATGTAATGACAAGCATAAGGTTTAAAGTTTACAGTTTATGGTTTAAGGTTACTGTTACCACCATCGAGAAATGATCACTTTTTTATGAGTAAAAAAATCAACCGCATCTTGACCTTGTCCGTGAAGATCTCCAAAAAAAGACTTTTTCATTCCCACAAACGGGAAATATGCGACCGGCGCTGGCAAACCAATTTGAATCCCAATATTACCACAATCAACGCGTAAAGAGAATTCGCGGGCTGATTTTCCATTAGTGGTATAAATCATCGCGGCATTTCCATGAGGTCCTCTATTAATTATTTCTATAGCTTCATCTAAATCTTTGGCTTTGATAATTGTCATCACTGGGCCGAAAATTTCATCACAAGCAATAACCATCTCTTGCTTCACCTCATCAAAAATACATGGACCTAAATAATGTCCTTGAGGATATTCTTTTACTCTTATAGATCTTCTATCAAGAATCAGCTTGGCGCCTTGTTCTAGACCTTTGTCAATGTAAGAAAGAATCTTTTCTTTAGCCTTTTGAGAGATAACGGGCCCCATAGTTATACTCTTGTCCAAACCATAACCAACTTTTATTTTCTTGGCTGACTCAACCAGCCTCTTTTTAAGCTCAGCATATACCTCACCAACAGCTATGACATTAGCCCCAGCTAAACAACGCTGACCAGTATTACCATAGACTGAATCAATAATATTAGGCACTGTTTTCTCTAAATCAGCATCAGGCATGACCACTAAAGAATTTTTTGCTCCACCACCGCATTGAACTCGTTTATTATGCTCTGCTGCCTTATGATAAATGTATTCTGCTACGGGCGTTGAAGTTATTGAAGAAATACCAACTATATCTTCGTTCTCAATCAGTGCATCAACAGCCACTTTATCTCCGTTAACTAGATTAAGTACTCCTGGCGGAAAACCAACCTCGTCGATCAGCTCAAACACTCGCTTCATGGTCAACGGTACCTGCTCTGATGGCTTGAGAATATAAGTATTGCCTGTAGCAACGGCGTAGGGCAAGAACCAAAAAGGAATCATGGCAGGAAAATTAAATGGAGCAATCGCTGCAAAAACGCCAAGCGGTACTCTGATAAAATATTCATCAATACCTTTAGACACATTTTGTAAAATCTTGCCTTGCATTAAAGAAGGGGTTCCGATAGCCATCTCCACATTTTCAATAGCCCGTTTCATTTCACCTCGGGCATCATCAATCACTTTTCCATGATCTTGAGTAATAATTCGAGCTAATTCTTCCTTATTTTTTTCTAATAAAAATTTTAGTTTAAATAAATACCCTACTCTTTCAGTCGGGGTTACTTCTTTCCACTGAGAAAAGGCATCTTTAGCTGCTTTAACAGCTTTATGTACTTCTTGGCGTGTTGATAATGGTACTTGAGCAAGAATTTCACCTGTCCCAGGATTTTCCACATCTAAAACTCGGCTTGAGCTTGACTCAACCCATTGACCATTAATATAGTTTTTTATCTTTTTTACGCTCATTTATGTTTCCTCAGGCTTTAATAGTTTTTCGTCTGCCCCAGGTTCATTTATCCAGGTGTGCTCTTCAAAAAACTTGAAGGGAGGGCTTCCTTCATAGCGATTTCCTTCAAGATGCCGGATAAACCACAAGTACCACATCGCATATCCAGGAGCCGCTACCTGAGCATGACCCACGCCGTTGGTAATTTTGACTAGGTCGTGATTGCGCAGCTCATAAACCTTCCCGTTTTGACCGCTTCGCTCAGCTAAAAATGCTCCGCCAAAACCTTGAGACTTATCAAAACGATAATAGTAGATTTCAGGCTGTGGATGGCCATGCGGCGGATAGCTTGACCATTTGCCCGGAAAATTCACTACCTCGCCAACAACAAGATTACTCTCCGGCAGATGTACAGGCGCCAACGGATCTCCGAAGATTGCCTTAACAATCCGATGCATAGCACCACTGACCTGACCTTGACCGCGCTGCTCATAAGGAACATCTTCTGGTCTGACTACAGCTGGAGTGAAGCTTTTGCTATTTTCTGTTTTAATCACCGCCATTTCAAAATCATCATTGTCAGCTCTGATGTTATAAGAAGAACAGGCTGGCAGATCAAAAGCCCAGGGGTTTGTCCGAAAAAGATCGCGGCGCTCAACTAGATAACTTTTACCGTCTACTTCAATAGTACCTTTTCCGACAAGGAGAACGAGCTGGGTTTCAAGATTACTCTCCTGTCCTTTAAATTCTTTGCCCGACGCCAATCGTAGAATACCAAACTCCATGCTCGTCACATCATCAAGGCCAACAAGCCGAGTATACCCTTGGCTAAAACCATGTCGGAAATCTGTAATATGTGGATTATTATTTTCCATAATTTTTTATAATTGAGGAATTTGGAAAATCATGAAATCAACAATTTCAAGGATTTCCCCAAAATTCCGTCAGTAGGAACTTTTAAGTTCCTATCTAATCACTTGGGTGGCTTTTCGTTTTTTATAAACTTTGAGATGTTTTTGCATCTCGCGCCTTGAAGATACTTCTGGCCGCGGTACATCCCACCAACTATTATACCCAGGCGGAAATTTTCTGCCCGGCTCTACTTTAATGTGAATTACTACTGGTACGTTTTTAATCTTTTGAGCTTTTTCTAAGGCATGTTTTACGGTTTCTGGTCTATCAGCAAAAAATGCGTGTGCACCCATGCCCTGAGCGATTTTAACAAAATCTATAGGTAAATATTTGCCTTCCAAACTTTTTCCTTTTCTAAACTTAAATTCATTCGCAAATTCAGAAAACCCAGAGCCAACTTGAAGACCACGAATGACTTGATTCCCGCCATTATCAATAACTAAAATAGTAATGGCAATCTTTTCTTGAACAGCGGTCACAATCTCTTGCGGCTGCATTAAAAACGTTGCATCGCCAATAATCACATAAACGTTTCTTGTCGGATCAGCTAATTTCACACCAATACCTCCGCTTATTTCATAACCCATGGTTGAAAAGCCATACTCGAGGTGATACCCCAAACGCGTTGGATCTTTCGTCTTCCAAAACCTTAAAAGATGGCCAGGTAAACTTCCTGCTGCCGAAACCACTACCGCACGTCTATCTGTAAAATCATTTAAAATACCAATAATTCTGGCTTGAGTCATGGGATATGACTCTTCATTGGTTACTTCTTCAACTATTTTTATCCATTTTTCTCTGTGAACTTGGACACTATTAAAATATGATTTCCGTAATTTTTGAAAATATGATTTCTTGCCTCGTAGTTGTCTAAGAAGTATTTTAAGCGTTGTTTGGGCATCTCCCCAGAGCTTGATAGCCCGCTCCTTAGATAGATCAAAAGGACAAATATTAATATTAATAAATTGGACATCGCGACCAAAAAGTGTTTCTGAGCGAGTAGTAAAATCAGTATACCGCGTGCCAATACCGATCACTAAATCAGCTTTTTCGGCAATATTGTTACCGCATAAAGAACCGTCTGGTCCAACTGTATAGGCGTTTAAAGGATGATTAAACAACATGGTGCCATTCCCTGCATGGGTAGAGACCACCGGAATCACAGCAAGCTCAGCTAATTTCACCACTTCGCTCCAGGCCTTAGATCTAATTACTCCCCCACCAGCAATAATTAAAGGGCGCTTGGCACGTATAAGCGCATCAACTGTTCGTTTCACCGCTCGTTGATCAGGCGCAATCCGTTCCCATTGGCTGTCTCTGGGCTTCAGCAATGTTTTTAAATCATAATCATACGCCATGGCTTGTAAATCCATGGGTAAACAAAGCACAGCTGGACCTTGTTCCCCTGGTTCGAACATCGCATCAAATGCCTCAGGCAATCGTTTCATAAGTTGCTCTGGACGAGTAATCCGTACCCAATATTTAGAAACAGGAGTAAGTGCATCGCTCGCCATCTCATCCGCTACTTTATTGCCTTCGATTTGCTGCAAAAGTGGTCCTGTTGCATCTACAAATGCATCGCCTGGCAAAAGCAAAACTGGCAATCGATTAACACGAGCTGCCGCTGCCCCGGTTACTAAATTGGTTGTTCCAGGCCCGATTGAAGTAGTCACGGCTAAAGGCCGTCCAGTCATTTTAGCATACCCCGTTGCAATATGAACCCCGTTTTGCTCATTTTTAAGTTGAATATAGCGAATTTTATTCTCAGCCTCTTTTAGCGCTTCTCCAAACTGAACATTCCCATGTCCAAGAATTCCCAAAACATAGGGAATACCTTCGTTAATTAAATATCTAACAATTACTTGTGAGGCGGTTAGTTTCATATTAATAATATTGTAATTTTTTTTCAAGTTGTTTTAAATATGTATATGATTGATGCGTAACTTTAACTGGCCGCTTATACATGGTATAGAGTTCAACAATAAACCAGCCATTGTAGCCAATGCTCTTGAAAGCCTTAAATATTTTCTCCAGTGGCATACTACCTTGGCCTGGCACTAGGTGGGAGTGAATTGGCTTGCCGTTGTTGTCTCTATCAATATCTTCTACGTCAACGCCATAAATTTTTTTAGCAAATCTTTTAATTAAAGCCGGGACATCTTCTTCACAGGAAAACGAGTGTCCAATATCAAAGTTAAAGCCGAAATGAGGAGAATTAATTTTTTTTATCATCTGCCATGCTTCCTCCCCGCTTCCAACAAGCAATCCTGGTTCATATTCAATGTTAATGCGCACTCCTTTTTTCTCTGCATAAGCAACAACTTTTCTTAATCCATCAACCGTATGTTGCCATGCCAAAGCTCTGGTACCGCCCTTGGTTGGCAAAATTCCCGAACAGGTGCTAATATCTTTTCCGCCAATAGCCTTGGTAAAATCAATCACCTTTTTGGTATATTCAATACGTTTTCTTCTATTCTCGTCTTGGTAATCACAAAAACACGGACCAAAATTAGCCCCTGGGGGGGCTTTTTCTTTTTTCCACTTTTTTTTTAACCAGAATCCTGAACAGGTAAATCCATTAACGCTTGCCACAGATAATTTTCTTTTTTCTAACGTGTCCTTTATTTCCTTGAGTTCTGTTTTTGTTACATGAAGGGGCCACAGCAGTGGATAATCAGCTAAGATTGTTACCCCCGCGTATCCCGCGTTGGCAATTCTATTCATTGCGTCAATGAGCGTATATCGGCCATCAGTATAGGCATTCGTAGAAAATGCAAGTTTCATAAAATTTTTATTGATTAGGATAAATAATTATCTCGACTGCCTTACCTTTTTTCATGAGCTCTATGCCTTTATGAATTTCATCAAGAGAAATCCGATGGGTAATTAATTCTTTTAAGCGGATGTCGTCCCTCTCTAAAATTTTAATTGTTTGATCAAAGCTTCGGGTCGTGGCATACGAGCCAATGAGCTGCAATTCTTTCTGTGTTACCTTTGTAAAACTCACCTGGTCAGCAAACGCATGGATATTTTGCTCGCCAAAGGTAGCAATTTTACCACCTGGTCGAACTAAATCCATAGCATCTTTGATCACTTCTGGGATACCACAGGCATCAATAGCTATATCAACACCATGACCAGTTAATTTCATAATTACTTGTTTCAAATTTTTTTTCAATGGATTAACAACAGTTGCCCCTAACTTCTCGGCAAATCCCCTTCTAAATGGCTGTGGCTCTGAAACAATAATTGTATTAAGCCCGGTTAATCTGGCGAGTTCAATAAAATAACACCCCATTGGACCAGAACCAAAAATTAATATCGTATCGCCTACCCTCGGCTCTATCTTGTTCCAGCAATGTGTCGAGCATGTTAATGGTTCAAAAAATATTGCTTTCTCAATATCTAAATCTTGAGGAGTGGCAAAAAACTGTTTGGCTGGTGCCACATTATATTCAGCAAATCCCCCATCAGCAAAAATGCCTAGAGTGGTCATATTCTGACATAAGCTTGCATGGTCATTTTGGCAAGGCCAGCAATAACCGCACTTAATATTTGGATCAACAGCGACTCTGTCCCCTACTTTAATATTTTTTACATTTTTTCCTATCTCAACCACTTCACCTACATATTCATGCCCAAGAATTATATTTTTAGCAGAAGGATGTCCTTGCGGCACATGTAAGATATGAATATCCGTGCCGCATATACTTGCAGCCAAAATTTTGAGCTTAACTAAATCATCTTTTCTAAATATAACAGAACTATCAGTATATTTAAGAGGCATAGTTATATCTTCTAATTTTGGTTCGGGCACATCTTCAACAACTAATTTTCCTTGCCCTTTAAAAATTGCTGCTTTCATAAATTTAAATATTTACTCTTTTTGTCATTCCCTTTTTTGTCATCCTGAACGAAGTCGAAAAGAAGTGAAGGACCTCTCGCAATGACAAGAAAAAGTTATATAATTCTAAATTGTTTAAGTGTTGTATAGTTTTTATTTATTAACGCACGGGTAATTTTGGTAGTATATTCATAACGCTTATAAATACTGTCTTTATCATATGCAGCAAGGTGAGGGGTGAGGATAACATTGTCTAAATTTTTAAACCGTTTTAAATCTGGTGGGTGAGGTTCGCCCGGAAGCACATCTGCTCCATATCCTGCGACATGTCCTGATCGTAGTGCTTTTTCAGCCGCTCTTTGATCAATAACGCTGCCACGTCCGGTATTTACTATATAAGCGCCGCGCGGTAGGGTGCGCAATGCTTTCTGATCTATCATATGCCGTGTATGAGAATTAAGCGGAACATGAATGGTTAATACGTGAGATTGTGATAGAAAGGATTGAAAGCTGTTAACATATCGAAATCGTTTTAATTTTTTCAGTGATTTATTTTGCACAATATCATAACCAATCACATGTGCACCTAAACGTAAAAGCAAACGAACAACTGCTGCGCCAATTTTTCCGGTCCCTAATACGCCTACGGTTGTACCAATCAGCGATTGATTTATAAGGTTTGAACGATCCCATTTTAATTTTTTAGTAATTGCATTTCCTTCAGGGATCCGACGCAGCAGAGCAATAATGAGACCAATGGTAAATTCCGAAACTCCTTTAACAGCATAGTCTCCTAAAAAATATCCTGCTATGTTATTTTTTTTCATAAAATCTAGTGGCAGATGATCATAGCCGTCTGATCGTGTAATAATAGCCTTTAGACGGGAAAATATTTTAAGTGTTTCTTTTGGGACAGAATCATGAAATGATACTGATAAAATGTTAATATCTTGATATTTACGTGCAAGCCGAGGAGATAATGGGCGTGTTTCAATATACGCACCAGGAAACAGTTTTTTAACAAAACTTTTATCAGATAACGGCACTGATACCAATAATACGTTAGGAAATTTTTTAGTAGATGTTGTTTTATCGGGCATAGGTTAATAGTATCACATTTCATATTGTACTGCAATCGGTATCCTGCGTTTGTCAACAAATGCTGCGCAATCAGCTTTTCTTTAAATATCTCATTTTAAAATCAAAAGGTGGAGTTACTCCACCTTTATAAGTCTTGAATTTGGACGGTATACGCGCCCAACTTTGGCGCGTGGCTTACCATCTACCATAACAATATCAGCAGTAAAATCATAATTACCCTTCAACAGTGAGCTTCCCACACCATACGCATCAACTGGTACCTTTCGTTTTTCAAAAACTGCAATCTTTTCTGCATTAAAGCCGCCGGAGACAACAATTTTCACTTCATTATGATCGCGATCATCAAGGGCTTTACGAACATTATTGACAAGAATCGTATTCACACCAGTTGGACGTTGGGCTCCCATTTGGTTATTACGAATAAGCGATTGATCAACCACTGTTGATGAAGTATCTAGCCTCACCCCCCAAAGTCTTAATCCTTCTGCCTTAAACCGATCAGCAACTTCCACAGCAGTGGTAACACTATCGTTATGGAAATCAACCAGTGAAATACAGGGAACGTCTGGATATTTCCTGGCAAACACTACGGTTGCTTCTGTAGTATCACCTTCAAAGCAGGCAATAAGCGCATGCGGGGTTGTACCAGACCCTTTCTTACCCCACCATTCGCCCATGACGTCAGTAGCGACACCCGAGGCACCGCTCAGCGTTGCTGCATAACCATCCCCGGTCTGATTCGCATAATGATCAAATCTATCAGCAAAAAATAGAACTGGTTTTCCTTGAGCTGCTTCTACCACTTTAGCAACGTTTGTAGCAAGTAACGTTCGACGCGCTAAAATTCCAAGATATACTGACTCGAGATGAGCAAAATATTGAGGTAATCCCTCAAGGGTCATCACAGTCTCCCATGGTTTGATACGATCGCCGTCATAGAGTGAAGTAATGGTTAACTCCGATGTCCTATCTTCCCATAGACTATCAAGCTCAATCTCTAAATTAATCCGTTTCTTCAATGCACGCTCAAGCCTTTTGTAGTTTTGCTTAACATATAATGCACGAATCGTTCTTTCCTGTTCTACATATTGATCAAACAGCTTATATGCTCTTTTCAAATCTTTATACATACCGCTGCAGCGTTTAATAACTGCAATCGCTTCATCAGTGCCGCAGAGTACTGCATCATTTTTTTGAAACACTTGCATCACGACCTGCTTTGCATAATTAAGCTCTTCTAAAATCTGTTTTTCCCGCCAGAAATAAACTGCAGTGTAATATCCTCGTCTAATTTTTTGAATAGGAATCTCAAACGTCTCGATCGGAAGGCGTTTTTTATGTTTTTCCATCGTATACCTCTCGAGTTGTTATAATGGAAACACCAGCCTGTTTCATCTCATCAATAGCACGATCGCTGTTCCCTTCCTTTAGGTCAACACCGTGAATTGCATCAGAAAGAAGAAATGTCCGAAATCTATACTTTACTGCATCAAGCGCAGTTGCCTTGACACAGTAATCAGTAGCCAAACCGCCTACATAGACCTCTCCAACTCCATGAGATTTAAGAAATATTCTTAACAACTGACCGCTCTGGCTATAACCATCAAACGCAGAATAGCCGTCTTCATCAGGCTCAGTTGCTTTAGAAATAATCGTTGCATCGTCTACCTCAAGATCTCTATGAAATTCTGCTCCTTTGGTGTTATTAACACAGTGAACAGGCCACATGCCGCCATACGTTTCAAAGTGATTGGTAACCGCGGGGTGCCAATCGCGAGATGCAACAATAAGCCAGCCATGCTCTCTGGCATACTCAACCATTCTGTTTAAGGGCCCCACTACTTCGTTGCCCTGCGGTACTGGTAAGGAACCGCCTGGACAAAAGTCGTTCTGGACATCGACAATGATTAAGGCTTTTTTATTCATATTCACCTCCTTACGTTTTAAGGTTCTGGATACCCATACTTAGTGTATCCTATACACTATTATTACACTTATAAATATTGTGTCAATACCAAACCTGTGGATAACTTTTACTCTGTTACGTTTGCTTAGCAATTATTTAACAGGGACTATCTTTTTTTTCCTGCCACAATCTCTATTGTTTGCCAGTACCGATAGCCGGAACGTTCGCTTTTGTCTTCTTCTAAAATATTTTTTGATTTAAGATAGCGTATCCAGTCTCTGCTCTCCTTTGAAAGTCCCGCTGTTATCGCAGGAATTTTTAAAGGTATATGCGATGTTGTTATAGTCTTGAGATTGAAAACCTTATCCAGACTCGGTTTAATAAACGGTTTACTCAGGCTTGAAAGATTTGTCATAAAGATGCTCTCCGCATGAAAAAGTTTTTTTGCGTTTCTTATAATCTCTTCATATAAAAATAGACCCTCGTAGGGATTATTTTTGCGTGCTCCTGGTCGGGGAATATAGGGAGGGTTAGCAATGACCAAATCATACTGCTCTGAAACACTCAAGCGAGCATTTTTTTGCGTATGTGTATAGTATATAAGAGTACTCCCTCCAATACTATCAATATTATCGAGTGCGGATTTTATAGCATCCTTATTAATGTCTGTTAAATGAGCCAATCTCATTTCATCGCCCAATGATTTCTTTTTGGCTAAAAGGTATTTGCTTAAAAAACCACTGCCCGTTCCTATTTCTAAAAAGCTCCGTATCTTTTTTAAATCCCTGGTTTTTATTAAATGGTTACGAATTGCGTTTGCAAATATAATGGTATCAATGCTTGGCGCCCAAACTCCAGGATAGAGAATTGGCGCCCAATGAATACTCACGCCGTCATACTCAACGATACGGTCTGGAAACTCATACAGTTTTATTACCGCATCTCTTTTTAATGCGGGTAATTTTGCAATACGCGCATTATCAGTTAAAAGGACAGGGTTTTTAAATTTATAGATCATGAGCTCTTTTTGTTTTGACCCCACAGCTAATTGCGGCACTTCTTTTGAAGTGGCATAGACTTCTAGTGTTTTAAGATTAGAATCGATTTTTATCTTCATACGCTAGATTCCAAAGTTTGGATATAAATATTAATTCCTTACAAACTTCAAGGTTCTGACGAGCGAAGCGAGTCATGGGTTCTTATATTTTGCAGCAATCGGCATTCTTCGCCCTGTGCCGAACGCTCTGCTGGTCACTTTTAGCCCGGGAGGAGCTTGCCTTCGTTTATATTCGTTTTTATTTACTGCTTTAATTACCCACCCTACGACAGAAGCATCAAAGCCCTGCGCACTAATTTTTTTTGCTGAATAGTTTTTATCAATATAAAGTTCAAGTATTTGATCAAGTATTTCATATGGTGGCAAGGTATCCTCGTCATACTGATTTGGTTTAAGTTCGGCTGATGGTGCTCGAGAGATAATACTATGAGGAATTACCTCACGTTCTTTATTTATATAATGTGCTAATTTGTATACCATAGTTTTATTAACATCAGAAAGGATGCCAAGTCCACCAGTCATATCACCGTAAAGCGTGCAATATCCAACAGCTAACTCGCTTTTATTTCCTGTTGATAACACAAGATATCCAAATTTGTTAGAAAATGCCATTAAAATATTTCCTCTGATTCGTGCTTGAATATTTTCTTCAGCAACATTAAATGACGTCCCTTTAAAATATTTTTTTAGAATCTCAAGATATGAGTGGTAAATATCTTGTATAGGAATTGTTTTAAGGGTAATGCCAAGATTATGGGCTAATATTTTAGCGTACTGGGCACTTTGTTTAAGTGTGTATATTGATGGCATAAAAAGCGCTAAAACATTATCTTTACCAAGTGCTTTAGTTGCAAGAGAGCATGTTACTGCAGAATCTATACCACCTGAAAGCCCTACTACAACTTGCTTAAATCCACACTTTTTAACATAATCTTTTATCCCCATTAACAGTGCATTATATGCTGAAGTAATTTCATCCTCTGGGATAAATCTTTGTACCGCGGAAGCGTTTTTGAAAGAAATTGTTTTAATTTTTTCTTTAAAGCTTGGCAATATATTAATTATTTTGCCTTTGTTGTTAACCACCATACTTTTTCCATCAAAAATAAGTTCATCATTTGCCCCAATACAATTAACATAGATAAAAGGAAGATTATATTTTGTGGTGTGGTCGTAGATAATTTGATAGCGTATTTTGTCCTTCCCTATATGGAATGGCGAGGCAGATATATTAATCAGTAAGGTAGCCCCAACTTGAGCCAATATTTTTATAGGATCTGACCTATATTGTTTTTGTCCTAATACACTTAAACTATTCCACATATCTTCACATATTGAAACCCCTAACTTTTCTCCTTTGAAAGGAATGACAGTAACGTTTTTCGCAGGATTAAAATAACGCGCTTCATCAAATACATCATATGTTGGCAAAAGCGTTTTATGTTGTTTTCCGTGTAGTTTCCCTTTATAAACTAAAAGGGCTGAGTTATACAGTCCTTTGAGCTTGCCTTTATTCATTGGTGTGATGGTACCATATAAAATACCAATATGGGGATATGTTTTTGAAATGGCAATTACGTTTGATACTGCTCCATGAGCGTCAGTAATAAATCTTTGCTTTTCAAGTAAGTCACGCGGCGGATAACCAGTAATAAACATCTCTGGGAAAATAATTAAATCAGATTTTTCTTGGGAAGCCTTCTTAACTGCTTTTTTCATTTTACCCACATTGCCAGAAATATCACCAACTGTTGAATTTAGTTGTGCTAGTGTAATTTTCATTATAAATTGAAGTGAGGGTCAAAAGAAAAAATTTATTTTTCTTTTGCGCCCGAACGAAATTTTCAAGGTTTCCTTATTTTAGCTCGATTAGCTTGGTTACCATGGGCGATCGTATAATAATAACTTTATCCCCTTTTCGTAGACGATAATCACGCTGTCCGTCAGCTACAACATATGGCAGGTGATCACCATATCGCAATGGTCGTACTTCAAAACGAGTATTTGTGGGTATGACAAATGCTTTGGTATTTGGTGAAAAATAATCTGAGTCAAACGATGCGTTGTTAGCCACTACAGAAAATACATCTGTTAAAAGAACAGGGCCGCCGGAGAAAATATTATACGCAGTTGAGCCAATTTGTGTTGAAATAATTATTCCATCACCAGTAATTCGTGCCGATTTTGTTTTATTTCCATAACTGATGTTTAGTTTTAACCATACTGCTCTATTAATTCCACCCACAACTATTTCATTAAGGGCGTATACTTCTTTTACTATTTGCGTTTTTCGTATTACTTTTGCGCGAAGGCGCGTATATGATTTCGTTGAAAATTGTTTGCTATGTAATGCTCCGAGTGCCTTGATAAGATCATTTTTATCAATTTGACATAAATATCCTTTATGGCCAAAATTTACCCCAATGATAGGAATATCATAGCTTGCTACTTGATTAGCCACGTTAAGCATTGCACCATCCCCGCCAAAAATTAACACCCAATCAAGTCCTTTTTTCAAAATTTGCTTGGTCAAACTCGTAAAAACGTGATAGTTTCTTTTAAGAAAATATTTTTGCGCTTTTTGTGTTACTTCTTTTGCGCCTGGTTTAGTTGTTTTTAATATAATAGCTACGCGTTTCATAGATCTTTGATTAAATGATTCTTTTTTAAATATTTTAAGTATTGAGCAATTTTTTTAGGTACCAATGAATCAATCGGCAACGATTTTTTTAGATGTTTGCGAACTAAGGTGCTTGAAAGGTTGCTGCCACAAATCCCGGTTTTAATAAAGCATTTCTCTGTTGCGGGCATCATCGCATACCCTGGTCTTTTAATAAGTAAAAATTGGATTTCTTTTTTAAGCCGGGGCCAGCTTTTCCATTTTTTATACTCACCGCTTACAATTAAATCACTGCCTACAATCCAATAAAATGTATGTTGAGGATATTTTTTCTTTAAAGCAAGTACACTGTCAAGCGTATAGCTCTTCCCTGGCTTGTTTATTTCAATATCACATGCCCTAACCCCTCTCTCCTCTAGTAGTTTTGTCATTTTCCAGCGATATTGCCGCGGCCAGAGCGGCTTATTAAATACATGAGACCTGCATGGAACAAGCCAAACTTCATCTGCAAAATTACGTTTTAATATTTCTCGCGCAATAAATACATGATCATTATGAGGTGGGTTTGCACTGGTCCCTAAAGCTGCTATACGCATATTAAAATACTAATTCCCGTTTATCTAATACAATGTGCTTATGGGTTATAAATTTCCAAAGCTGAGGAGGCCGGTATGCTACATTTTTTCTTTTTTTACGTGTTGGTTTAATTAGCCCAAGCGATAATATTCTCTTTCGGAAATTTCTTTTATCTAATTTTTTGCCTAAAATAATTTCATATACGCGTTGCAATTCAGAAAGCGTAAAATATTTTGGTAAAAGATTAGATGCAATGTTGGTATATTCTAACTTCCAGCGCAATCGTTTGAGCGCATATGAGATAATCTCATTATGATCAAAGCCAAGACGTTGAGGTATTTTTCTGACCGGAAACCACTGTGCATCTTCTGCATCAGTTGTTGCTTTTAGTTTTGGTAGTTTACTAATGAGCGCAAAGTATGCTACTGATATTGTTCTTCCCCGGGGGTCACGGAAGGGCGCACCAAAGGTATATAATTGTTCTAAATAAATATCTTTTACTCCTGTTTCCTCTCCTAATTCTCGGGCCGCAGCTTTTTCTAATGGTTCATTTTTATTAACTCTTCCGCCCGGCAAGGCCCATTGCCCTTTAAAGGGCGCAACCCCACGGCGAATTAAAAGAATTGACAGCCGATCTTTGATAATAGTAAAAATTACGATATCAACAGCTACGTGCGGTTTTTCTGGAATTAATTTTGTTTTTTTAGTTTTTCCCATATCTTATTTACTTAGTGTCATCTGTACACATAGTAACATAAATAACAAAAATAGCAACAAGAGTTATCCACAGGGATAAATAAATTAAAAGGCGAGACCTTTATCTCGCCTTTTTAGATCACAAAGAACTACAATCACATTGGCTCGTAAGGCATTTTTCTACCATCTCTGGATCTTTCCCAGGAAAATGTTTAACTTCAAAAATTTGTGCATCTCGATAGATTGATTTCTGATGACGTCGAGTTCTTCCTGATGTTGAGAAAATTTCAATTTCAGGAAAATTATTCAAAACAAATCTGACTACATGTAAACCATCATAACCCTCATCAAGAGTTAAATCTAATAAAATAATATCTGGCGTCACTCCATCTATATCTTTTAAATCCCGAATCAAGCGGGCTGCTTTTCCGGCAGATTTAACTGTTGGTCTATTAATAACTTGATAACCATCAACATTTAAGCGTTTTAGTTCATTAAGTGCGAAATTCAAATCTTCTATAATTAGAATGCTTTTAATTTCGTTCATTTTTACCTCCTTTTTGTTTTTATTTCTCCAACGCACCTTTGGAGAAAATGTTCGTTCCAGGCCGGTGCCGCCTATCCTAGTTTAA
>JALLOO010000013.1 GCA_027717985.1 Patescibacteria group bacterium AH-259-L05 | reverse complement strand
TTTAAAGATAAAATATGTTAGATATTAAGTTGATTCGAAAAAATCCAGAAAAAATAAAAAAGGCGTGCAAGGATAAGCAGGTCAATGTTGATATTGATACGCTTTTGGATCTAGATTTAAAGCGCCGGGAATTAATACAAGAGTTAGAAAGTTTAAAAGCAGAACATAACAAAGTATCTAAGCAAATAGCCGGATTGAGTGAGAAAGATAAAAAAGAGGCGATTTTAAAATCCCAGAAATTGGTTGATCGTATAGATAGTCTAGGCACGGAGCTAAAATCTATATCCAAGGAATTTAAAGCATTTTTGCTTTCTGTCCCTAATATTCCTCTGGATAACGTTCCGGTTGGCAACAATGAGTCAGATAACCAGGTTTTAAAAAAGTGGGGGAAGGTTCCTCATTTTTCCTTTAAACCAAAAGATCACATCGAACTGGGAAAAATTCTTGATGTAATTGATACCGAGCGTGCCTCAAAAGTTTCAGGCTCTCGTTTTGGATACATTAAAAATGAAGCAGCATTATTAGAGTTTGCATTGGTGAGATTTGTTTTTGATACATTAGCAAAGTTAAATTTTATTCCCATAGTTCCTCCATCAATGATTAGGTCCCAAGCTATGCAGGCTATGGGATATTTGGAACGAGGCGCAGACGAGGTGTATAAAGTTGAGAAAGATGACTTGTATTTGATTGGCACTTCAGAGCAGTCAATTGGGCCCATGCATATGGATGAGGTTTTAAAACAAGAAGAACTGCCCAAGCGTTATGTTGCATTTTCATCTTGTTTTCGCAGAGAAGCGGGGTCATATGGTAAAGATGTGAAAGGGATTTTACGATCTCATCAGTTTGACAAAATTGAGATGTTTAGTTTTTGTTTGCCCGAGGAATCCCAAAAGGAACATGAGTTATTTTTATCTTTAGAAGAAGAGCTGGTACGGTCGTTAAAGATTCCGTATTCTGTTGTTGAAATGTGTACCGGTGATTTGGGCGATCCTACGGCGGCAACATATGATATTGAATGCTGGATTCCGTCTCAAAATAAGTATCGAGAAACACATTCAACATCTAATTGCACTGATTTTCAAGCACGGAGATTAAATGTTCGTTATCGAAATGAATCAGGAAAACTGGAATTTGTTCACACCTTAAATGGTACGGCATTTGCCATAGGGCGTATTCTAATTGCTATTTTAGAAAATTATCAGCAAAAAGACGGCAGTGTAAAAGTGCCAAAAGTATTGCAAAAATATAGCGGGGTTAAGATAATAAAGAAAAAACGGGCTTAGTTTTTGCCCGTCTTTTGAGATAAACATTTATTATTGAGGAAATATTGTAATTTCGGCTATTGTATCAAGAGGGATTTTGACAATTACACCTTGACTGCCTTCTGAAGATTTTGATTGAGAAGCTGTAACGTCAAGAAAGTTTGGTATCCTTACCAGAATTAACCCACAATAGCTCATATCTTTATCAATACCTTTTATTGTTCCGGTATGGCTGACGTTAGCAGCTGCAAAGCGTATTCGAGAATCTGCTTGTACTTCTTTACGGCGGTATGAAATTTTTGCTGTATGGTTTTCAAAAAGTTGAAAAAGTTTTTTAAATTTTTCAATTTTTTCTAGTTTAGCCTTCTCTCTTTCTGTTTTGAGAGGGACAATTCCTTCGCTCATTTTTTTCTCCTTTATGTTGTTTTGATGTCTAAGAGCTAATTTATAGTATAGCATTTTTAATTTTTATGTCAATGGAAAAAGTTTGGGAAGCTGCCCCAAAAATAACAAAAGATTTTAAAAATAAATTTTCGGATATTCATCCGGTCATTTTACAATTATTATATAATCGGGATCTTAAGACAAAAAAGGCAATTCACCAATTTTTAAACCCTGATTATTCAAAGGACATTCACGATCCATTTATTTTTAAAGATATGAAAAAAGCAGTTGATAAGATATATGCTATAGTTGAGAAACAGGGGAAAATTATCATTTGCGGTGATTCAGATACTGATGGCGCATGTGCGTCAACTATTTTATTCAAGGGTTTTAAAAAATTAGGCGCGCGTAAGGTAGAGGTGTATATTCCTGACCGAGACATTGAGGGGTATGGACTCAATAGTAGAGTAGCAGAGATATTTATAAAAGAGAAGCCGGATTGTGTTATTACGTGTGATTGTGGCATTACGAATGTGGATCAAATCGCAAAACTTGAAAAGCGCGGTATATCAGTGATTATCACTGATCATCATAGTGAGCCTAAAAAATTGCCTCCTGCCTTTGCTATTATTAATCCTAAAGTATCACGCGAGACCTATCCTAATCGTTTCTTGTCAGGCACTGGTGTTGCATTTAAAGTAATACAAGCCTTATTGCGCGATACAAGGTGTAAAATTAAAAATAAAGAGGCATTTGAAAAATGGCTTCTTGACCTTGTGGCGATTGGCACCATAACCGATCGCATGACACTTCTTGGCGAGAATAGAACACTAGCGATCTTCGGTTTGATTGTTTTAAACAAGACTGCCAATGTTGGTTTGCGCGCGTTAATCGGTGTTATAGATTCGTTGCGTCCTGGAGCGATAACCGCGCGATCTATTGGGTATATACTTGGCCCGCGGCTCAATGTTTCGGGCAGAATTGGTCATGCAAGCGGATCTTTAAAGCTCCTTTTGTCTTCTGACAGGCAAGAGGTAGATAAACGTATCAAGCGCATTCAAAATTTGAACAATAAAAGAATTCAATTAGTAGAGAAGGCATTGGAAAAAATAATAAAAGAGCTCGGGCCAAAACCTCCTCATAATATTATATTTATATCTGAAAAGGATTTGCAGGGCGGGCTGTTGGGCCTGATGGCAAATAGACTTGTTGATTATTACCATCGCCCTGTTATTATTGTAAATAACCGAGAGACAGGCATTAAAGGTTCTGGTCGTTCGGTTCCCGGCTTTAATTTATTTGAAGCGCTAGCTAAGCTAAAGCATTATTTTATTGATTTTGGCGGGCATCCTCAGGCAATAGGATTTAATTTTAAAAATATAGATGCGATTGACGACTTTGAGCGTGATGTTTATAAAATAGGGGAGAAAGAATTACAACCCGATAGACTTGTTTCTAAACTTTTAATTGATACCGAGATTACGCTTGATGATATTGACTGGGATTTTTACGAGGCGCTTTCTAAGTTTGAGCCGTTTGGCGACGGAAATGCTCAGCCGTATTTTTTGCTTAAAAATATACCTTTGAAAAATGTGACTGCAGTTGGAAAGAATGGACAGCATTATCGTTTGCTCGTAGGCGAGGATAGCAGAAAAATGATTTATTTTAATGGCAAAGACAGGATAAAACAAGTGAAGACGGGCGATCATGTAGATATAGTTGTTGAATTGGGTATAAATTATTTTAATGGCCGGCAAGAATTACAAATAAAAGTAATTGATTTAAAAAAGTCAAAATAACCCCTTTTGTCATCCCGCATCCCCTTTTGTCATCCCGTGGTTCGTGCGGAAAGACAATAAAAGGTGTCATTCCGAGGCGAGCGCAGCGAGCCGAGGAATCTCATAACATTTTAAAGCGTATATGAAACTTATAGTATATACCGATGGAGGGGCGCGATCTAATCCAGGGCCAAGTGGCGCTGGCGTAGTTATATATGATAAAAATCGTAAGGTGCTTAAAAAATATGCTGAATTTTTAGGGAAAGGGACTAATAATCAAGCAGAATACAAAGCGCTCATTTTAGGATTAGAAAAGGCAAAAAAATTAGGTGCTGATGAGCTTGATTGCTACCTAGACAGCAAATTAGTTGTAGAGCAGTTAAATCAAAAATATAAAATAAAAAATCCAGCTTTAGGATCTCTGTTTATTAAAGTATGGAATTTATTGCAAAATTTTAAAACAGTTAATTTTTACCATATCCCTCGTGAAAAAAATAAGATTGCCGATACGTTAGTTAATCAAGCGATTGATAATAGTTAATTAGTTTTGTTGGTTTTCAAATCGCGTTTGTTTTAGTAGCAGCAGTAAGTTTGTTACTTAATTTGTTATAACATGACGAGTGCGGGAGTGTTGACAAGAACAAGAATTTGTGTTATAGTTATATATGATTACCGTCTGGTTCTGCTGGCTTAGCGCCAGCAATACCGGGCATTAATAAGTTCACAACACACAATATAAGGAGGAGTCAATATGATTAATCCGCGGATTGAGCTTTTCAGTGTTAATATTATTGCTGGTAGATCGGGTGAGCCGGGGGAGACTACAGCTAAACTCACTCAGGAGGTGAATGAGTGGATTAGGGAGCACAAGATTACAGGCCATGAGATAGAGATGCACACGGCGGCTACAAATTATAGACTTTTTATCACCATAGCAGTGAAATATCCTGAGACAGATCCAGTCGATTGAGGCTTGTTGGATAAGTAGGGCATAACCAGCATTTATTTGCTGGTTATACTTTTTATGAGAGCAAATAAAGTGTTGACAAACACGAGGATTTGTGTTATTATATAGTTAAGTAGACTGGATGATTGCTCCGTATTCAATGCGTTGAGTGCGGGGAGGAAAGTCCGAACATCCCCAAGTATTCAGTAATTTGAGTACTCGGAGTAGGGTAGCGGGTAACGCCCGTCGCGAGCGATCAATGCTCGTAGAGGTGCGAACAGAGACGCCACAAGAGAAATCTAAAGGCAACCTGTATCCTTGAAAAACTCGGATAAGTTCAGCAGGTTGAGCTCAGTTATAAAGGGATAGGAAAACTGAGGTGAAACGGCTAAATCCTTACCTGGATGAAAGACCAAACTACGGTAGGTCGTACGAGTTCGCTGGTAACAGCGAACCTAGATAAATAATCATCCTCGACAGAATTCGGCTTATAGGTCTACGTATGTGGGAATTGCAAGTTTAACGCTTGCAATTCTCATTTTTTTGGGATAATATAAAGACATGCAAAGACTTAAACTCATCATTTCTAGTCTTTTAATACCTATTGATTATATGATGCTGGTATTAGCCGGGATCTTTGTATATTATCTGCGTTTTTCTACGCTGGTAGAATTGCGGCCCGTGATTTATGAGATTCCCTTTACGCAATATTTTTATCATATATTACTTATTGCATTAGTATGGCTTGTCATTTTTGCCTTGTCTGGATTGTATCGCTTAAGTCAGCGAAGACATTTCTCTTATGAGTTTTTAAATATATTTTTTGCTTCATCGGTAGGGATGATGCTGATTATCCTTGTCATTTTTTTTCAGCGTGAACTTTTTTCTTCGCGCTTTATTATTTTAGCTGGTTGGGGAATGAGCATTATTTTTGTAAGTTTGGGGAGAATAGCAACTCATTTTATAGAGCTTTATTTTTATAACCGGGGCAAAGGATTAGAGCCAGTTTTAGTCTTTGGCGCAGGAACTATCGCGCAAAAAATTGCATCTCATCTTCAAAATACTCCAGGGCTCGGGTATAAAGTTTTGGCACGGCCAAAAACCATTGATGAGCTCACGCGCGTGTGGTCATCAAAAGCTCATTTAGTTGAATCTTTTATTTCTGGCGATCCTCATCTTTCACGTCTGCAGACGATGCAGTTGATTGATTTTTGTAATGATCATCATATTGTGTTTCGATATGCTGCTGATATTTTTGGATCGCTGACGACCAATGTGAGAACACAAACATTAGCTGGTATACCCATTGTTACCATCTTGAAAACAGCGCTTGAGGGATGGGGGAGGATTGTGAAGCGGTTGGCAGATGTAATTGTTTCGTTTGTTGCTTTAGTTATTTTGTTGCCCGTGTTTTTTATCATAGGAGTTATTATTAGGATTGATTCTGAAGGATCGATTTTTGTCAAACTAGAACGCGTGGGTGCGCGCGGGAAAAAGTTTATGCTTTATAAATTTCGCTCTATGATTAAAGGCGCACATGAGATGAAAAGAGATTTGCTAGAGCGTAATGAAAGAGATGGCCCGCTTTTTAAAATAGAAAATGATCCGCGTATTACAAGAGTCGGAAAGTATTTGAGAAAAAGCAGTTTAGATGAACTTGCGCAGTTGTTTAATGTATTAAAAGGAGAGATGAGCTTAGTGGGCCCGCGGCCCCATGAGCCGCAAGAGGTTGCGAAATATCAAAGAGCACATAGGCAATTATTAAGTATTAAACCAGGCATAACAGGGTTAGCTCAAATTTCTGGGCGTTCAAAATTGTCTTTTGAGGAAGAGGCGCGATTAGATATTTATTATATCGAAAACTGGTCACCTCTTCTTGATTTTCAGATACTGCTTAAAACTATTCCAGCAGTGTTGTCTGGCAAAAATGTATCATAAAAATCCATGACTAACCTCGAGCCAATTATAGGTCTTGAGATTCATTTAGAGCTTAATACAAACAGCAAGTTATTTTGTAGTTGTGTAAATGAAACAGACCCTTTACAGCCGAATAGCAATATCTGTCCTATTTGTTTAGGTCATCCTGGCGTGTTGCCCGTGATAAATAAGTCAGCAGTGCAGAAAAGTTTGGCTATAGGACTGGCGCTCGAGGGAGAAGTTTCAGAAGAGTCATATTTTGATCGTAAAAACTATTTTTATCCTGACTTGCCCAAAGGATATCAGATAAGTCAGTATAAGCTGCCGCTTATTTCTGGTGGATTATTAGAGATTAACACAGGCACAAAAGGGAAAAAGATCCACCTTGAACGGGTTCATTTAGAGGAAGACACAGCCAAACTTTTACATCCAGAAAAAGGCAAGGGAAGTTTGGTTGATTTTAATCGTTCTGGTGTTCCCTTGCTTGAGGTCGTAACAAAGCCTGTGTTCCGTTCTCCGCCAGAGGCAAAAATATTTCTTCAGGAGTTGCAGTTGCTTGCACGATATTTAGATATTTCAAATGCTGACATGGAGCATGGGCAGATGCGTTGCGACACCAATATATCGTTGAGGCCCAAGGGAAGTAAAAACATGTTTTCTAAAACAGAGATAAAAAATCTTAATTCATTCAAGTCAGTTGAAGACTCGCTCATATATGAGATACAACGGCAAGCACAGCTTTGGGAAAAAAACAGAGCGCCAAAAACTCAGACAACGCGAGGCTGGGATGAGAAGAGACATGTTACGTATGAGCAGAGATGGAAAGAAGAAGAGCAAGACTATCGATATTTTCCAGAGCCGGATTTACCGCCTATATCTTTTGCGTTAAAGGATGCACCTATACATATTGATGAAATCCGTAGGCTGTTACCAGAGTTGCCTATTGCTAAGAGAGAGCGGTTTATGCGCGAGTATGGACTCTCTCTCGCAAATGCAAAGATTTTATCCAGTAACCGATCATTGGCTGATTTCGTGGAAAAAATTATGAGTGAGATAAAAGCATGGCTGATAAGTCTTGAAACAGTTGAGGGGACTGAACAAGAGATTTGGAAGAAAAATAAAAATAAATTGGTTACACTCACAGCGAATTGGCTGATCAACCGATATCTGCCTCTTACAACATCAGAAAAAGAATTCCCCATAAGCCCAGAGAATTTTGCCGAGTTTATTATTTTACTATATGAGAAAAAAGTTTCTTCCACGGTTGCTCAACAGATTTTAGAAAAAATGGTTCTCACCCATGCTGATCCTGATTATGTTATATCACATTATCAATTGCAGACAGTTGATGACACCAAAGCGTTAAAAGATTTTGTCAAAGAGGTGATTGATGATAATCCAGATGTGGTAGAAAAATTTAAGGCTGGTAATATAAATGTTATTCAGTTTTTAGTAGGGCAGGTTATGAAAAAAACAAAGGGCCAAGCTGACCCTGAAATAGTGCGTAAATTATTAGAAAAAAAATTAGCGTAAGAATGTAGATACGAGTTTTTGTGCTTGAGTATAATTTTGTATCCAATGGATTCTCTTGTCAGATTTCCACCAGGTAGTCTGGCGTCGCGCATAGTGGCGCGTATTTTTTTTAATTTCTTCAATAGTTTTTAAAAGTTCGCCTTCCCGCTCTCCCTTTTTGTCATCTCGCTCTCCACGTGGAAAGACAGAAGGGGTTTGCGAAATGACAGAAGAAGTGTCATTCTTTACTCCTTTGTCATTCCGTGGGTGAAGCCCGCGGGATAGGTAAGGAGAAAATTCTTGATAGCAAATGGTGTTTGCAAGAACACGGTTATGTGGATATTTTTGATATAAATTTTTTACTTCTTGTATTAATCCCTTATCTACCATAGAATCAACACGCATATTAATTCTTTTATAGAGTTTTTCTCGATCTGTATAAATACCAATTTGTAAGGTATTAAATAATGGCTTTCCTTTTTTTCGAAGTTGGGAAAAAGGTTTTTTTGTTTTTATACATACTTCAAGTGCACGAATGATTCGACGGGGGTTTTGATATTGTACAAAGTCTTTCGCGCCAGGATCAAGCGTAATAAGTTGATTATATACATGCTCCAGGCCTTTGCGTGTTATTATACTTTCAAGTTTTTTTCTGAGCTTTGTATCTGGTGGAACGCGAGGGATAGTAAAATTATCCACCAGCGTTTGTATATAGAGCATGGTTCCGCCAACTAAAAAGGGAATTTTTTTGCGTTTATGTATATCAGATATAATTTTTTGCGCACGCTGTTTAAATTGTGCAACGGTAAATTCTTGATTAAGGCTGACAATATCTATCATATAGTGGGGGATGCCTTGAATAATTAGTGCTTGGACTCGTCCGCTCATGTTCAGCTCTTTTTCGAAAAGGGCTGGATTTGGGCGGGGTTTTGCAGTGCCAATATCCATTTCTTTATAGATCGTTCTGCTGTCAGCTGAAATTATTTCACCGTCAAATTTTTTAGCTAATCGAATACCTAATTCAGTTTTACCTGAAGCCGTAGGACCGAGAATGATAATAAGTTTGGGCAATTGTTTTTGCATTTTTATATAATATGGTATAATTCTTAGAGGTGAGCAAATAAGAAATTTATTTATTAATTTGCGAAGCTCGACAGAATTTCAAGGTTCTGCGAACGCAGTGAGCAGGTTCTTAATTGAAAATCAAGGTTCTGACGAAGTCAGGTTCTTATAATGTAATTAGTATGTCTTTAATTAATTTTTTGTTATCTGAGTTAACAGTTTCAAAACTATTATTATATTTATTGTTATCCGGGGGGCCGGCGTTAGTATGGCTTCTTGTTTGTTTGAGATTAGATAAATCTGCACCTGAGCCTGGCATGCAGATTTTAAAGACCTTTGTATGGGGCGTTGTTTTAACCATTCCCCTGATTTATATTGCAGGAGCAGTCACCGGTATAGTTAAGGGTTCGCCATATATTTCAGCAGTTGCTGCTATTTTTATTCTTTCATTTTTAGTAGATGGGTTGTTTGAAGAAGGGGGAAAATATATTATTTTACGGCTGCGTGTATATCCTTCCGTACATTTTGATGAGCTACGTGACGGGTTTATTTATGGTATGGTATTAGGGCTTGGATTTGCGTTTGCAGAAAATGTTTTGTATGGCATTATCAGCGATAGTGTTTTAGGAGGCGCGTGGACCGTGATGTTACGGGGAATTACTACGACGTTTTTACATTTTCTTTCAGGAGGAATTATTGGGTATTATATTGGTTTAGTTAAATTTCAAAATCTAAAAAAATCAGTTGGTATGTATGGCCTTATATTAGCTATTGTGCTTCATGGATTGTATAATACGATTGTTCGATTTGGATGGTGGTGGAACCTTTTTCCGTTAATCCTTCTTCTTATCGGTGTCTATATTGCTATTTTAATACGGATTCGAACAATTGAAAAGGCGTGAGTTATTGGAAGTAGATCTACACAAAAGTCAGGAGATAATCTCCTGACTTTTGCTTATGATAAATTATTGTATATTATCTGAATAAGTTTTTAATTCTTTCAAAGATTCCACCAGATGAGCTGGGGAAAATCGCGGACGGCTCTTCAAAGGAAGGTTCTCGTATAGGCTCTTCAAAGACAGGCGCAGGTTCTTCAATTACTGGTAATGGTGTTGGTTTAAAGACGGGTGTTGGTTTAATAATAGGCTCTGGTTTGATAATGGGTGTTGGTTTAAAGACGGGTGTTGGTTTAATAATAGGCTCTGGTTTGATAATGGGTGTTGGTTTAAAGACGGGTGTTGGTTTAATAATAGGCTCTGGTTTGATAATGGGTGTTGGTTTAAAGACGGGTGTTGGTTTAATAATAGGCTCTGGTTTGATAATGGGTGTTGGTTTAAAGACGGGTGTTGGTTTAATAATAGGCTCTGGTTTGATAATGGGTGTTGGTTCAAGAGTTGTTGTCGGCTCAATTTTTATTGGTTCAAACGTTTTTTCAGGAATTGGCTTTACCCCGCTTTCAATTGGCTCTCCAAGGGGCTCACGTATTTGGTTTTCTAGTTCTTTTTGTCTTTGTTCTTCGAGCAATTTATCTTCTCGTGCCTTTTCATCCTCTAGGTTTTTAAGGCGCTCTTGTTCTTTTCTAAGAAAATCTTCTTCTATGCGCAGCTGTTCTAGTCTAAGATTTTCTTGTTCTCGCCGCTCATCTTTGAGCCGTTCTTCTCGGAGGCGCTCTTCATCTATTAATTGTTCTTTTCTGAGTCGATCGTGTTCAAGAGGTTTTATATCTTCACACCTATCTACTGTTTCCCAGTGTTCTGGAACATCACATGGAGTAGGGAAGTTTTTGCATTCTCCTGTTTTTGGATTTTTAGCTGGTGTAATTACCTGAATACAGATCACTGGCTTAGGTATTGTTTCGTGTATAGGCTTTATAATCGGTTCTATATCATCCGGTAAAATACATTTTGGCGGTGGTTCGCACCCGTTTTCATCTGGATCTGAAAAAATTACTTCGCCGCCTTTACGTTTACATCCTTCAGCGTCGAATGACCATAAATAGCAGGTAACGCCCGGTTCTTCTTTTTCAATACGAAGGCGCCTTTTTATTGCCTCAGGAATATCTTTCCGGATTGTTTCTAAAGGTTTTTCAAAAAACGGCGGTTCTATCTCAATAGGCGGGCCAAGTAATCCAGGGGGAAGGACTTCTTCTTCGCCCTCAAGGGGGGGCAAGGGCCTTTCTCTATGTTCTATTTTTATTTTAAGTCGATCTAATGCTTGTGGTACCATGTCGGGCGGAAGATTTTGTAGTTGGTTTTGGACATGGCTTGGTAATTGTTCTATAACCTCTTCAAATCCACTACGTTTTTCTTCAGGAAAGAATTCTTGTTCGAATCTAAATTCAAACTCTGCCTCTTCCGGCCTTGTTCGTTCTTGAATTATACTTTCCATCATCCTTCTTTTATCTTTTCTAAAGAGTTCTCTTTCGCGTTCTTCAAATTCTTGATCTTCTTCATCTTCTCTCATTTCTTCCATCATGCGTAGCTTTTTCTCCATAAGTTCTTCCATAAATTCTTCTTGAAGCTCTTCTTCCCCTTCTATCATTTCTTCTTCAAGCTCTCTCATAAATTCTTCTTGAAGCTCCATCATTTCTTCCATTTCTTCAAGTCGTTCATGCGCTATTTCAAATTCTAGTTCAATTCCGCCAATAATTCTAAAGATGTTGCGCAATTGATGAAGTGCCGAATTTGCTTGTCCAAAAGCTTTGCCAAATTGTTCTTCATCAAGCGCTGTTTCTGCATTATCAATATGAGTGCGAACGCCTTCGAGTAAGGTAAATACAGGAGAGTGTTGTAAGTCTTCGAAAAGATCTGGGTCTTCAGCTTCGATGTCTCTAATATCTTCTTCTATATCAGTTAACTTTTCAAAGGCACGGTCGATTTTGTGAACCACCATCTCTACATCAATTTCTCTCAATTTTTCTCCAACACGTTGTTCAAGGCGGCCAAGAATTTCTGGCGCGCGCCTCTCAATTTCAGCTCTAATACCCTCTTCTCCTGCAATGCGCTGCTCAAAGAAATGGAGGCGGTCAGGATCTTCAATCGCTTCAATTCTTTCACGCAGTCGGTCAGTCTGGTATCGGAATAGACCCTCAATGATTTCAGGCGGTGGCGCAAATTCAGATATAATTTCAAAGTGCTCCGGCGCATCGCCGGCTAATCGTTCAAATATTTCTGCGCGGTGGCGCTCATCGCGCGCACCTTCAACATCCCGCTTCATTTCTTCTATTGCTTTTGCTTTCATTTTTTCAAAGAATTCTTTTTTATCTTCAGGGATGATTTTTTCAATCTCTTTGAAGACTTCAAATTGTTTTACATCATGGAATTCTTCAATTTTATCAAAGAATTTATCTTGTGTTTCAGGTGTTGTTGCCGCTTCAAAGTCACGTCTGAAATTGTCCATTGCCTTGTTTTTGATCTCGAGAACTTTATCAATTGTTTCCGGGGCAAGATTATTTTCTAGTTCTTTAATAATACGCAGATCTTCCATTTCACCGCCTTCTAAGTGTTTGAGGAATTCTCTTTTTTCTTCCTCACGGGTGAATTTTTTCATTTTTTCTTCAATCCTCAAAAATGCTTTTTCTTTGGCATGCTCCATTTCTTCCCTGATGATATCCGGTATTTCTCGGGTGGTAAAGTCACTAAGAATCTCAAGGTGGCGTACTTCATTGCCGCCGATATTATCAACGTAGTCTTTGAACCGTTCTCGTTCTTCTTCATCAATTTCAGTCATTTTTTCCTGAAGTCGCTTGAGTGCGTTATCTTGCGCTTGACGTATCGCATCACGTGCTGCTTCAGGCACTTTTTCTTCAACTGCTTTTAAAACCTCAAGGTTTTTAAAGTGCTTGAAATTACTGCCGCGCTGCTTTTCTATGACATTGGTAATTTTTTCATGTATTTCTTCGGGCGGTGTAAAATTGGTAATTGCTTGGGCAAAATGTTTTATGCCGTTTTCTCTGACTTTATTTATCTTTTCAAAGTGTTCGGGATCAAGGCGTTTTTCAATGCCATCAATTAAGCGCTGCTGCTTAAACGAGTGATCAATAATTTTATCAGCAAATCGTTTTATTTCTTCTTTCCGTTCTTCAGGAGCTTGTTTAAGAAGATCAGAGACGCTAGAAAATTCTTTTTCATACCGTTCGAGCGCTTCAGTAACTATTTTAGGCTTATCACCTCTTTCAGCTACTTTTTTTGCCTCAAAAAGTCGTTCATCAGCGAAGCGCAGTTTGAGTTTAGCTTTTCGTATCGGGTCAAAGGTGAAGGTTGTGCGAAATCCACGCCAGATGTTTTTTATAGGGTAGTATGGGCTGGTGGGAAGAAGCCTTGGGTCATTAATTTCTAGGTCTTCAAAGGTAATATTTTCATCTTCAAATACTTCTTCAGGCGCTCCCGTTGGTTCAGCAGGATCAAAGGCGTCTTCAATAGCGGGTTGTTCGAGAGAAACATCAACACTCTCTTCATCAACAATAGGTTCTGACTCAGTTGCTGGTGATTTTTGAATAGTATCCGTATCAAGCTCGGCAGGAGCGCTATCTCCAGAGGGAGATAGTTCTGATGACAATGCCGCATCTTCTCCTGTTGCCGTATCTTGGGCTTTAATATTTAAAAAAGGTGTTGCCACAAGCCCAAGAGCAGCAAGTATGATAATAATATACTTTGTTTTGGTCATATGTTAAAATTATAAATGCATTAGCTTATAATTAAAGCGCCTTAATTCCTATAAATTATAGTAACTTTAATTTCAAGGTTCTTCCGAGCGAAGCCATGCACCGTATGGTGCCATGGCGAAGCGAGGAAAGGTTCTTATATTTCTATATTATAGTATAGCATATAGTTTATTAGTTATCCACACCCCCTTGTCATCCCCAATTTTTCGCGCAAGCGCGCAAAAGTGGGGGATTATTTTTTGTTTTTTACCTCATCCAGGAGTTTATCAATAAATTTTTTTCTGTTCATTCGTTCTACCTTATTGCCCCGCATGCGCACATTTAAGGTTTTTCCCTTCACTTCTTTGTCTCCAATTACGAGGATATACGGGATTTTTTGTTTTTCAGCCTTTCGTACTTTATACGAGATGGTTTCGTTTAACGTATCAAGCCATACTCTGATACCATTATTCTCCAGCTCTTGTCTTAGTTTTTTTGCAGGGTTTTCATGTGCAGATCCTACGGACGTGATATATACTTGAATTGGTGAGAGCCAAACAGGAAAAAGACCAGCATAGTGTTCAATTAAAATACCAATAAATCGTTCAAATGAACCAAAAATGGCCCGATGAATCATAATGGGTCGTTGTTTTTTTCCCTTATTGTCAATGTATTTAAGATCAAAACGTTCTGGCATTTGAAAATCAAGCTGAATGGTTGCAAGCTGCCAGTCACGGGAAAGCGCATCTTTAATATGCACATCAATTTTAGGGCCATAGAATGAACCATCTTTTAGTTTAAGCTCATAATCTATGTTATTTTTTTTTAATGCATATTTCAATGATTTTTCAGCTTTTTTCCATAGCTTTGGATCACCCATTGCATCATCAGGTCTCGTTGCTAAATAAAGGGTTGGTTTAAATTTAAAAAGCGCATAGAAAAGCTTAATCAGTTTTAAAATCCCGCTGATTTCAGTTTGTAATTGATCAAGGGTAGCATATATATGTGCATCATCCATGGTAAGTTGCCGTACCCGAAACATGCCGCCTAATACGCCCGAGAGTTCGTTTCGATGCAGTTTCCCAATCTCCGATAGCCGCAAGGGCAGATCTTTATAACTGCGCATATGCGTTCTATAGATAAAGGTGGATTCAGGACAATTCATTGGTTTTAAAAAGTATTGTTCTTTTTCTACCATTAAGCCAAACATATTTTCGCGGTAGTGTTTGAGGTGTCCTGATTGAGAAAATACACTGTCTTTAACCATAATAGGTGTGCTGGTCTCTTGATAACCTGCTTTTTCATGAATTTCACGCCAATATTGTTCTAATTCTTTAAAAATAACCATACCCTTGGGGTGGATAAAGGGAGCACCAGGGCTCACGTCATGGAAGCTAAAAAGATCAAGCTCTTTTCCTAATTTTCGATGATCTCTTTTTTCAATTTCAATTTGAAGTTTGAGAAATGTATCAAGTTCAGATTGTTTAGAGTATGCCACACCATAGATGCGCTGGAGCATTTTATTTTTTTCAGTGCCGCGCCAGTAGGCCCCGGCAATTTTTAATAGTTTATATACCCCAATATCACGGGTTGTGTTTACATGCGGACCGCGGCATAGGTCAGTAAAGTCGCCCAGAGTATAAATACTTACGTTATCTGATCCTGATTTGCTCAATCCAGATTCTCGTGCATCAATTTCAGTGCTGCCATATTTTTTAATATCGTTTAAAAGCTCAACCTTATATTTTTGATTGAGTCTAGTAAAGAGTTTTATTGCCGTATCAATGGTTATCTCATCTCGTTTGTATTTAAGATTTCTACGCTTGAGCTCTTTCATTTTTTTCTCAATGTTTTTAAGATCAGCTGGAGTAATGGTACGGCCAATATCAATATCGTAGTAAAAGCCATTTTCAGTCGCCGGGCCGACGCCAAATTTGGCTTGAGGGAATAAATCTAAAATTGCCGCAGCCATTAAATGGCTGGTTGAATGACGAAGGGCATCAAGGGGATATTGAATTTTAGTCATTTAGTTAATTTTTTTTATAGTGACATCAATTTTGCCAATATCGTGCGGTACTTTTTTTAATATGAATGGCGGCCGTAGGTTTATATCTACGCTTTTGATTTCTTTAAAGTTTTCTAAATAGGTTTGGGCTTCAGGCTTAGATAAATTTCGTAAGCGAACTTTCTCCAATATTTCATGACCTGCGTTAAGAACCATGTATCCCCGAAGTTGAGCTTCAAGTTCAGCCTGCCCTTTATCTGGATCATAGCTTGATAAGCGATAGGAAAGGCTCTCAGGGTCGTACGCGGCAAGCATTTTATATTCAGGAATTTCTTTTTTTAGTTGTGAGATTGCAGAATCAAGCAGTTCCTTTTCCCTAAATGCGACTGCACCAATTTTTAAGGTGAGCGTGGAGGTAAACTCTGCCTTTTCTTGACCAGCGACGGCATTTGTTTGTTTTTCTAATTCTTGTGATTTTATAACAATTTTAAGACCAGTTTGTGCTGAATTTGATTCATACAGACGTTGTTCAATTTCATCGACCCCTTGTGCATACAACGTGTCATACAAAACTTTTTCTGCGTTATCAATATCTGCCTGCATCACAATACCGGTTTTTTTTAATCCTCCGGTCATGGCTTGTTCACTTATCGCAGTGATATTCTCTATCAAGGCAGGGCTTTTGAGGCCAGGAATAGTAAACGTTGTTGCTCCTATGTCATAATCAGGGCCCATTTGGTCAGCGCGGACACGTGCCGTCGTGGTGCCTTTTGTGGGGATGTGTACTCTATTGGTGGCGCGAAAGATAAGGCCATCAGGAGAGGCAAATCGTGTACTCGCGACAAAATTGATGGGCGAGAATGTGTCATTGGTAAGAGTGATTTCTCCTTCAGCATAGTCTTCCATTGATACCGTTGCCTCAGCCGTATATGTATTTTTGACACTTTGAATCGTTTCAAGAACGTTTCCTGTCAGTGTTTGATCTTCATCAGATATATTTTCTTGATTTTGGACGATTTGTACTCTAAAATTTACATCAATCTCTTCAGGTTCAGGGATAATTACGATTTCTGCGCCGTAGCTTGTGCTAATATGGCCCAGAATGATACTTGCGCCTAAAAGAATCGTAAGTATTGAAAATATATATGCGATTTTATTGTGTGGAGAAATAAAGATATTGGGCATATAGTTATTATATCATTTTATTTATTTTTTAACAAGAATTCATCTAATGTATCTTTGTTTACTTGTTTTACGGTTTCTGCAATGATTTTTGGCACACCGTCTTTATCAGAAAGTCTGCCTGAAATAGAGACGATATTATTTTCTTCCCATACGTGAGCATGGGCCTTAAAAACATTAGGAAATACAATTGCTTCAATTTCGCCGGTTGGGTCTGAAACTTTTACAAATATCATGGTTTGAGAGTTTGAGGTGGTGACTTTTTTAATAGTGGTGATAATCCCCGCAATTTTTACCTTATTGTTATGTATACGGTTTTGCAAAGGGATATCGTTTTTTGCCCGAGAAATTGGTGTCGCATATTTTTGTATAAGTTTTTCATATTCTTGTAAGGGGTGGGATGAGATAAAAAGGCCGAGCAGTTCCTTTTCCCATAATAGTTTTTGTTGGTGTTGGGCTGGTGATGATTTTTTCAGTTTTAAACTAAGCGAACCACCAAAGGGGAGTATGCCGAATAAGGTGGTTTGCCCCTGTTTTTTATCTTTTTGTTTTTTTCGCGCGAATTCTGTGAGCGTTGTAATATTTTCCAACATTTGACCTCGCTCACCTAATTCATCCATGGCTCCAGTTTTAATTAAACTTTCCAAAGATTTTTTATTTAAATCTTTACTCAGTACACGTGAGAGTAAATCTTCTAAGTTTTGATAGCTACCATTTTCTTCTCGTTCATCAATAATACTTTTTACAATGCCCTTACCTACGTTTTTAATAGCTAAGAGTCCGAATCTGATGTTGCCTTGTTTGTTTTTTTCTGATGATGCACTTTCAACAACCGTAAAGTTTTCATAACTTTCGTTAATGTCAGGAGGCAAAATCTCTATATTCATTTTCCTGCATTCTTCAACTTCTAATCCAATGCGGTCAATATCATTTTGGTCCGCGGTTAAGAGTGCTGCCATAAATTCAGTTGTATAGTTTGCTTTTAAATATGCGGTTTGATACGCAATCATGGCATAGCACGTCGAATGCGCGAGATTAAATGCGTAACCGGCAAACGGTTCGATAAAGGCGAATATTTTTTCAGCAGTAGTTTTGGGAATGTTATTTTTAATACAACCATTAATAAATTTTTGTTTTTGCTCTTGAAGCAGTTTTTTTATTTTTTTCCCTACTGCTTTGCGTAATACATCAGCTTCAGTTAAGGTAAACCCAGCTAAATCCCTGGCAATTTGTAATATTTGTTCCTGAAAAACTGCAATGCCGTATGTTGTTTCTAATATGGGTTTTAGTTTTGGGTGAAGATAGGAGATTTTTTTCTTGCCCTGTTTTCGTCCAATATATTCAGGAATAAGCTCCATAGGTCCAGGGCGATACAATGCGATCATGGTAATAATATCTTCAAATAATGTTGGTTTTAATTGTTCTAAGTATCGCCGCATACCGCTTCCGTCCAATTGAAAAACCCCTTTAGTATGCGCTTTTTTCAAAAGTGCAAATGTTTTTTTATCATCTAACGGAATTGTATCAATATCAATATTAATATTATGCAATGCTTTTATAATTTTGACGGCGTTTTCAATAACCGTAAGATTCTTAAGTCCTAAAAAATCCATTTTTAATAACCCCAAGTCTTCTATCGCATGCATTTCATATTGACTAATTATGGTTTTTTTATCAGCCATATCGTATTGGACTGGCATATATTGAGTCAGTGGTTCTGGCGTAATAACGACGCCGCAGGCGTGCTTGGATGCGTGCCTGACAACCCCTTCTAATTTTTTTGCCATGTCAAGAATTGTTTTTGCATCTTCATTGGTTTCATATAATTCTTTGAGCTCCGAGGAAATGGCAAGTGCTTTATTAAGTGTAGTATTAAAGGGTACAGTTTTTGCAAGCTTGTCGCAGAGAGCATAGGGGTAGTCAAGTACGCGGCCAACATCTCTGATGGCCGCGCGCGCTGCCATAGTTCCAAACGTAATGATTTGCGCAACATGGTCTTTGCCGTACTTGTCTTCAACATATTGGATTACTTCATCGCGGCGTGTATCAGCAAAGTCTAAATCAATATCCGGTGGCGCAACGCGTCCGATGACTAAAAAGCGTTCGAAGATCAGTCCATATTTTAAAGGGTCAATATTAGTAATATCGAGTATATAAGAAACAATAGATCCTCCAACTGACCCCCTGCCTGGACCGACTACAATGCCATTTTGTTTTGCCCAGTTGGTAAAGTCCTGCACAATTAAAAAGTATGAAGCAAATCCAGTTTGTTGAATTACTGAGAGTTCATATTCAAGACGGTCAGTGATTTCCTTGGTTTTTCGTGTATATCGGTCAGATAATTTTTTTTCACATAATTCTTTTAAATACTGGTCATCAGACTTGCCATTGGGAACCGGGAAGTAGGGGAGTTTGATTTTTTTAAGTTCAATTTCTATATTGCACCTATCAGCAATTTTTTGTGTGTTTTCAATTGCTTCAGGATGTTTCCTAAATCGTTGCATCATCTCTTGGACCGGGTGAAACGAATATTCATCATCAAGCATGCATAAGCGGTCTTTATCTGCTTTCTTTTTTTTAGTTTGAATGCAAAGTAAAATGTCCTGTGTTTCTTTATCGCCTTCGTCTATATAATGAAGATCAGCCGTTGCAACCAGCTCTACCTTATGTTTTTTTGAAAGTTTAATGAGCGCTTTATTCACCAGCGTTTGTTTATCAAGTCCTGGATGATCTTGAATTTCTAAATAGAAATCATTGCCAAATATTTCCCTATATTGTAATAATGCTTTTTCTGCTTTATCCATTTGTTTGTTAATGATGAACTGTGGAATTTCTCCTTGTATGCAACCTGAAAGTGCAATAATTCCTGATGAGTGTTGTTTTAAAACGTCGTGATCAATGCGGGGTTTATAATAAAAGCCCTCTAAGTGGGCTATGGTGGTTAAAAGACATAAATTTTTATACCCTTGATTGTTTTTTGCTAACAAGATGATATGGTATGGTTTTTCATCAATTTTTGGTCGTTTTTTTTCTTTGCCATGGCGGGCAACATATGCTTCAATGCCAATAATTGGTTTAATGCCTGCCGCTTTTGCCTTTTGATAAAACTCAATGGCGCCATACATGACGCCGTGATCGGTTAAGGCTAATGCCTTCATATTATGTTTTTTTGCTGCGGCAATAAGTTCATCAATTTTAGGCAGCCCGTCTAATAAAGAGTAGTGACTGTGGGTGTGGAGATGAATAAAAGACATAAATTAAAATTTGAAAACTAAAAATGAAAAACGACATTTTAAAATTAAAAAATTTTAAATTTTTTCTTGTCGCTTTTACTTTTTATTTTTTCCTTTTTCGCTTGCTATCACCGCCCCGTTTTTCTTTAATCAGCCCAACTGCTTCTTTTAATCCTTCGGCCATAAGCGCCATAATAGCAGAGTATTTCAGTTTGTCTTTAAGCGTTTTAAAGAATTCTTCCATTCGGGTCGATGCACGAGAAAGTCCGCGGGCAAACTTGGCAAACCGGAGTGCAATCACAATCGCAATAATTACCAGAACAATAATCAGAATGCTGATTATAATAATTGCTGCGCTCGTAGTGATGTAGAAAAGATTTTGACTGGTCATATAAATTAATTTAACAAGATAACAATTTAACAACTATTATTATAGCAGTATTTAGTATAACAGTCTAATAATAGCATGCAAAGCCTTTTTTGTCATTCCCTCTTTCCTTTGTCATTCTGCCCTCCCCCGGTCACCTCTTATAGCATGTTGACATTTTTTAAGAATATGGTAGGCTAGTAATATAGTTATAGTAACGATACAAAGGAGGTATACATGTCAAAAGGAAAGAACAAACAGTATGGCTTGCCGCCCATAATAAAGAAAGGATTAGACATTTTATTTGTGGATATTAACCCTCATATAAAATCAATACAAAATGGGCACTATTTTTCTTCTCAGCCGAATCATCCTTTTTGGAAACAGTTACATCTCGCTGGCCTAACCGATACACAGATTGATGATACAGAGCTTCTTGATTATAACTATGGGATTACCGATATAGTAGAAAGAGCAATAAGATCTTCGGACGGTGTTCCTCAGTACGAGTTTTTTAAGGGGTGCGGAACACTTCGTGCGCGAATCAAGAAACATAAGCCAAAGGTAGTGTGCTTTATTGGTAAGCGAGTGTTTCAGGAGTTTTTTGGCGTTCCGGCACGAGAATATGGTTGGCAGGATATCAATATGGGGAGCAGCAGAGTATTTGTTATGGTTTTTCCTATCGCGACACCAATATCTTTGGATGAACGATTGAAAATATTACAACGATTAAAAAAGGAGATTTAAAAGAGCTGGCCATATAAAGCCAGCTCTTTTCATTTTCCCCCTTTTTGTCATCCCGCTTCCCTTTGTCACCCTGCATGCGTGCGTGTGACTTGACATGCTTTTAAAAATATGGTATATTGTTATTATACATAGAGCAATCGTTAGTTAGAAAAGGAGGAGTCATGAAAAGAATCAAGGATCCGTCGACTGTTAAGCTTTTAGAGGCTCTTTTAGCAGGGGTGTCAACCATATTTCTTATAGTAGTTGACCTAGGATGGTGGGCTTTGTTTACGGGCATTACCGCCCTTGGACGTTTAGGTGAAGCCATAGCTTTGCGTCGCAAGTCTCAAGTAGCAGAACAACCTACCATAAGAGAGATTCGAGAGGAATGGATGAGGGAAATGGCAGAGAAAGAAGGGACATTAGATAAACGACCCTCTGAGTTTCAACGAGATACTCAAGAAGAATCAAATGGAGATATCTAAGAGATGTCTCCATTTCGTTTTTGTACTTGACAAAGACGAGCAATATATTAAACTGATATGGTAATGGTAGTTCTTTATAAAATAAGGGGGTGACATGAGTAAATATCCAGAGGCGCGTGTAAACAAAGCTATGGAACAATTTGTGCAAGATTTTATGACGTGTAAGCCCTATGATGAATATATCAATGTATGTGGCGACAGTGATCGAGGCAGAGTTGAGAGAGAAAAACAAGGTGGTACGCGTTCACTAGAAGAGGTAAGGGAAGATTTACAAAAGAGAGGTGAAGATCCAGATGAGCCATATCTGTTTGTGGGCCTTAGGGAGCCTTTCCCAGATGGTTTACGTTTACCCGCAGAGTGTGAGGGTGTTAAGCTGTATGTTACCGTCGTTGGTGATGAAATGGAACTTTTCAGTTCGTTTATGGATAAGTATTAAAGCCAGTTGAATCTGGCTTTTGTATTTTCGTTGTTATGCTTAATTTGGTTGTGAATAATATAGTTTGATGTTAGTCAACAAATTAATTTACTCAATATAGATAAAGTGATATCATATATATATGGTAGACGCGTATAAATTTACACCCAAAATAAAAAAAATATTACAGCAGGGTGGCGTTGGGGTTATCCCCACCGATACGATATATGGACTTGTCGGCTCTGCATTGAATAGACAAACTGTTGAAAGAATGTATACACTGCGCCAAAGAGATTTAAAAAAGCCAATGATTATCCTTATTGGATCATTGAAAGATTTAAAATTATTTAACATTACAATTGATAAAGGAGTAACAAAGTGGTTAAAAACGTTATGGCCTGGTAAGGTAAGTATTATTTTGCCGTGTAAAAATAAGAAATTTTCATATCTTCACCGCGGTAAATATACGCTTGCGTTTCGTTTACCAGATGTTAAAAGTTTACAAAATTTATTACACTATACTGGCCCGTTAGTTGCCCCAAGTGCAAATATTGCGGGAAAATCCCCGGCAATAACCATTGCGCAAGCCAAAAAATATTTTGGCAATACCATTGATTTTTATGTTGACAAGGGAAAGCATGTTTCATCGCCTTCTACCCTTATCCAAATTAAACATAATAACATTGTGGTAAAACGACAGGGCACAGTTTACCCTCCCTTGTCATTCCGCTAACCCTCTTGTCATTCCGTCCCCTTGTCATTCCGTCCCCTTGTCATTCCGTCCCCTTGTCATTCCTCGGACGAAGTCCGAGGAATCAAAGAGTATGATTCAAGAAATAGTTCAACAATTTTTTGTCATTAAAATTAGCACGATACAAATTTATTTGTTATGGTTTTTGTTAGGGTCGTTTACGGTTGCCACGTTATCAGATATAAAACATTTGTCAGCTCAGCGTGAGTTTTTACATGTATGGTTGTTGTTTACGGTTGTAATGTTTATAACTGATCTATATTATCATCATTATCTTGTACAAAACATAGTATATCTGGTGGCAAAATGGTTTCTTATATTCATTGTTATCCCTGCTTATTTTAAAACCGTTGTTAAAGTAGCATGGGGTGATATTTTTGCGAAAATGGCAGCGACCTCAATCTTGCCGCCTTTTTTTGTAGCGCTTTTTATTATTATTATTCAAATCATTGATGCCATAACCAGGCGCATGATGCGTATGTTTGGGATAGGGCGGGCCTATCCTTTTATGCCTGCCATATTGTTTACCACCATCGTATTATTAACTATTGCAATGTTTGTAACTTAGTTTCTCCCTGTCACCCCGCACTCAACAGAGTTGAGTGCGGGGTGACAAAAAGGGGAGAACAAAAAAAACGACTCGTGACGAGTCGTTTTTAAAGTATTTCTTTCCATAGTACAACATTTTCTTCTACAAGGGTAAGTTCTGATTTATTCCTCGTGTAAATAGTAATCGAAGCATTGTCAAAGGGATTCATGTTCCATCGACGTTCAGTTTCCTCAGGAAGCCAACCGTGTATTTCTTGCTGGAACCTCACCATCCATCTGCCATGCATGACAATAAAGACCTTTTTATTCCCCCACCATTTTTTAAGATGGTTATTAAAGCTGCGGATGCGTATACCAAGGTCTACCCCATTCTCGCCGCCAGGAGCTCGGTAATGGTAGCGTCTGTCAAGCTCTTTTCTCTCAATTTCTCCTGGATAGTGTTGTTTAATTTTTTTTTCTACCATAGTTTCCCAAATTCCTTCATGCATTTCAGCAAGTCTGTCATCTGTATAAAATTGTGTGTCTGGATATAGTATCCTCATGCTTTGTTTAGCCCGTTCGTAGTAAGAAGTATAGTACGCATCAAAGCCGTGTGGAAATTTTTTGTCTAGGTATTCTCGTTTTGTAATGACACATTGTTCTACGCCTTTTTCAGTAAGTTCAAAGTAGCGAGTTGACTTACCAAGCGCTGCATGATCTTCAGCTGCATTTCCCTCGCTCTCGCCATGGCGTACGAACACGAGAAGTTTTGGCCAGTTCATGATTCCTCCTTTCTAAGGATCTGTTGTTGCTATTATACAGTGTTTTAAAAATTATGCAATACCCTTGCGTTGTATTTTAGCTATGGTATCTGAATTAATACTAAGCATTAACACCGAGTGTTAACTTTGGGCGTTGATTTGGATTTGAAAAACGACTCATTGCGAGTCGCTTTTTAAAGTAGTTAAAATTGTCGAGATAAGAGTATTTAACACATGTTATGTTCAATTTTTATGGAGGCGCATTGAAAGAAGCAGGGCTATAAATTTCTGCTCGATATCCACTATCCAGTAAGTTTTGCCATACGAACCAAACACAGATTTCTTCATATATTCCGCATACTCTGATTAATCTATTTTTAGGTAGATTCGGTGGCATTTGATTGGTAGGCTCCTTCTGAATTCTGTATTCCTCTTCTTTTAGTACTCTTTCGAGTTCAGCATTTTTATCAGGTTGATTAAATCGTTCGTGTTGTGTTATACACTGCGGATGTACTACAAGATACAAAGGTTTCATTTTTATGATTTCCTCCTTCTGGTAAAAGATCTTTTATTACTATTATTATATAGTATTTAAAAACCTTGACAAGGGCGTTTACTTAATTTTTAGATATGGTAAAATTTTTTTGGTATGCCGCAAAAGAAAAAAATTTCTGAGCATATAAAAGATAAGCCAGATATTGGCCTATCTTTTGATGATGTATTAATTATTCCACAATACTCTGACATCAGTTCTCGAAAAACGGTTAATGTCAAAACAAAATTTTCTCGGCGGATTAACATTAATATCCCGATTGTGAGCGCAAATATGGATACCGTAACTGAGGCAGCAATGGCAATTGCCATGGCGCGCTATGGCGGGATCGGTGTGATTCACCGGTTTAACTCAATTGATGAACAAGCAGAGGAGGTGAGGAAAGTAAAGCGGGCCGAGAATGTGATAATTGACGATCCTATTACGATTAGTAAAAAAACAAAATTATCTGATGCAGTTGCCTTTATTAAGGAGAAAAGAATCAGTGGCCTTTTGGTAGTAGATAAGAATAAAAAGCTGGAAGGGATTGTGACCTGGCGCGATGTTCGTTTTACACAGCATCGCAATGTCACGGTTGAAAAAGTAATGACGCCGTTTAAAAAATTAATTACGGCCAGTCCTGATATTAAGGTAGAGAAAGCAATTGCTATTTTTGATACATATAAGATTGAGAAGCTGCCTTTGATAGACAAAGACCGGATACTTCATGGGTTAATTACCGCAGCTGATTTTTTAAAAATTAATAAGTATAAAAATGCAGCAAAAGATAAAAACGGAAGGTTAGTAGTTGCGGCTGCGGTTGGCATTAAAGATGGTATGGAGCGTGCACAAAAGCTTGTTGAGACAGGCGTTGATGCGTTAGTGGTAGATATAGCCCACGGACATCATAAAGCGGTTATTGATTTGGTAAAAAAATTAAAAAAAGTATATACAAATGTTGATATTGTTGCGGGTAATGTAGCCACCTATCAAGGTGCATATGATTTAATTAAAGCAGGAGCTGATGCGATAAAGGTGGGTATTGGGCCAGGCGCAGTATGTTCCACGCGCGTGATAGCCGGAACAGGCGTACCGCAGCTAACTGCTATCCTAAACTCATCAAAACCTGCACATCAACACAATATTCCTCTCATTGCTGACGGCGGCATTAGACATGCAGGAGATGTATCCAAGGCAATTGCCGCTGGCGCTTCAACAATCATGAGTGGATCCTTATTTGCCGGGACTAAAGAATCACCAGGCGAATATTTTGTAGAAGAGGATGCGGCATATAAGGTATATCGGGGGCTTGCCTCTCGTGATGCATCATTTGATAGGGGACTCAAGGAGCATAATACAGATCGAGCAGAGCGGGCGCCAGAAGGAGTGAGCGCACGTATTGTGTATAAAGGAGATCTTAATAAGGTGCTTTTTCCGTTGATTGATGGCTTTCAGTCAGGCATGAGCTATGTAGGCGCTAAGAATATAGGTGAATTTTGGGGAAAAGCAACATTTATACGGACGAGTAAAGCTGGGCATAAAGAAGGTTTACCGCGCAGTTTGAATAGTTAACAGGATAATATTTTTTCGTCTGAATAAAAAAACAAAAAAGAAAATTTATATTGTTGCCTTTACCATATTAGGAATTTTATTTCAATTTTTGATTCATGCACAAATTGAAATTTTTTATATTAATTTACTATTAAAAGATTTTTCTACCTATAGTTTTGGCCTGAGCTGGTCTCAGTTATATCTTGTTCATCATATCGGAGTAGTTGTTTTGTTTATTGTCGGTATCTTGTTTGGCTATTGGCAGGGGAGATTTTGGTGGAAAAGGATGTATGAGAAAAAGATATTAAATATG
>JALLOO010000012.1 GCA_027717985.1 Patescibacteria group bacterium AH-259-L05 | reverse complement strand
GAAAATCAGCAAAAGCCCTATCACGACGACCACTACAATAATGAGGTAGATCGTTGACTTTTTCATAAATTAATTGCTTATTTATTATTGATTAGTATAGCATATTTTAGGAAGGAAAACCAATACAAGTGTGGATATCTATGAACCAAAAACTTGCCATTTGGGGAAATTAAACGAGTTTGTGGAGTTGAAAAGGATAAATAAAATAAACAACGGTATTATTATGTTGTATCGTATCTGTCTTAGATAAATTAACAAATATTCCCTCCCTCGCTTTATAAGCGGAGAGAAAATTAGAAAATCCTTTGCCAATAGTTATTTTTTTTATCCGCGTTTTTACCTCAATAGGAAGCGGATGGAGTGGATCCTCTATAATAAAATCAACCTCTGCCCCATGAAGGGTGCGCCAATAGCGGAGCTTCGCGGCAATGCGCCTATTTCGCGCCAATTCACCCGCAACAAAATTTTCTAATAAGGGGCCGATATCAACGCGCATATCAAAAGGCTCAAAAGAATTTTTTGCAAAATTAAGCAAACCATTATCAAAAAGATAAAACTTGCATGCCTTAACTAACTCCTTGCGCTTATTAGAAAAAAATGGAGGAACTGATTTAATAATAAATGTTTCTTGTAAAATATCTAAATAATACTCTACGGTTCTGCGCTCAACATTCAAGCTTGAGGACAATTCATTCGTATTAGCAATTTGAGCAACTTGGAATGCGAGCAATTGTAATAATTTTCGAAATACTAATGGCTTTTTTATTTTAAGAAAAGAAATGGCATCCTTTTCAACATAACTATTATATATTTCTTCTAATATATCTTGTTTTTTGTCTGGGTCATTTTGTAATACTACGCGAGGATATCCGCCGTAGATTAAAAATTCCTTGACCAGGTCAAGAATGGCATTGGTGTCAAAATCAGAAATATTTTTATGATTGCGCAGTTTAAAAAGTGTCTTATTCTTATACTCTAAAAATTCGTCAAAAGACAAACTGAAAAGATAAAAAAGTCTTTTCCTGCCGGCTAAGCTTTCCTGCAATTCATCTTTTATGCCCAAAGATGATGAACCAGTCAATATTAATTTAACTGGTAAATGCATATCATAAATCCCTTTAAAAAATATGCCTGCATTTTTTATTCTTTGAGCTTCATCCACAAAAAAATACATTTTCTCTTGGAACTTTTGCGCGCGCGCTTTAATAAACTGTATGACATCCTCTTGCGAAGAAAAAAATGATAAATCTCGTAATCGATCTAAGTTAAAATAAAACGCTTTGTCAGAATTTTTTGCTTTTACTTTCTTATACAATTCTAAAATAAGCGTTGTTTTTCCTGCTTGCCGCGGCCCAATTAAAACAGTTATTTCTTTTTCTTTAAGATGTTCTTTTAAGCTCGGATAAATGTTTCTCTGTATAATTTGTGTCATACACTGCTATTATAATGCGGTTATTTTTGTTGTCAACTGTGGATATCTTTTGCCACTTTTTGCTTGTCATTCCGTCCTCTTCTTTGCTTGTCATTCTCTCTCCTTGTCTTTCCACAAGGAATGACAAAGGGGGATGGGATGACAAGGCGGCGGAATGACAAGGAGGGGATGCGGGATGACAGGGGGGATTAGCTGCCAAAAATCTGCCACTTAGGAAAGTTGGTTTTTAATTTTCGTTCATAATCTGAATACGTGCCGGTTGCTGAAATATCAATGCCAATAGGCAGAGTATTATTCCCTGGTGTTAACCTATATGTTTCATTTGCAGAACCGTTATTATTAATACGAATCTTATAATACGTCGTTGATGCAGAAATCGTAAGATTATAGGAGAAACTCACATTAAACTCTTGCGAACCGTTTGAGCACTCCCGGGGCGTGCCGCCAGTTGTACAATCAAATGACCCGGTGGTCGTACAGCTATAAATGATTAAATCGCTTGGTTCAGATCCTCCCACGCGCTCAATTAACAAACTCGTCGGATAGGTCGCGCCATCAATATCTAAATCAAGCTGAAACGATTGATCAGCTGAAAGTGTGACATCCCATGGATCTGCATTGGTAATGGTATTACCATCATTTGGATCAGTATCATGAATCGCCGCCTGCCCTGCGGTGATAGAATACGAACCGCCGTTCGAGAGCGTCCCGCTTAACGCACACGTAGAAATATCTGCATAGTTTTTCACTACATGATAACTCGCTTTTTCAAGCGCAGTTTCAGCGGCAAAATATGCAATTTCAGACACTTCAGTTCCTTTCACGGTTCTGCTGTGACGAATAATTGTATCCCCTACTAACACCGTACCGGTTAAAATAGAACCGATGATTAATAACGTTAAAATAAGCGAGAGTGCTTGATTGTTCATATATTTAAATAATTTATTGTCTCTGGGAATAGCGTTGCGGCACGGTTTGCTGCAAAATCAGGTCTTTAGCACCGGGTTTTTCAATTAATGATTTTAACCGCAGAACAATGGTCACGCGCGGATGTTCATACGTGGTTGAACCCGGTTGAAATGGATCAGTAGTAGGAGAGATATAAAAATCTAAACGTTCAACAGACGAGTTGGTCATGGTTATATTTTGATAATCTGTGGTACAGCTCGTTGCCTGACAACGCTGAAGAATACACCGGCTTGCCCCACAATTACCACTGCTGGCAAGATCACCCCTATACCGAAGTTGATTTTGCGGACTTGAAAAATCAAGTAAATATAGCTCATCTTCAGGCGTGGTAATAGACGTATAGGAATCATAATCAAGCCGACCGCTTCGAATATCTTTGACGATTAAACTCATTAAATACTGACCGTCTTCTTGAAGATGAAGCTGCCCTAATGATCTTTCTCGTGTCCCAATCACATGAAGATATACCCCGGTTGCTGACACAATTGCCATAACCAGGACACTCAACGAAACCATGAGCTCGATGAGGGTAAAACCTGTTTTAATTTTTGAATTGTAATTTTTCATTTTAATTTTTGATTTTTGCATTTTCTATCTCCAGTCCGTAAGACGGACTTCCGTACTTAGGGTATGGGAACCGCTGCGATCAACCCAATATACCGTGGAAGTAATTGTTTTCTCGCAATTCGCCGAACAATTACCGCCCAAAGCATCGCCATCTGCAATAGTTACCATGCGCCGAAATAATGTACCAATAGTTGCACAGCTATAGTAATAATCAGAGGATCCATCTCGGCACAAATAGCAGTTGGTACAATCTGCAATAACTTCGCTCCCTGAAAATGTTGCTGCGGTAAATGAGGTATCATTATAATCAACAATATAATCATCGTTTGGCGTCAGGCCATACGGCCAAGAATTACTCGGATTAAGTTGGTTGCTGTTTCGGGTCGTTATGGCTAGCTCAGCCCCTTCTCGTGATAAATTTATGGCACTAACCCGAAATTCTGACTCACCGCCTAAACGCAAATGCGTCAAGCCAACACCTAAAATAGCCACGATCGCCACCATAATAATACCAACCGCAACAATGGTCTCAATAAGTGACTGGCTATCTTTATTTGAATTTTGAGTTTTGGTCATTTGATATTGTTTAGAATTTCGGATTTAGGATTGAGGATTTATATACTGTCACGGTGTTTTGCGCACATCAATCTGTCCTTGGGCATTGACCTCAACATACGCATACCGGTTCTCTGAAGTGTGTCTTAACGTAATTAAACTGGTGCTGGAGCCGCTCAATAGTGTTCCCGGACATGTTGTACCAACATAAATAGCGCCTTTGGGCGGAACAAAAATAATAAAATAGTCATTAGCTCCACTTAATTCAAGATTATTGCTTAAACTAAAGGTTTGAATATCAGTATCACTTCCACTATTATAGCAATGACTGTCTATACTATTGATATCAGCAAATAACTTATATTCAGCGCTCGGCGGCGGATTGGTAATATACACACCATAGCCGCCGTCAGGCCGGGACCCTAACGTCCACTTGCCTGACAAGGTATTCATTTGTGCCTGCTTAATTACGGCACCTAACTTTTCTGCGTTTGAATTAAGATCAATTATCCCGCCGCCGGCGCGCATATTTGCAAATACCATACCCGCAATAATCGCGGTAATCCCGATTACCACAAGCATTTCAACTAAAGAAAACGCTTGTTTTAATTTTTTTGACATGACATATTTAGTCATTGATCTATTTTTTTAAATTTGATATACTATTTATGTTGACAAGCCTATATTAATCTGCTATCCTTCTAATAGGTGTCAACCCATAGCTAATCGGATCATACCAAGACTCCGAAAAGTCCGTCATCTGACGGATTTTTTGTTTTGTTAAAAATACCAACTCATGATTTGTTCACTGTATAAATACGCAATAAGGGTGCCAATGGCTAAAAATGGGCCTAACGGGATCTGACTTTTTAAGGTCTTTGTTTTTTTCAGCAATAAAATCCCAGAAATTATACCACCAATAATATAGGCGAAAAAGAGCGCGATTACCACGTTATACCATATACCCAGCGCCGCGCCCATAAATAATCCAATGCGCGTGTCGCCTAGTCCAACACCTTTTCCCTTGGTAATCACATACTGAAGAATAAAAAATAGTACCGGAATAATAATAGCAATACCGAGATTTTGTAACTGCGTTGTCAACGGCATAAATTTGGAGACCGGGTCTCCAAAAACTGGGTGTGCAATTATAATTGATAATGCAATAACAATACCGGTTGCCGGAAGTAAAACCTTATCTTCAATTTGTAAATACTTAATATCATAGACAAAAATAAAAACTAGGGTAAAAAATACAACCCAGTCCTTAAATACAGAGAGTATAAAACCCGCATATTCTACTGAGGTTGGCGCGGCTAGCTGATAACTAATAACTGATAATTGGTTATTCAGCTGCCAGATAGAAAACACAAATAATAACCCCATGACAAGTTCAATAAATGGATATTGCCATGAAATTATTTTATCACAATTTCGACACCGGCGCCGCAAGACCAAAAACGAAAGCAAGGGGATATTGTCATGCCAGACAATGGTTTTTTTACAGTGCGGACAGAGAGATCTTCCCCATAATGACCGTTTTGTATGCAGACGATAGACCACACAATTTAAAAAACTCCCAAACGCGAGTCCGATAAAAAACACACTAAAATAGAAAAGCAAAATAAGCATAGATAGTATTATTATATCATCTTTAAGACGAAAAGGATAGAATTATCAGCGCTTCAAATTATAGTCAAAATTCTAAATTTAACCCGAGAATTTCTAAAGTCGACTTACTGTTTAGTCCGAGAATTTGGACATGTGCCTCGCTCGCTCTGCTCGCTCGGCACATAACTAATTTCGGAATTAGGAGGAAATATATGCAAGCATCCATTTCCCAAATTCCTCAATTATAAAAGTCAACTTATTATTTAGTCCGCCTCTGTGGATAACTTTTTATCCGATTTCTTGTCATCTTTCCCTTGTCATCCCGCGCGAAGTGCGGGATGACATTTCCCCCTTTGTCATTCCTTGCTTTGCAAGGGATGACAAAGGGGTGCGGGATGACAAAGGGGTGCGGGATGACAAAAAGGGGTGGGATGACAAGGAATGGAAAAACAACAATCCTGCCAAAAATATTGAGAGCGGCACAATCGTAAGCATATTTCTTCCGACTACCGTCCCGTCAAGCGCAAATTCATACGACGGGGTAAATACATATAAAATGCCATACGCACCCACAACTCCTATTATAACAAGCAAAAGGTATATATACGGAGCGCGCACAACACGGCGGGCGCGCAGGAAAAGGATTAATAAAAATATGCCCGGCCAGAGATGAAATGAATTGGAAATAAATACTTGTTGGAAAAAATTAATAACAACTTCTGGGTGAAATCCAGTAAACAATGCGCCTGGGACATTGCTATAGCTTAGACCAAAATAAAGCTTCAATACAAACCATGGGAGAAAAAAAATTAAAAACGGCCCTACAAAAAATACATATTGCTTTCCTATAGAAGCTAAACTTCTATAATTGGTTCTCCATACATACAAAATTAACACCGTAAAAAGCACGACTGAGAGCATAAGCCCTTCAAGCTTTATCCACGTAATAAGGCCAGTAAATACTCCGGCAATAACCAAATCACGCTTACGTGATTGTGTCGCAGATATATATTTAAAAAGATAAATACCAGCAATAGTGAAATATAAAGTTAGAGGTAAATCGGCATACGAACTAAAACCATGGTATGAGAGCAACGGGATTGTTGAAAGCAGAGCAGTATAGAGCAACGACATACTACGCGGAATAAACCATCGCAAGCTTATATACATAAAAACAATGAGGATTACGAAATGCAGAGAAAACAATAAACCAACAAATGCATCATTTACATTACCAAGCAAATAATATATTCCTGCCATTATCATTGGCAGAAAAAAGGGATAATTTGGATGCGCGCCATCGCCTCCTAAAAATAGTTCAGAGGTCTTATTAAAAAATTCATCCGGCTGATAAAACAATACTTTTGCTTTCCATGCCCAGTTAGAGAGCGCATCAAATTGCATTACCGGCCGAAGCGTACTTTCTAGAACCACAAAACCAATTTCAAAAATAATAATAAGAATTAAAAGTATTAAAAAGAGTAAATAGATTCTCATTTTTGTTTTTGTTTTAATATAACTTTATTTAATCCAAGCTGCTGTATTGTTTCAAAATCAATCAGCTCATCCGGAAGCGTGACATTAAACGAAAATATATAATCAGCTGTCTGGGAGGTAGTGATTACACGCGCATCAGGATATAAATAATAGTGGGCAAAATTCCCAAATACAGGATTATCAGGAACAATATAGATTGATGAACCTTTGGGCACTTTATTTTTCCCAAATTCCAAAAAATCATAAAAATCATGCCAGTCTTCACCCAATCCATAATTTTTAATAACATTGGCTACGGCAATGCGTTGACGCTCACGTATTGATTTGCCATAAAAATTATCTATATCATTTATCAACCAATGAATTTGCGTTATAAACCATGGCAGCGAAGCTACAAACCACAATATTAAAAGCATAGAGAAAAAAATGTTTCTGAGACTTAATAATAATTCCTTTTTTGTCATTCCTTTTTTTGTCACCCCTTGCTTCGCAAGGGATGACAAGGGGGTGCGGGATGACAAGGGAGATCGCATCATAAAAATACCGACAAAAATTAAAAACACTCCCAGCCCTAACAAAACAAACAGATAAAAATAAAAATGGCCTGGAAAGCCAAAAAGAACAATATCAGGAATGATATTGATAAAATAATACTGCTCAATAAGTGGCTGAAAATAAGATAACATAATTATAGAGAGATCCCTTTTTTATCACCCCGCGCTCCTTTTTTTCTTATCTTTCCGCCCCCTTGTCATCCCGCGCTTTGTGCGGGATGACGAAAGAGGAAAAACGGTATTTAATTATTGTAAGAATATATTTAAACGCATGGCGCCAGGTGATTTTCTTGCCTTCAACAAATGAACGCGGCTGATATGCGATAGGTAATTCTAAAATAGTATATCCCGCGCGCAAAATCTTCGCCGTTAACTCTGACTCCATTTCAAATCCATTACAACGCAATAGCGGAATTTTATTTAATATTTCGCGCCTAAATACCTTATAACACGTCGCCGGATCAGTAAGATTAGTATGACACAAAACGCGAAATAACCATGCAATCAATTTATTCCCAAAATAATGCAATTTATACTTTCCTGGATCATACCCTTTTAAAAATCGCGAGCCATAAGCCACGCTTGCCTCCTCCCTTAAAATCAAATCAACAAGTTTTAATAAATCGCGTGGATCATACTCAAGATCAGCGTCGTGAATGGCAATAATATCGCCAGTAGCTTTTTCAAATCCGCGCCGTAGTGCCGCTCCCTTGCCTTCATTGTTATCCTTAAAAATAACTTCTACGTTTTTTGTCATCCCGCGCGGAGAGTGGGATGACAAGGGGGTGTGGGATGACAAGGGGGTGCGGGATGACAAGGGGGTGCGGGATGACAAGGAGGAGAGTATCTCTCGCGTGCCATCAGTAGATCCATCATCAACAATAATAATTTCATACGGGTATGGAAAATTAACATTGAGCACATTTTGTACTGATTGTACAATGGTATCTTTTTCATTGTATGCGGGGATAATTATTGATAGCTTCATACGCTTATGACTTTTGTGCCATGATAAAACTATTGCAGCCCAGCTCAAATGTTTTAGCTCGAACTATTTTAAATCCAGTTTTGGTAAGCATATTTTTAGTTTGAAGCAGAGAGAAATAATTCTTATGATCATCAATTTCATCTCGATCAATAACTTTTGTCGTATATGCTAAAAATTCCAATACTGGCTTGGCTGGCGGCAATGGCGTGGTTAAAAGTAATGTGCCGCTTGTCTTCAAGACTCGAAAACACTCTTGAAGAATTGCTTTTGGATGTACTACATGTTCAAGCACGGCAAGCATAGAAATGCAATCAACGCTCTCATCTGGAAAAGGCAACGATTTCTTTAGAGTAAGAGGGATAAACTTCAGATTATCATACGATTGCTTTTGTATTGCCTGATCAATGCCAATGCCTTTTTTAATTTTATGTTTTATTATATTTAAAAAATACGTGTCCTTTCCGCATCCAATATCTAAAAGTATGCCTCCTTTTGGTACATATTTCTTAACTTTTCTCACGCGCACATATCGTATCACATCATCTAAGAACATAATAAAGGAATTCTTTTATTTTTTAAAATTCTAAAGCCGAGTTTCACAAGGAGCCTAATTTATCTAGCAAAAACTGTGCATTCTTGTCCCACGTATGCTTACGGGCAAAGTCATATAATTTTTGCTTTTGCTGGCCCTTCCCGTCAATACACTGTGCTATATGCTTCACAAACCCTTCTTTGTCACGAGCTACCAGAGCTGGGGAGTGCAATAATTTCATCTCTTCCCACTCAGTAGTAACAACATCCACCCCTGCCGCCATATATTCATACAATTTAATTGGGTGTGCAGATTCTATGAAAGGAGTGCGGCAAAAAGGGATAATACCAACATGAGTATGTTGTATATATGCAGGAATATCTTTATAGTGACGAGGTCCTAAAAAATACACGTTTGAAAAATGCTTGAGCTCCTCAATATTTATCTTTGGAATACCAATGAATATAAAAGAAACATTTGAAAGATTGTCAGCAACATAGGCAATCAAATCTTTATCAAACCATTCGTCAATTGCGCCAACAAAGATGACGCGCGGGGATGGAATGCCCTGATATTCTTGAGGCATTTTTTCAGAGCTGGTATGAAAATGGTCAAAATCAACTCCGTTGGAAAGGTACAACACATTGTCCTTTCTTATTTTCTTTATCTTTTCTAAAAGCAAACGAGACGTGACCGTTACCACGTCCACTCTTTGAATTATTTCTTTTTCTTTGTCTATCATTGCATGAGAAGTTTTTCTAAATCCAACACTATCATCAGTAATGTGAAAAATACTCTTTTGATAATTAAGCATGTCTAAAAGGGGCGCCTGGGCAATACTTTTCAGCCATAAAATATCAACGCTTTTAAATCCATTTTTTTCAAGTAATTTTTTAAAGCAGGGAATAGTAAAACGCAGGCTATTATTGAGCACCCACCTACTTCGCAATACAGGTACATTATAGGCGGGAAACAGCGTCAGGGGTACGTATGCCCATATTTTTTTGTCTAAAGTCCATTTCCCTCCTGTTCTCCATAAATTAATTCTATCCCGCGCCTCACTTCTTCCTCGTTTGCTGAATAAATGGAACGGAGAAATTGCATCTGATGTAAAGCAAATATGATAACTTTTTTTTGCAAAGTATTTTGCATAGTGGTGACTCTCAACTTGATAGGGAGAATCCCAATAGTTTCCTGCCGCAATTAAAATTTTCTTGTCCATACTTGACTTAATTTAAATATTTACTTAAAAAAGCTTTTAAAAAGCTTGGCGGTCTTATAAGCATCGTGGTTTAAAACAGCAGTTCTCCAGGCCCTATCTACTAATTTTTTCACCAAATTTTTATTTCTTACCAAACTCATAACTGCGTTTTTTAATGCTTCAATATCGTCTTTATCAACTACCAGGGCAAAGCCATGTCTCTTTGCGTACCATACAATATAAGAATCAGGAGGAGCATGCATTAAAATTGGCCGACCAGAAATAAGGTATTCATATGTTTTGCCAGGACTTGAAGTATTAATTAATAAGGGAAACTTTGTTTTAAGCGAAAGAGGAACAAACAAAATATCAGCTGATTTTTGAATTTCTTTCATCTGTTGCGGCAATCCAGAAGCTAAAATAACCTTATCGCTTTCAAAAATACCATACGCACTTAAAAACTTTTTGCTATGAGGCGTGTAAAGCCAAAGCTGAATTTTAAATTCATGTATTTTTTCTATGGCTTTAATTAAATTTTTTATTGCTCCAGCTTGAGGCCAATAAATCGTTCCGGTAAATATAATCTTATATGGCCCCGAGGGATTAAAATGCGTTTCTGGCTTTGCATCTTTAATGGGAATAGAATTATGAATTACAAAAATTTCTCTTTTATATTTTTTTTGATAATACGCTTGAAGAGCTTCAGACATTACAAAAATTTTTTCAGCATTTTTAAAAAGCTTAGGCTCTAAAAACCGAGCCAGAATCCTATAGGGCAAAGAAAAATTATTGCCATAATACAGATCATAAAAAAATAAGAAAAATGGCTTTTTTGTTATCTTATGCAAAAGATACGTAGATAAAAAAGCCGGCCCATAATCTGAATACCCTAACATAAGCTCAATGGTTTCTTTTTGAATAATTTTTTTTCCTCTCAAAATAATATTAAAAGGTAGATAAAAAACAAAGAAAAATTGTGCCAAGGATTGTAAGAGCTGAAATTTTTTGATAACATTTTTAGATTTTTGGAAAAATGATTCTTCTTTTTGTGGAATGGTGTTTAATGTTGGCGTATCAAAATAAAAATATTTTACGTTAAGCCATCTACCTTTTTTAATCGGCATATTGTCAATTCCGCGGCGACTTGTTAGAATGCAAAAAGAGTCTTTTGGAAAAAATTTTAAAAGATTATACATCATCAAAGGCGCACCAAAAATAGCTGGCGGTGCATAAGATGATATAATAAGGAATTTTCTATTAGCCACTGTAATAATATTTTAATTGCTATTGCTCAAAAAATAAGAACCTGACTTCGTCAGAACCTTGAAAGGAGTAATATCTTTATACAAACTTTAAGAACCTTTCACTTCGTTCAAGAATCTTGAAAGGAGTAATATTTTTATCCAAACTTTATGAAAATCCTCTTAGTTGATCGTTCTGATTTATTACAAAAATTTGGCGGAGACAGTATTAAAACCTTGAAGACCAAGGAATATCTTGAAAAAAATGGTGCCCAGGTTGATTTAATATTGGGCAAAAAAGACATCAGCCTCTCTCATTATGATTTAATTCATATCTTTAATCTCCAGAATATTAAACTTGTTCCTTGGTGGATAAAGAGGGCAACGTTAGCGAATAAACCAATTGTAATCTCAACTGGCTGGTGGCGTTCCCAAAACACCACAACATATCTTTATAAAATTTACAAAAAATATCACGTTCATTACTCGTCCCCTCTAAACATTTCTGAGCATGTTATTGGTAAAAAAATATCACTAACCCTTTTTAATAACGTGCATAAATTAAAATTTTTTTACAAAGAACGATATGCAGTAAAAAACACTGATTGGCTCATTACTGAATCAAATTCTGAAATTAAACACATGGCTATATATTTTAATATGCCAGAACTTGGTAAAAAATCTATATCTATCCCTAACGGATTACATGAGGAGATTATCAAAGAACAAAACTTTAAAACAAATTTATTAAACAGTCTGCCCAAAGATTTTATTTTAACGGTTGGCAGAATAGATCCTGTAAAAAATCAAGTTAGTTTAATTAAGGCCCTTTTTAATAACAAAGAAATACCTCTTGTCTTTGTAGGATCTAAAAAAGGGCCGTTAAGTTTTAAAAAATATATCTCTGAATTTGAACAGTTTTCAAAGAAACGGGGGAATGTCTATTGGTTTGACGAGATGCCTCTGAAAAACCTTCCTTTTTTTTATCAACGAGCTCATGTATATTGTCAACCAAGTATTTGGGAAACGTTTGGAATAGCAATATTTGAAGCAGGCTATTTTGGATGCAATTTAGTAGTAAGCGAGGAGAGCGGAGCCAAAGATTATTTAAAAAAAAGGGCATTATTTTGCAGTCCTTTAAATTTAGACTCAATTAAGGGCTCAATAATGTCAGCCTTTAAAAAGCCAAAAAATAATAATCTATCAAACTATATAAAGAAAAATTTTGAATGGGGAAAAATTGCTCTTCAGCTCTTTAAGATATATCATAACGTACTCAATGGCTATCGAAAGTGAAAAAGGTTATTTTTTATTTATTTCTTTCTTCCGTAGGCTTCTCTTACAAATTTGTTTGATTTTATAAATTCGTATTTTCGTGATTTTTCAAAAAAACCACTCTGAATTTTCTTTATCAAGTCTTTATAAGCTCTTTCACTCGGGCTGCCACCCTGGGGATTTAAAACAGTTCTACTATCCCAATGAGCTTCCATTTTAAAAGCTGTTATCGTCTTTTTATAAAGGCTATCTTTTTTCTCAAAGCCCTGTAAAATCGTAGCACCTGCCCAGATAGTCTCTGGTCTCTCTGTAGAGCGCCGGGCTACTACACAAGGAGTCCCCAAGATAAAGGCCTCTTCCTGCACGGTGCCGCTGTCTGAAATAATAAGACGGGCAGTTTTTTCTAATTTTAAAAAATCCAGAAAGCCAAGCGGTTTTGTCTTTATAACTAACTCATTGTCCAAAACACTCGTAAGACTGAATTTTTTTAATGTTGCTCTCACCCTGGGCATTACAGGAAATACAATTGGCAGCTTGTTTTCTTGAGCAAATCTAACAATATCTAATAGCTTTTGTTTTACAATTTCATATTTATTAATATTTTCTTCTCGATGCAGGGTAACTAAAATAAATTTTTTCTCTTCAACTCCTAAGGTTTGTAAAATATTACTTTTGTCAGCCCGAGAACCGAAGTTTTTAAGGGCATCTACAATAATATTTCCAATAACTTTTATTCTAAATTCTTCAATGCCTTCAGAACGTAAAACTTCCTTATATCGTTTCAAATAACAGTAAAGAACGTCTGAAACATGGTCGATTACAATTCGGTTTTTTTCCTCTGGCATGCGCCAATCAAAGCTTCTGCCTCCTGCCTCAAGGTGAATAACGGGCACACCACAGCGTGCCACCGTCACTGAGGAAAGAATAGTATTGGTATCTCCCAAATACATTACTGCATCAGGCTTTAGTTTTTCAATCAAATCAAAAACACGCTGGGAAAGAAGAGCTACTTGGTAGGCATGATTGGACACACCGCGTTTTTTTAAAGTTAACCCTACCTCTAGATCAAATTCTGGTTTCCGAATATTGAGCTCTTTTAAAAAAACTCCAAATAATTCTGGATCATAGTGCTGCCCCGAATGAACTAAAATATGTTCTAATACATTACCATGCTTATCTAAAAGTTCGATCAATTTGTGCATTCTAATATAATCAGGGCGTATTCCAAGTAATGTTACAAGTTTAAATTTTTTCATAAGCAGAGCTTGAAATTCCGTCAGGGCTCACAAATGTAAAAGTAAACTTTTCCATTTGATTCACCCTTAGAAATTATAAATCTTTAATCATTTCATCAAAAGAAGGTATGTGTAGTTTGGAATTAAAATCATATATAGTACTTAAGGTTCGGTTTAATTTTTGTGTGGTGTCTTTCTTGATTTTACAATCAATGTTGTATTTTCCCCTAAATTTTAAAAGCATTTCGTATTTGGAAACGGTATTTGAAAAAACATGATAAATGCCATTTTTAGGATACTTTTGAGGACTTGAAATAATCTGATCACAAATTTTGCCAAACTGTTTAGTAGTAATGCCGTTCCAAAAATGATTGGCAAAACCAGTAATAGTTTTGCCTTCTTGCTTTAAAAACCACTCTAAGAAGTTATTAAAGCCTTTTAATTCTCTGCCAATAATAGATGTTCTTAATGTTAAACAATTTTCTGGCTCGCCAAGACTTTTGGAAAGTCCGTATAGGTCAACAGGCGTTTTAGGCGAATTTTCGTCATAAGGGTAATCTTTTGCGCCATTGTAAGCACAATCAGTTGTAATATGAATCAGCTTTTCTTTAAAAATATTGGCTAAAATATGAGGAAAGGCGCTATTTATAAAAAAAGTTCTCTCCGGAGACGCAAGAGAATAGGGAATTGTTATACCAATTGCGTTAATAATATAGCTAATAGTACCTACTTTTTCTATGAAGTCAGACAGATATTTGCTCGGATGAGCCTCTTTTTCTATAAACTCCTGATAAAGGTTTTCTGTGTCAAATTTTATTATTCTATGTCTCCTAACTCCTCCATATACTTGATCAAGTAGTTTAACTTTGTCTAACTCTCTTACTGTTAAAACAAGCTCGTATTTGTCTTTTAAAATGTCATAGATCGCGCCTCCTAACATTCCGGTTGCTCCCAGTATTAACACTTTTTTTCTTTTCATAGTTATGATTTTGATTTAACAAAACTGAATTATCTGTTGGTCACCTTCCAGATATCTTTACCCCAATAATCATAAGGGAAACGGTAGTCGTCTTGTTTTTCTGATTCCTCTAAAGAAGCGGTAGAGAAAAATATAATCTTTGTTTTAGACTCTAAAAGCCTAAAGCCATGAGCATAGCCAGGCGGAATAAAGAGAATAGCGGGTATTCTCAAAGATAAAATAAATTTATCTACTTTGCTGTCTTTATTGGGATGAGAGGTATTGTCTAATTTTACTGCATTAAACAGGGCTGCACCTTTTGTTACAAATACATACTTTGCCTCTTTTTGATGTCCGTGAAAAGCGCGAATGGTATCAACAGAAAAATTTTCTACCATATAAAATCGCTTAACTCCTTTAAAACCAAAATCGTTGATATAGGTCACTTGTCCCCTATCATCTATGGCCAGACCTCCTTTTATTATATGTGGTTTTTTAAGTAATTTTTCCATTTTTATGCATGTTAGCTATATGGCGTTCGTTAAAATAAATATCATTTTCAGTATATTTAACTCTGCCAGAATTAATTAAGTTAGAAATTTCTTTTACTCCATCGGCTACTTCTCTAAATTTATTTAGAGTAAACACCCGGTCAGCAATAGCCTTTTGATTGCTGGTATGATAGTTTCGTTGATCTTCAAATTCTTGATGACTATAACTGATTTTGCAGCCTATTAAGCCGCTAATAACTTTGGCTAAATTTTTTATTTGATAATTTGAAGTGACTAAATTATAAATTCCTTTTGTTTGATTATCCATGTTATCAACTATAACTTCTCCTACATCTTTAACATGAATGAGCGGCCGCCATTGAGCGCCGCCGAATACGGTAAGCCTGCCTTTTTTTAGCGCATTAGCGATCATATAATTAACGACCAGGTCCATTCTTAGGCGGGAAAAATTATCTGATATGCCATAGACTGTTCCGAGTCTAAGAATTAAACTATTTTTGTTTTTTAGATATTCTTCTGCTTTTAGTTTTGTTTTAGCATAAAGAGAAAGGGGGTTGACGCGAGATTCTTCGGCTACCATTTCTTTATTTTTGCCATAAACTGAACACGTGGAAGGGAAAATTATTCTACCCTTGAAATTTTGAGATAACCACTTTACTGAATCTTGATTTACCGAAATTGTCAAAGAAGGCTTAATCTCGCACGCTGCATCACCTACAATAGCAGCAAGCCATATGACATGACTGAAATTGGGTAGAATTTTTTTTAATTTTTTAGTATCTCGAATATCTCCAAAAATAAACTCTACTGGCTTCATGTACTGGTGCTCATACAATAAATTATCATACACGGTAAGAGGAATTTTTCTCTTAGCTAAAATATCTGTTACTGCTCCGCCAATATACCCAGCCCCGCCTGAAACTAAAACTTTTTTTATTTTATTGTTCTTGAGCATACATATACAGTATAATCCAGCATGCGCTTATGTCAATGCTTTACATACGAGCGTTTTTAATAAGGAATCATACTTTTTTATTATTTCTACACTATTATCAATGGAAATCAAAGCTTGATTCTTCATCTTAAATAGTCTACTGACAAACTTAAATATTAGTTTTTGCTGCTTCTTTCTCTACCTGTTTCTCTATCCAGTAGTAGAGTTTCTTAAGCCCTTCTTCTAAACTCAGTTGAGGCTCCCATGACAAAACCTGTTTCATAAGAGTATTGTCTGAGCTTCTCCCTCTTACGCCCTGAGGCTTATCTAATCGATACGTCTTTTCTATATTTTTTCCAGCGATCTTACAAATAATATCTACTAATTCATTAATGGTTACGAGGCGGTCCGAACCAATATTTAAAGGTTCTCTCCAATTTGAGTTCATAAGCAAATAGGTTCCTTCTATACAATCATCAATATAACAAAAGGAGTACGCCTGCTTTCCGTCCCCCCAAATCTCAATACTATCACCATCTTTCGCCATGGCTATTTTCCTACACAGAGCTGCTGGTGCTCTTTCTCTCCCCCCCCCTCCACGGCCCATACGGTCCATAGATATTATGGTACCTGGCTATCCTCGTTTCCATGTCATAATCTGAAGAGTAATTTTTACATAACCTTTCTGTAAAAAGCCTTTCCCAACCATATTCACTCGGTGGATCAGCAGGATAGGCATCATTTTCTTTTAAGCCCTTTACGTTTGCATTCATTTGTTTAAAGACTGGATATACAGCGGCAGAAGAACTAAAGAAAAATCTCGATACTTTGTTCGTCTTCGCAGCTTCAAGTATATGAATATTAACCAACATATTGTCTCGTATTACATTTGCTTTCAATTCTGCCCTGAAACCCACTCCGCCTATATTTGCTGAGAGGTGATACACATAATCTATCCCTTCCGTTGCCGTAAGACAATTCTTCCGCTCTCTTAAATCAAGAAACAAAAATTCTTGAGCAGAAGTTTGCATGAATTCGGGCTTTTCTCTGCCTACCCCCCTCACAAGATATCCTTTTGTAACTAAATACTGTACCAAGTGATTCCCTATAAAACCACTTGCTCCCGTTACTAAAACTTTTTTGCTGTTGGATGGCATAATATTGTTACTACTAATAAATACGGTCTATATTTTCAGGAGTGATTCACCCTCTTTAGTGATAAGGTGTGGATAGGGCATTGGGAAAAGCAGCTTTCCTCCTTGCGAAATATACTCTTTCTCCCGCTTTACGATTTCATCTTTAAAATACCACGGAAGAACTAACTTACACATTGGGCTTAACTTCGATGCTTGTTCATCAGAAATAATTTTAATATCTGTTCCCAGCGTTCTAAGAGATATTTTTTCAGGATTTATATCTGAGATATAGGGCAATATCTTGTTATTGATACCAAAGAACTGTAAGAGTACATTTCCTTTAGTTGATGCTCCAAGGCCAATAACCAGCCCGCCTTTTTTAATTTCATTAAGGATATATTCTTTTACGCAATCTGCAAGGTCTATAATTTTATTATGAAAACTTTTGTAAGTTTGCGCATCAAAGAGCTTCATTTTCGTCTCTTCTTTAAGAAGCTTTTTTATATTACTTGTCTGAATTTTTTTGTTTTCGCTATGTGTTATGAACACTCGCAGACTTCCACCATTGACAGCATTCGTTGCGGCATCAAAAATGGTAAGATTATGACGTTGCATTAAGTAGTTTAAGGTGGCTAATGAATAGTACTCTAAATGTTCGTGGCAGATATCATAAAAATTCATATTCTTTAACATCAAGGCAAGATAACTTAATTGTATACACCAAATTCCCTTGGGAGCGAGCATTGATTTTACCTCTGCCACAAATGTATGAGGGTCGTCAAGATCATAAAACATAGCACACGAGGTAAAAATTTTTACCGGCCTATCCCCGACTACTTGGCGAAGGGCATTTTTTGAAAAATAATCATTAACCATCTGTATTGATGGGTCAAGGTGATCCCATGCAATGTTTTTAGCCGGCTCAACGCCGATGCGGCGCAAATAAGATGGGAAATAACTAATCATCGTGCCGTCACTCGATCCAATATCCACCACATAATCACCGCGGGAAACCCCAACTCTTTGCATGACATCATCAACAACATCTGATAGATCAGCGCGCATCGTAGCATTTGTTCCCGACCTATAAAAATAGTTCCTATATAGATTGTCGGGGTGAGTAGTTTCTTTAAGTTGTAACAAGCCGCAACCTTGAGGATTTTTACTTTTATCACAAAGTACAAGAGTCAGCGGGACTTTTGTTTTCGAAAGCTTGCTATCTTTGTTGCTTTCCACAAAGCCTTGGGATATAAACTGCTCTCCCAGGGATAGTACCTCAGTCAAGGCATAAGAGCCGCATATTCTACATTGGATTATATTCTCATAATACTGCATAAACGTTATTCTGATAGAATTGTGCGCATAGTATGAGCCATATAGGCAAGATCGTCTTTGGAAAGATTCTGATGACAAGGAATATATAAACCACGCTCTCCAATATCCTCTGCGACCGGATACGTACCAGGCCTCTCGCGAAGATATGCATACGCCTCGCATTGCGTGGGGATAGAAGAAAAAATTTGCCGCGCATCAATACCATACCTTGCGGGAAGCTCTTTTAGAAGCCTATCTCTTTGAGTTTGGGAATCAACAAGAATCGGATAGGCATGGGGAACAATCCATTCATGCGCTTGTTCTTTTAATCCACCTATTTTTAAAAGTGATGAAAGACGGATCATATTATTATGGCGCTGTAAAATATATGTATCAAGCTCCTCCATCATCCCAAGGCCAATAATTGCTTCCATGGCATTCATTTTTGCGGAAAACCCGATTAAAGGAAAGACAAATTTTTCATGAGAGCGTCCACTCTTACTCCCGTGATTTCTAAGCGAACGGAGAATCTCCGCCATCTCCTCATCATCAGTCACTGCAGCCCCTCCCTCACCCGTAGTAATAGAATGTGATACATAGAAAGAAAAACAACCAATGTCTCCAATGGTGCCTGCCTTTTTACGAAAGTATTTTGTTCCGAATGCCTCACATGCATCTTCTATAACGAAAAGGTTATGGTGTTTGGCAAGTTCGATTATTTCTTTCATTGCCGAGGGTTTTCCTAAAAGATGGGCAGGCATAATTGCAAGGGTATTTTGAGTAATTTTCTCTTCTATCTTAGAAACATCAATCTGGTAGTCATACTCAATATCTACAAATACGGGGGTAAGGTGATTGTAGCGAATAGCGTTTATGTGCGCGATAAATGTCAAGGCTGGAACAATTACTTCATTTCTTAAACCTTCGCCCTTTTTTATATCCAAACGTCTTACTGCTGCCAATGAAATCGCGTCAGCCATTGTGCCGTTTGCTGTTGCAATTACATGCTTGGCGCCAAGCCATTTTTCTAACTCTTGTTCAAATTCTCGAACATACTTTACTGTACCAATAAAACCTTTCTCCAAGGCCTGGGCCATTAGGATTTTTGTTCTTTTAGTGATGTTTACCGCTCCGAAATCTATACGCATAAATCATTTGGTTATTTAGGACATGTGCCTTCGGCACATAACTTCAGCCCAAGGCTGATCCGCCTCGGGCGGAAATTTCGGCCCAGCACTCAGCATTGAGTTTATATAGAAATCCCAGATTTTTATATATCAAATTGAACACTTGACGTTCATTGTATCGCAGTACTGAGTGCTGGGTTCAAAATTCCTCAATTATAAAACTTCTTTGTCAAATTCATTAATAATATCCGAGATCTTGCGTTCAAAATTAACTTTTGTCAATCCTTTCATGCGGTCAAATCCCCTTTGTCTCAATGTTGAACGTAATTTCTCATTAGTCCATATTGCATATATTTTTTCAGCAATATCATTGGGTCGAGACGGATCAAATAATAATCCTGCATTACCAACCTGTTCTCGACAGCCCCTTATATCAGAAACCAACACTGGACATCCTAGATAAAATGCCTCTGAGGTAGGAATATTAGCGCTGCCCAAAAATGAAGGATAAACCAGAGCTGTCGTTAATTTATAGATAATGTTTAATTCTCGAGCAGCAATGTACCCGAGATAAAAAACTTGCTCCCTTAAATTTTCAGCCTTTATTAAAGAAGTAACTCGATCATATTCCCCCCATTTTTCTTGTTTATTACCAGTTAACACCAGGGGCACTATAATATTTTGTTCTTTTAACAAAGCCAGGGCTCTTAGTAAATTATAGTGATTTTTCAGGGGCCAAAAGTTGGCAGGATAAAAAATAAATTTGGACGGTAGATTATATTTTTTAGAAATATCATTTTTTTCTTGTTTACTTACTTCCAATTTTAAATAGGTCGGTGCTATATAGGGTAAAATAATTATCTTTCTAACAGGCACATGGTAAATATCAATAATGTCATCTCTGCTGACCTCTGAATTTACTAAAATTCTATATGCTGTTTGACAAGTCCTGGAGTGTAAATACTCTCGCCACTCCCATTCTCCGTGCCGAGAACTCTCGGGCAATTGGGGATTAAATCTATGCTGCACATCGTGAATAGCGACTACAGTCGAAATGTTGACTAAAAAGGCAAGCGGATCAACGCATGGGAAAAAAAATAAATCGGCGTTCTTATTAATTTTCTTAATCTCGCTCCTTAAAATAACTCGATATATCAATGTCAACAAAGAAAAAAGGTGAAGCTTTAAAAGAAAATACTTAACGACTTTCTTAAGACCAGCGCCTTTTTTCTCTTTTTTTCCTGCCTTTTTTGTTTTGTTATGAAATCCAAAAATCCACAATTCATTAGAAAAATTCTTTTTTAAGGCATCTAAAAGAGTAAGCGTATACTGATAAATTCCCCCGCTCGATTTTAAGGCTGAAGGATAAATCCCAATTTTCATTTTCTTTTTTATTCACTGTACTCAAGGTTGGCATTTTCCCTCCAGGTATTTATACCAAATTTTTTACCTTCGATAGACTTTTATTTTTAATATACCAATCAATGGTCTTTTTAAGTCCTTGTTTAAAATCGGTTTTTGCTCGAAAACCAAATTCTTTTTCAGCGCAGGATGTATCAAGTCGGCGCCGAGGCTGACCATCAGGTTTTGCAGTATTCCACCGAATTTCACCCTTAAAATCCATTGAAGTACATATCAATGTTGCCAAATTTTTTATTGATATTTCCATACCAGAGCCCAAATTTACTGGCTCTGGCTTGTCGTATTGTTCAGCTGCCAACAAAATTCCTTCTGTGCCATCTTCTACGTACAAAAATTCTCTGGTTGGTTTCCCTGTTCCCCACACCTCAATAAAATTTTTATCCTGTTTCTTTGCCTCAGCTACTTTTCTGACTAAGGCAGGTATGACATGTGAGGTTTTGAGATCAAAATTATCTCCCGGCCCATACATATTAACGGGCAAAAGATAAATAGTATTAAAGCCGTACTGCTGGCGATATGCCTGCGATTGAACTAAAAGCATTTTTTTCGCTAACCCATAGGGGGCATTTATTTCTTCTGGATATCCTTTCCATAAATCTCCTTCTTTAAAAGGAACAGGGGTAAATTTAGGATAGGCGCATATTGTGCCAATGGCGACAAACTTTTTAACATCTGCTTGACGCGCTGCCTCAATTAACTGAATGCCCATGATTAAATTATCATAAAAAAATTCACCAGGCATTTCTCGATTTGCGCCAATCCCGCCAACCTTTGCTGCCAAGTGGATAACTATATCCTGCCCTTTGACTGCCCTTTGACAATTCTCCCCTTTTCTTAAGTCCATTTCCTCAATAGATGGTAAAAACAAATTTTCTTTTAGAACCCCTCTTTTTTCTATTAAATTTCTCACTACATGCGTGCCTAAAAAGCCATGAGCGCCGGTTACTAAAATCTTTTTTTTTGCTAAATCTATCACAATTTTTGCGTTATATAATCTTAGAACTTGAAACGATTGGTAACCTTAAATCCATCACCTTTTAAATGCTTTTCTTTTTCTGCTTCCTCTAAATCTGATTGTGCCATTTCTTTAACCAGTTCCTTAAAACTTGTTTTTGGCTGCCAGCCAAGCCTCTTTCTGGCTTTTGTGGCATCGCCAACCAGGGACTCAACTTCTGCAGGTCGATGATATATTGGATCAACTTCTATAATAACCTTGCCAGTTTCTCTATCTATTCCCTTTTCTTCTAATCCTTTTCCCTGCCACTCTAAATCTGTGCCGATCTCCTTAAAAGCGAGCTGACAGAATTCTCTCACCGAATGCTGCTCTCCAGTCGCTATTACATAATCATCTGGCTCTTTTTGCTGGAGCATTAACCACATAGCCTCTACCGAGTCTCTGCTGTGCCCCCAATCTCTCTGAGCATTTAGATTCCCTAAGTATAGTTTATCTTGTAGCCCCAATTTTATCCGTGCAGCAGCTCGCGTAATTTTCCTGGTAACAAATGTCCCGGTTCGCCGCGGGCTTTCGTGATTGAATAAAATACCATTACAGGCAAAAATATTATATGCCTCCCGATACACAACCGTAATTCTATAGGCATAAAGTTTCGCTACGCCGTAGGGAGTGCGGGCATGGAATGGAGTTGTCTCGCTTTGTGGTGCCTCCTCTTCTCTGCCAAAAAATAATTCGCTTGTTGAAGCTTGATAAAATTTTGTCTTATTCTTTAGGCCAAGAATGCGAATAGCTTCTAATAACCTCAAGGTTCCCAGCGCGACTACATTGGCTGTATATTCTGGCATTGCAAAAGAAACCTGGACATGACTTTGTGCTGCTAAATTGTAAATCTCATCAGGCTGAACTTCTTTGACAAGACTGATTACATTACTTGCATCGGTCATATCTCCATAATGAAGGAAAAATCTCCTGTTTTTCTCATGAGGATCTTGATATAAATGATCAATGCGCTGGGTATTAAAAGAAGAGGAACGGCGCTTAATCCCATGGACTTTATATCCTTTTTTTAATAGAAATTCAGCCAAGTAAGAGCCGTCTTGACCAGTAATTCCTGTAATAAGTGCTTTTTTCATGGTGTTAATTTTGACGGAAAATTGACTTCTTGTCAAGAAAAATATTATTAACTTTTCTATACCCGAAAAGAACAATGAAATAAACCGCAGCGCCAATGAATGTGATAAGTAAAATATTTAAAGAATAAATCTGGGGCTGAGAAATAATAGCATACATAATAGTAGTAGAAATAATAGCTCCAATCGTAGTCAGCACAAGGGATCGATTCCATACTTTAAGCGAAGTAAACGTACGAATAAATTGCAATCCCAAAATAAATGAGACAAGTATAGCAATTAAAAATGCAAACGGAGCGCTATAAAGTCCATATTTTGGAATTAAAATTATATTTAAAAATACATTAACACCCGCACCTATTCCGGCAACCCAGAGCAATTTTTTCTGCAATCCAGCAGCAATTAATGCTTGGCCAAAGGTATGTCCGATAAATAATAGTCCTACTATAATCAATAATATCTGCAAAACTAAAATAGAAGGCATAAACTCAGGGGTATAGATAAATAAAATAATTTTCGGAGCTAATACAATACCGCCTACAGCCAACGGAATGGCTAAGATAATGGCTATTTGTGCGTAAAAATTCCAAACGTTTTGAAATTTTTCTTTTGATTGTTTAAATGCGCGGCTTAAACTTGGAAGAAAACTCTGAGAAAGTAATATAGAAGGTATTAAGCTTATCCCTGCGATTTTCCATGCAGCATTATACCATCCTGTTGCAGTAAGCTGGCCCAAATACCCCAATGCCAGGGATGCAAAATTTTGTTCAATAGCATGGAAAGTACCTGCCAATCCTATCGGCCATGCCATATATAAAAATTTTTTCCAGATAAGCGGTGTTAAAGAAAGTCGGAGAGGGAAAATGCGCCTATGAAAAAAAATCAAAACCACAATCAAGGAAATAATACCAGCGCCTACATATGCATAACTTAAATTAACTACTGAAGGATGTTGTATAATCACCCAAAATCCAAGTCCGGTCAACAGCACTACCTGAACTATTTTAATTCCTGCTTCGTATTGCATTTTTTGCCGCGCGCGGATTAATGCATACAAAATCTCGCTAAAACTATGGCTCAAAATAAAAATAGCTAAAATCCAAATTACGTTACGAATTAATGCGTCAGAAGTAATAAAAAAAGAGCCAATAAAAATTAAAAACAAAACGATTATACTTAATAATATTTTTAAAGAAAATACTGATGCAAAATCATGTTCTTTCCCTGAAGAAAACTCTCTGGTACTAATTGGCGAAAGACCAAAATCAGAAAAAACTACGAACAATCCTACAAACGAAAGTGCAAAGGTAAACATCCCATAGCCATTAACTCCTAGAACCCGGGCAACATAGATAATAAGACCTAACTTTAACAATCTAGTTATTGCCTCAGCCAATGCCAGCCAAAACGTATTTTTAAAAATGGTCTGCCGAAACCCAAGATTGGTCAACAGTAATGATTTTATTTTTTGAAAACCCATTTTGAATCTGTCGGAAGTCGAGCCTCCGATTTTTACACATCTTTTTGTCATCCCGCATTCTTCTTTGTCATCCCGAGCGGAAGCGGGGGATGGAATGACAAAAGAAATTTTTTGATATTCTCCCACGCCTCATCAGTTTCAATTTCGTCAGGATCAATGTCAAATTGCTCATGAACCTCTGGATCCCACACAGGAAAACGATAAATTAACACATATGCATCATCTGTACCAACATTTTTAATCGCATGCGGATAACCGTGCGGCAATTCCACGGTTTTAAAATCCTCATCACCCATCTCTATTACCTCTTTGGTATCTCTACTTTTATAAATAATCTCTTGGACTTTTCCTTTTACACACGTGATATAATAATCAGCTAATGCATGTAAATGATACCCTTTTAACGTGCCTGGTTCAGCAACAGTTAAATACATTTGCCCTTTCAAATGTTTGGTAAATCCATCTTTATCACTCACCAGCTCTAACAACCACCCATTGGGCGTGCCATCACTATCAAACGTATTTACATATTTGCACGGCTTTATTCGTATGTTTTCTTTATTTTTCTCCATAGTAAAGTAACCATTTCCAAAGTGGAACAAACTCTATTATCTTATTGTTTATTTTCTCCTGTTTCTCAATATCTTTAGTGACTACAAACAATTTTCTTGCCTTAAGTTCATCAGCCACCTTAATAAGATTATGTAATGTTTTTTGGCGAGGCATACTGCTGCCAAATTTTGATTCAATCAGCATACTTTCTCTGGGCAAAAAAAAGTCTACTTCTGCTTTGTGCTCATAATAAAAATGAATGGCTTTAAAGTTATTCTCCAGATGTTTAAATAACGTTCTTTCTGCCGCCGCTCCCTGATTTAATTTGCCAACGGAGTTAAAAAGTATGCCATTATCATTTAAATAGAATTTTTTAGCTGAATAAATTCTTTTATTTCTTGAAGTTGCATAACGAGTATTTTCATCCAAAAGAAAACTTTGTTTAAGATAGGTTATATACGCCTTAATCGTATCTGAATCCTTGCCCAAAATATGAGCTAATTTTGAAAAGGTTGTTTGATGCGAAGACCTATCAGCAAGAAGCAAAAACAAATCTCTTAAAACTTCAGGATTTTTAATGTCATACAGCTTAACAATATCTTTATAAATCACGCCCTCTATTAAATCAATAAAATACTGAGGATTTGGCTCTAAAACATATTCAGGATAGCCGCCAGTAATAAGATAGTCGAGCAAAAGTTTTTGATAAACATACTGCTCTGACTTAAAAACGTTAGCTTTTTTAAACAAAATATATTCTTCAAAATCGAGCGGCTCAACTTTTATTTTAATAAATCTGCCGGTTAAAAAACTCGCTTTCCTGCCAATTAAAATACTTGCCGACCCTGACAAAAAAAATTTAATATTTTCTGTATCATATAAAGCTTTAATCTCTTGCTGCCAGTTTTTTGAATAATGCACCTCATCACAGAATACAAATATCTTTTCATTCCTTTTGAGCTCGTGCTCTATGCGGAAATCCTTAATAATATCACTTATCGTAATGTTGCTAAACTTTGGATGATCAAGCAAAAGATATAGAATGCGTGTCGGCCTAACTTGTTTTTTGTTTAATAAATACTCAATAGTTTGATGGAGCAAAAATGTCTTTCCTGCTCTGCGCGATCCAATAACAAGTATTGCCCAGTTATTTTTAAGATTTTTTTTAATTATACTAAGATATCGCGGCCGCTGCACTCCTGTTTTAAATTTTTTATTTTCCCACCACGGATTGGTGATATAGAGTGTTTCTAACATAAATAGGCTTCTAATATTGTTTAGATACTATATATACTACCATGAATCGAAACTTTCTGTCAATAGTTCCGATTACTAATCGGAACTATTTATTTCAACTTTTTCCATAATTCATTGTTTAAAGAAATATCTTTTGGCAACATAACATCAACGTCTTTGATTGACATTTTGCCCACCTGAGGCGAAACTTTTTGGGCCAGCTCATAAATTGTTTTTTTGGTGCCTGAAATATGAATAATGCCGAATAAGTCCTGCATTAATGAGGCCTTAACAATATCAGGCGCAATATCAGACACAAATTCAGCTGTGGTAATTTGATCAACAAAAGCGCGTTTAAATGACCACGGGCCGTCCGGCTTAAACATGGTTCTAATAATTAAGGTATTTTTATATTGGCTAACCACTATCTCACCCAACAGTTTGGTTAAAGAATAAAAATTAACCGGATCAGGAATATCATCTTCTGTATAATCCCCTTTTTCTCCGTCAAATACATATGAAGTCGAAATGTAAATAAACCGTCTACCATGAACCGCGCGCACCAGATTTTCTGTACCAATCACATTAACATCCCAACATGCTTTTTTATGTTTTTCTGCTCCACTTACATCAGTATAGGCACCAGCGTGGATAATAATATCTGGCTTGTACTTTTTCATTGCTTGTTCACACTTTCTCACGCTTCTAATATCAAGCTCAGACCTATCTGGCGCATCACATGAAATAAGCTTTTGAATTGCGGTTCCTAAACTACCCGAACCACCGGTAATCAGAACATTGCCGCTCACTAATGCTCGCGGACCATGTTCTCCATAGGGCTTCCGCCCTCTGGCGTCGCTCACTTCGCCCCCCCTACGGCGGGACAAGTTCGCTCCTGTCACCCCTGCGGGGAAACGACGTTTCCCCGACCCCTTTCCTGCTGTATCAAAATTTTGAAATTCTGATACAAGAATATTTTTATCTGATTTCATTTTTATTTTTTATCTTAAGAGAATTGAGAATATTATATTTTTTACTAATATTCTCAATTGTTTTCTTGCAATTCTTGTTTAATGTATTCTTTAAAATGAGTAACTCGCTGCGTGCCATCTGGATCAATTAAAAAAGGCAAAACATCGCGCGCTAATTTCTCAAAATCTCCCTTGCGCGTTGCTTTTGCGAGCCGCTTTTTAAGATCCATCTTATTTGCAATTCCAAGCTTAAATTTTAGATAATCAAAATTAAAATCAGTAATACCCATCAGATATACCACGTCATAAAAATCACGGCCTTTTTCCCTTCGTCTACCGAAGACAGCTCCAACCTTTTGTGACAAAACAATATCAACAGGGGTAACTCTTATATTCCGAAACACGTCAAAACGCTGCAATTTAAAATTATCAGGCGTATATTGAAACCCGTGAGGAGTTGTATCAATTTGAATCACTAATTTTTCATCTTTATGATTGCTCAACTTATTATCATACAACAACTGAAGAAATTTTATATAACATCGAAATGTCTTTTTAAACACTATTCGCGTTTCAATAGAATACCCTTCATAGGTCAATTTCTTTTTTATGTCCTCACATAAACGGCTAAATTCAGATGTATCTAAATTAAAATTATCAAAGTCTAAATCTTCAGAAAAACGTGAACTCCCATAACATAATCTGATTGCCGTGCCGCCTAAAAAAGACAATCTAGATGCTATTTTATTTCTAAATACAATATCAAGTATTTTGTATTGCAAATATTCGCGTAAAATACTCCTATCAAATCCTTGTAAATCAGGATAATATTTTCTTATTTCATCAATGGTAATCATTGTTCGTTTATGCTATTGGCAAGTATGCGCACCTTGCGAGATAATGTTTTGGACTTAAATCGTTTCCGGTACGTACTTAATTTTTTCTTATCTATTATCTCCTTATATATCTCACTGTTGAGACGCAGTTCATAAAAATCATCTTCTTTTGTTATGTCCTTTCGTAGATATAAAAAATCTAATAATGCTTTTTCTGGTTCTGCAATTTTAAAAGTTATATTATCTATTGTTTCTAAGGTATAGCCAAAAAACAGACTATTTTTTACTGTTTGATATAAAAAATTCCCAAGAGGTGTTCTTATTTGTCTTGTTTTTCGCGGGGTAACACTGGTGCGCAAAAAAACTGCTTCGGGAATCAATGAATAATACTGCAATGCATACTCTAAGCTTAAATATGACGGCTCATATATTTTATTTGCTATAAAATTTAAGTCATGCTCACTTAACTTTTTATCAGCAAAAACATAGTAGCTATTTGTTGCTTTTGTAATATATCCTTTTTTTTGCCATTCATAGAGTCGACGCTGATCAAAATGCGGATCAATATTTTTTACGTCAGCCAGACTTATAAGGATATAGTTCTTAAATTGATTTTGGAATTCTACATATTTCATTTCTTATTTTAGTTATTTTTTAGTGTATTGAAATTCTTTGTTAAGAATTTTCCAAACAGTA
>JALLOO010000011.1 GCA_027717985.1 Patescibacteria group bacterium AH-259-L05 | reverse complement strand
TTTCTCGAAGCAGCTGGAACAAATAGGTTAGAAATTAAGCATACTGGTGGTGGAGATGTATCTATTATCAATCCGAGTGCGGCAGATTTATCTTTGGGCACTAATAACGCCACGACATTGTTTTTAGAAAATGGCGGCAACGTCGGCATTGGCACCATAGCGCCTATCGGAAAGCTAACTGTTTATGGGAGCGCTCGAGATAATTTAATTCTCCACACAAGCGATGACACCCAGCCCCATGGATTAGCATTTGTAAAATCTGATGGCCAAAATTACAACTGGAATATTTATAGTACCGCGGGCGCAGACACGACTGATCTTAGAATTGCTGGCGGACTTGAAACCGGCATTACTTTCCTAAATGATATTGTCACAATAAAAGGTAGTGATGGTTATATTGGTATTGGTTTTGGCAACACAAATCCAACGTACCAATTGGATGTAAATGGCAATTCTCATATCTTAGGTAATTTATATGTTGAGGGTGGCAATGTTGGCATTGGCACGACGGGGCCAAGAGGGATATTAGATGTCTCTGATGGAACTGATAACACAGCAGGGGGGTTAATAGATACAGCAGTATTTACAGGAGTTAATAGAGCTATAACAGACCATAGAGCAACAGCTCAGGTTCAATCAAATACTACTTTTGGAGCAGACGTTGGTGCTACTTTTGGATTTAGTGCCAGAACGACAACAGGAAGTACCACCGCTGATATGATGGCAGTTATTAAAGGTGCAAAAGAAAGTGCGGTATCAGCTAATAAAGATGGTTATCTGGCTTTTGGTACTCGTGAAAGTACGGGTGGTATTACAGAAGCAATGAGAATTGACTCCGACAACAACGTCATCATTGGGGCAGGTTCAGTACAAGGAACAACAGAGAAATTAAACATCTTTTCAAGTGCTGTTTCCGCAGGTCCCAACCTAAAAATAACTTCTGGTATGGATACGGGCGCTGATTACATGAGTGGATTGCTTTTTGGTGTTAACGATGCTTCTGATACAACAATAGGGACTATTCAAGCCAAGGAACATACGGCAAATTTATATGGACTTGAATTTAGGTACTATGGAGCTGCTGGCTTGGCGACAGGCATAACACTTCTTGGAGACGGCAACGTCGGCATTGGGACAATAAGTCCGCAGACAAAACTGCATGTGTGGGGAGGTGGTGTGGATATTCGCGATGCAAACCTTAATTTTAGCGGAAGCACCGGGAGGAACATCACGAATGTGAATAAACTTACGGTCACCACCATTGACCCAGTGTATGAGATTGACGGTCAGAAGTATGCCACATACGGCCATTCAACGGTCGGTCTTAAAGAAGAAGTCGTAGGAAAAGTAGGACTTGAACAGCTGATACCAGATCTGTATGCGTATGTCATTGACTTTGATTCTGCAGAGACTGGTTCTGATTTGTGGCTGTTTAGAGAAGTTACGGCGTTTGGTAATGCTTGGGAAGGCCTTATCGTAATGCTCACCCCGGAAGGCAAGGCAGAGGTATGGTATGAATTAATGCCTGATGAAAATTCTGTACTTATATTTGGTAATACGTCTGTTACGGTGTCGTATCGCTTGATTGCCCCGCGCCATGATTGGCCTGATATTGACACCAACCGTATCACTGATCCTGACATCACCGGCACCAAGATCAGATAATACTTCCTGTCATTCCGCAACTTCCTTTGTCATTCCGCGTTTCACGCGGAAAGACGAAAAAAGGGGCGCGGAAAGACAAAAAAAGGGGTGTCATCACTAATCAATAGGATGAGATCCTTCGGTTCCTCGTCGGCCTTCGGCCTCCGAGGAATGACAAAGAAGGGATGACAAGGGGGTGATCATTAATCGCTGAATCTGTCAAAACAAAAAACAGCTCATTGAAAGCTGGTAAAAAAAATATACAAAATATTTTTACTTGTATTAATACCCAATTTGTCGATGCTGGATATGTGTAATTTTGATAGTGTGGGAGTTGCTTAGGATGAATTTAACTCTATAATTCCCGATTCGCAGTCTAAATTGTTCAAATTTTTTTCCTCTCAGTTTGATAACGTTTCTATGTTGAAGGGGATGTTTAACCTGACAAAGGTCTTTAATTTTAATGATAATCCGCTCCTGTTCTTTAATTGGTAAGCGCGTCAATTCTTTTTCGGCTGTGGGGTGGAACTCGTATACCAACATAGAGACTATTCTGATTTTGATGATTTCATTCGGTTCTTGAGTCGTTTTTCAATTTCTTTTGCTGGTATCCAAGATTGATCACGATCGGCTTGTTTAATTTGTTTCTCAGTTTCTCGCAGCGCTTTTGGGCTTGATAGTTCTATAAAATCAATAATATCCTCTAATGTTTTTTTAGAGATGACTTTTGCTGGAGCTAATACCCCTCGTAGATTTTTGTTGTTGATAATAGTAATGGATGATATTTTTTCCATAGATAATAATAAGGTTTAGTTATTTTTTTACAATATAATTATACTGGTTATAAAAATAGTGTCAAGGTAGATGTGGAAAAAAATAAAAAATCCGTATAGACGTTTTTAAATATGGCGAAAAAAAAGAAAAAACCCCAAAGGAGAGCAAGCTCCCTACGGGGCAGGCAAAAACAGAAAATAAGGCCGCATATTTTGATCGTTATTGTTTTAGTGCTGGTATTGGGAGGCGTGGTATGGTGGTACAGACAAACAGCACTTCAGCCAGAGGATATGGGGCGTGAGACAGAGCGTCAGGAGGAGGGGGGAGAGGAGGCAGTTGATGCTCATTATTTAAGCGCGACGTTTAGCGATTCATTTTCATCCTTGGCATGGCTGGATGACACTTTTACCACCCTGTATTTTGACCAGACCGGCACCAATTTACTGTTCCCACCCGATATTGTCGTAGAAGAAATGACCACAAGCTCCTTATTAGACACCTTTGTCCCTGAATTAGTACAGCAAACAAAGAGTACGGTTGTTTTTGTTGGTCATCACCTGCGTACGGATCAAAAAGCAGTTATGGTCGGGGATAGAGATAATGATACATGGACACAAGTAAATTTTGATACCCTGGGCATTTCTCACGATCAGACTATTATATCAATCTATCCCATCCCCCTATTGAATCAATGGATTATATTTACCAAAGCGGAACAAACAAATGCGTTTCATGTATATACCTTTGATTCTGATATGACGCATATTGATGATGCTGATTTAGGTACGATTCCTCAAGGCGTTTCTCTGACGTGCGATTCAAATTTCTGCCTTATCTACTACGCAGATTCATTAGAATTTTTTATGCTCGATATGGCGTCGTTAGAACTGACACGGGCACAAGAGCTGCAAGATATGGTACGAGAAAAAAATATTGATTCAGTCGTCATGCAGCACGTCAATTATGATACAGAGCGTTGGGTCGTTGGCTTGACACACAAAAAGGCATTTGAAATATGGCAGTATGCGCCGTTTGCCTCGGGGCGCGATCCTCTTTCGTTGATTTTTTCGCAAGAGCTTGAATACCCAGGGCATCTGGCGCTGTTAGCGCGCGCTGACGGCCGTATATTCATACTCTGGGCAAGCTATTTTACGCATGCGTATGAAATCACCCCCCCTGTCATCCCGTCCGATTCCCCTGTCATCCCGTCCTTCGGACGGAATGACAAAAAAAAGAATGTCATCCCGAGCGAAAGCGAGGGAGGTCAATTAGGTCGAGGCAAGCTCGACCAGCTAAATCTGGCAGTTGCTGATTTGAGTGCGCGCTTTGGCTGGCGTATCTCGAAAAACAGCGCGGTGCAATTACATGAGCTTTCAAACGCCATCTATATTATAAACAGTGAGGGGACCATGGTTCGCTTTGATGGAGAAATTAATACGCGCATTGATAATATATTTTGGTTTAATTTTACCCCTCATTTTGTAAAAATTATTCCTGCCCCCTCCTCTGTCATTCCGCACCCCCCTGTCATCCCGTCCTTCGGACGGAATGACAAAGAAGAAGTGCGGGATGACAAAGAAGAAGTGCGGAAAGACAAGAAGGAAGTGCGGAACAGTGGGCTTGTGGTCGTTGGCGTGCCGGACGGCGGGACCAAAATCTATGGTTTTACTGATTATGGCGTTGAGGTGAGCGCGATTCGACAGGTGGTTTCAAAACAGATTAATTTTGAAGTAGCCACCGTAGGCGCGGCGCAAATCAGCGGATTAGAGTCAGGCGGCGGCCGGGCACAGATAGAATATTTTCTTTCCAATGACGGCGGAGCAAGGTGGAAAAAAGCAGAGATGGGTACCGTAGTAAAATTCAAAAATCAGGGCAATGACCTGCGGTGGAAAATTAAAATTTCCCCGTATAAAAACACTGATCCCTATAAGACGCCGTACCTTCGCTCCATCAACCTGGTGTATTGGTATGAGAAATGAAAAAAGTAATTAATTATGAGTCCAAAAAATTTAAAAGAAGTAGTACAGTATTGGCGTACGACGATGAGCTCAATGCCAATTCAATCCACATTAAAGAATTTGTATTAGAAAAAATAATAAAATAATAATCAATAAAAAAATATAATTTTTAAGCATATGACAAAAAACACTACTACATGGATACTTATAATCATCACGGTGATAATAATCGTATTTATTGTAATACGTATATCACAAAAACCATATCAGACAATTTCAGATGAGGACGGTTCAAACGTGCCCTTTTCCCAACAGGTGGTAACAAAAGAGGCAGAAACAGGACGAGTTCAGAAATTAGAAGAAGTGGTGGAACAAGTTGCGGTGGTGGAGGACGTGTCAGCACCTGATCTAATAGATACAATCACAGGCATACCAGAGGAGCTTCGCGGTGTACGCGCGATTGATGAGGAAGAAATTGTCAAAGGTGCGGTACGACTCATGATTAGTAATACAGGGTTTCGCCCGCGTGAATTTAGGGTAACGTCAGGAGAAGTTATTACGCTTGCCATAACCTCGGTTGATAAAACGCATACGTTTATGTTTGAGAATCCGGGACTGCGAAATGCATCCCTGGGTTTGTCATCAGGGGAGATACGGCAAACGACCTTTAAGGCGCCGGCACAAGGTGACTATACGTTTTTTTGTGATATTCCAGGCCATCGCGGCCGCGGCGAGACCGGTGTAATGCATGTAGAATAGTAAATAATTCACCCTGTTAAATAATTTGAATAATCAAAAATAATTAATACGAGATGCAATATGAAAAAATCTATCACATGGATAATTATCATTATCATTTTAGTTGTTTTGGGCATTATTTTAATAAGCGTCCCAAAACAAAAAGCCCCCGAGACGGCAGTACCAGAGCCGGAAGAAGCTGAAGAGCTCTTACCAGGAGAAGAGGGGACGGCGATTGAAGGGATTTCGGTCAAAAAGATAGAGAAAGAAATGCCTTTATTTGAGGATGAGATTAAATTAGAGATTCATACTGATGGCTTTAGACCAAATGAGTTCAGGGTTACAAAGGATCAAAGTTTAATAAATTTTTCTTTATTAAATATGGATCCAGATAGTAGTTATCACCTCTTAAGATTTGACGATCCCTTTTTTAAAGGCATGACAATTCCTGCACAAAGCCCTGGGGGCGAAGTTCAAAAATCAACTTTTATGATACCGGAAAAGCAAGGTGACTATACTTTTTTTGATTTTGCTAATTCTGAGCTAACTGGTATAATGCACGTTGAATAAAACCCCACTCCCGGCTCCAAACAAGCGTTACCTTAAAAGTTTAAATTTAAATTCAAATTTTCGCACAATAAAAAAATAAATAATATGTAAAAATGGCTCAGAAACTAACAAAAAATAGGTATAGCAAATTAATAGAAAATATTTCAGAACTTGTAAATGAAGCAAGAAAAGAATTGGTTAAAACAGTGAACACCAAGATTGTTAATACATATTGGAATGTTGGAAAATATATTGTGGAGTATGAGCAAAAAGGCAGGGAAAGAGCTGATTATGGTTCTAGGATAATGAAAACTTTGTCAAAAGATCTCTCTACAAAACTTGGCAGGGGTTTTTCACAAAGAAACTTGAGGGATATGAGAAGATTCTATATAGGATATCCAAAATGGCAGACAGTGTCTGCCAAATTAAGCTGGAGCCATTACTGTCTTTTATTGTCTATTGAAGGTGAAATAAAAAGAAGATTTTACGAAAATGAGTCTATAAAAAACTTATATTCTTTTAGAGAACTCAAAAGGCAGATTAGCGCGGCATTATATGAGAGATTGGCCTTAAGCAAAGATAAAAAAGGATTATTGGAGTTAGCCAAAAAGGGACAGATTATTGAAAAACCAAAAGATGTTGTAAAAGATCCTTATATATTAGAATTCCTAAGAATACCTGAATCTGAAAAATTATCTGAAACAAAACTAGAAAGTGCTTTGATTAGACATTTAAGAGATTTTCTTCTTGAGCTTGGCAGAGGTTTCAGCTTTGTTGACAGGCAGTACAGAATAACTATGAACAATAGGCATAACTATGTTGATCTGGTTTTTTATCATATTGAATTAAAATGTTATGTTTTAATAGACTTAAAAGTGAGAGAGTTAAGGCATGAAGATGCTGGGCAAATGAATTTTTATCTGAATTATTTTAAGAATGAAGTCAAGATTGAAGATGATAATCCACCTATCGGAATAATATTGTGTCTTGAAAAAGATAGAGTGTATGTTGATTATGTTCTTGGCGGTTTAAGCAATAAGATATTTGCATCAAAATACAAACTAAAACTTCCAACTCCAAAAGAATTAGCTGAGGAAATTAAAAAAGATATTCCTATAGGTGATAAAAAATAATTTAAAAAATAAAAATACAATAAAAAATAGTTTATTTATAAAAAATAAATGGTCAATAAAAAAAATAATTATCATTCGCATATATTCTGTGTGTTAGGTCGAAACAACGCAAAGAGTATGTGCATGTAACCTCCCTGTCATCCCGTACAATCCCTGTCTTTCCGCACTTCTTCTTTGTCATTCCGTCCGAAGGACGGAATGACAGGGGGGAACGGAATGACAAAAAAGGATTTCACGGGATTGAACAGGGAATATGAGGTGTACTATGAAATCTCAAAAAAGTCGTTTGTATCGTCAATTTAAAAGACAGGGAATTGGTCGACAACTTTTTCGTTCCCACGGAACCTTTGCTAACTTAGACACTCGGTGTCTAAGTGGACACCGCGTGTCCACAGCAGGTGAAAGATTCAGTCGAAAAATCTTTCGTGGCGGTATTCTTATTTTATTTAGAAAATTAAAAAAATACCTGAATCCCCCCTTGTCATTCCGACTCCCCTTGTCATTCCTCAACTTCCTTTGTCATTCCTCAACTTCCTTTGTCATTCCGCGTTTCACGCGGAAAGACAAAAAAGGGGTGCGGAAAGACAAGAAAAGAAATGTCATTGCGAGGAGCGAGCGGAGCGAGCGACGTGGCAATCTCCCTCTCTTGAAAACCGTATACGTATCCCTGCTTGCGCTCATCCTCATACTCGTTAGTATCTGGGGGGTTCAGACCGTGCGGGCAAAAACCATTAATATTGGCGATGACGCCGCCGATATTGTTAAGGTCACCGGAACCATAGATATGCAGACGTATAAGATTCTCAATCTGGGCTCGCCCGCAGGCGGGTCTGATACGGATACCGCAACCAAAGGATATGTGGATGCGGTCGTTGCGCCTGGCGGGGGCGGTGGATTGCCGTCCGGATCAGTAGAAGGACAGGTTCTGCGCTGGGATAATACCGGCTCTGCCTGGCTCTCAACCAGCAACTTGATTATTGAGAGCGGCGGCAATGTTGGCATTGGCACGCCGAGTCCATCAAGAGAATTTCATGTTTATGCGAGCGAACCAGATATTCTTCTTCAGTCTACACGGACAGAGGATCCTAGGACATGGGGTTTGATTGCGCAATATGAAGGTGTTACGCAAGGTGTTTCGTTTAACATAGTTGATAGGGGTACAGATCCCGTCAACGGCAATACCAAGAGGTTGACGATAACTAATGATGGCTTCGTCGGCATTGGGGTGACGAATCCCAGTCAGAAATTGCACGTTGAAAGTGCTGGCAATACACAAATATACATCAAAGCAACTGGTGGGACAGATAATGCTTATGTGCAATTTAATAACCTTCAGGGCACAGCTTACATGGGTATTTCTGGGAATGCGGGCGATATATTGGTAGGTTCGACTGATGGCGCTTTCGGTATTAGCCATAGAACAGGACAGCCAATACATATCAGTGCAGATGTAGGAGCTGTAGCGAGTGAGGGGATGACAATTTTAGAAAACGGCAACGTCGGCATTGGGGTGGCGAGTCCTGACCCATGGGCAAAGCTTGATGTAGATGGAACTGCACAAATACGTAAGAGCAGTTTATCAGTAACGAGTGGCAACGTCTTAATTGATGACAATACAACTAACTTTTATACCAACCCAGGATTTGAAACGGGAGCCACGAGTCCGTGGTTATTTGATGCAAAAACAGATGGTGCATTAGCAGTATACACATCTGATGTCCGTTCAGGAGCATATTCTGGAAAGATTACCAATTCAACATTAGACCATATTGCTCTTTGGCAAAATCAGACAGTAACGGCTGGAAAGACGTATACGATGTCTGTTTATGCCAAAGATATAAACAGTCCAACAACTCCTTATTTTTCGTCTGCGGGCGTAGGAGCATCAACAGTTGCAGGAGGCGGCAGCTTTACCGGAATAAGTACAACCGAATGGAAACGGTTTTATTGGGTCTTTACGCCGAATACAACAGGGACGTTTAGTGGATATATCAGAACAGCGAACAACGCATCTCAAGGGGACTTTTTAGTTGACGATCTGCAGTTTGAAGAACAAACTACGGCAACCCCTTATATTGATGGCACGAGAAATGCTGGCGATGTTATCCTAACAGGAGAAATTCAGTCGTTTGGCGTAGGGAATTCGTTTTTTAGCGGCAACCTCGGCATTGGGGTGGCGAGTCCTGACCCATGGGCAAAGCTTGATGTAGATGGAACTGCACAAATACGTAAGAGCAGTTTATCAGTAACGAGTGGCAACGTCTTAATTGATGACAATACAACTAACTTTTATACCAACCCAGGATTTGAAACGGGAGCCACGAGTCCGTGGTTATTTGATGCAAAAACAGATGGTGCATTAGCAGTATACACATCTGATGTCCGTTCAGGAGCATATTCTGGAAAGATTACCAATTCAACATTAGACCATATTGCTCTTTGGCAAAATCAGACAGTAACGGCTGGAAAGACGTATACGATGTCTGTTTATGCCAAAGATATAAACAGTCCAACAACTCCTTATTTTTCGTCTGCGGGCGTAGGAGCATCAACAGTTGCAGGAGGCGGCAGCTTTACCGGAATAAGTACAACCGAATGGAAACGGTTTTATTGGGTCTTTACGCCGAATACAACAGGGACGTTTAGTGGATATATCAGAACAGCGAACAACGCATCTCAAGGGGACTTTTTAGTTGACGATCTGCAGTTTGAAGAACAAACTACGGCAACCCCTTATATTGATGGCACGAGAAATGCTGGCGATGTTATCCTAACAGGAGAAATTCAGTCGTTTGGCGTAGGGAATTCGTTTTTTAGCGGCAACCTCGGCATTGGGGTGGCGAGTCCAGACACATTAGTTCACGCAACGGTTGATTCGTCCTTGCACAATAGCCCGACACAAACAGATAGGATACTAAATTGGTATGGCGCGGGTTATACTGAATTATGGAATAGCACAATAGGTTATGTATTTGCCGCATCTTCTACCAACACAACCCAACCTGGTCATGTTGGTTTGGCTTTGTATAATAGTTCTACCAGCGACAGTTCTTATGCTCCTGCTCTAACATTTGGGAAGATTTCTCCAAATGGCGGTTATGCTAATGGTCCCGCTGCTATTTCTGCTCAATTTACTAATAATGCAGTAGATCTTAACTGGACAGCTGGCGACCTTGTATTTTTTACAGCAGATAATACAAATGCAAGTTCTTTGAATTTCGGATTAAGAGAAAGAGTTCGCATCACATCCACCGGCAAAGTCGGCATTGGGAATACGAGTCCGGATATGAAACTAGATGTTGATATTGGCACTGCATCTGGAGCAAACCAAAAGGGTATTCAGATTTCAGGTTCAACGACTTCTGGTGAAGGAAGCCAACCTGCATTAGTTTTTGATAGGGGTGGAGGAGCTACAGTTGCAAAAATAATATCTGTAGGGGGTGCTACAGAAGCTTCTGAAGCCACACTTGAATTTTATACTGATGCTGGTTCTGGGGCGGCACATGCGATGACGATAGATGAAGACGGCAAGGTCGGCATTGGGGTGACGAATCCTTATGCTCCTCTAGTTGTAAAAGGAGCAACATATGATAATGCTGGGATAATTAGTTTAGATACTGCGGCTAATGCTGTTGGAATCGGCGGTGGAATATCTTTTGGTGGAATTTATACTGGCACCACCACTACAGAATGGGCAAGGGTGGAAGGATATAAAGAAAATGCTACAGACGCTAATTATGCTGGTGCTTTAGTCTTTAATACAAGGGCACAAGGTGCAGGGGTTGTCGAGAAGATGCGAATAACAAGCACTGGCAAGGTCGGTATTGGCGTGACGAATCCAAATACAGCATTACATGTGGAAGGTGATGCCATGACGCTTAGTAAACAGGATAGTCAACCAGTAATTATGTTCCATAGAACCGCAAGTAATACCCCGGGCGCGCAAATTCGTTATTTGCATCAATTTCAGGATACCACCAGTGATTCGGGTGATATTATTTTTGAGACCCGTCCACCTGGAGGAGCAATGACCAGGATACTGTGGATAACTAGAAACGGCACAGTCGGCATCGGGGAGGCGAATCCGAACAGCAAGTTACAAGTGAGCAATACTGCCAGTGCTAATGATGTTCTTGCCTTACAAGATAGTTCTGGATTCTGTGAGGCACAACCAACAACAACAGGATTAACTTGGAGTTGTTCCTCAGATATAGCATTAAAAGAAAATATTAGAGATGCTTCCCCTGTCCTTAATTATTTGATTGGCATCCCACTAAGTGATTATAAGGTTAAGAGTACGGGAGAAGAAACAATGGGAGTTATAGCCCAAGATATGTTAATCAATTATCCAGAATTAGTGACTGAAGGTGATGATGGATATTTAATGGTCTCTGAACTTAATTCTTGGATGATTGTCAAGGCAATCCAAGAACTCTCATCCAAAGTAGAAGCTATAAAAGAACTCAAAGCAGAAAATGATAATCTCAAACAACGAATCGAATCCCTCGAACAACCAGTAGATTCTGAAGTTAACGATCTAGTTTCCACCAACTTGGAGATCCAATCTCCAAGTGACGAATTTTCCTTGATTTTTTGGTTAAAAAAATTAATCCAAAAAATGTCCGCATACCTTAGTTCAGGAATACCCATCGCCTACCACAACTAATCCCCCCTTGTCATCCCGCAGGACTGCGGGATGACAAGAAAGGGAAAGACAAAGAAAAGAAAGCCATGCCGACATGGCAGAGGTTTAAAAAGTATATATGCATACCGCACAATTATATACAAAAAAGAAAAAAGAGAAATTTTCAATGTTTAAATGCTCAACCTGTGAAAAGGCGCAGGAGGTTTGGTATTATACAAAAGGCGGATATTGTCATGAAGATATATATACGTGCTTAAAGTGTAAAAATGCCTTTATCGTGTCAGCAATATGCGATACGTGTGGCACATCCCATAGCAGAATCTATGGATGCAATAATCCCGATTGTGATAGTGAGGACTATCATTATAATAGAAAGGAAGAAGAGATCGAAAGAGAATTTTAGACCACCGAGGAAGTTAAAAAAATCAAAGAATTCTAAAAATTAAAATATACAAGATAGTTCATATAACAATCATTAAAAATGGCTAATATCATGCAAAAATTGTATTGTTATGCAAATGCTTAAAAAAGAATTAAATTTTATATTACAACAAGGAGAAGGCTTAAAAATTGAATTTAAACAATCTTTTGAGCCTAAATCACTGGCAAAAGAGATTGTTGCTTTTGCAAATTCATCTGGAGGCAGAATATTTTTAGGCGTAAAAGACGATGGAAGTGCAAAAGGAATTAAGATTACCAATAAATTAAAATCACAGATTCAGGATATTGCAAATAACTGCGATCCTAATGTGAAGATCAAGTTAGAAAGATCTAGAAACTGTGGAGAAAACTGTGGAGAAAACTGTGGAGAAAATTCTTACTTTAATTAATGAGAACCCTAAAATAACACAGGAAGAGCTCTCTGTAAAAACAGGGCTTACAATAAGAGGCGTTGAGTGGAATCTTAAAAAGCTCAAGAAAAAAGGTCTGTTAAAAAGAATAGGTTCTGCGAGAGGAGGTTATTGGAAAGTTAAAAAAGAGTAAAAAACAAAAATTATGAGCCCAAAGGATTTAAAAGAAGTAGTACAGTATTGGCTTACCACGAGTCAGCATGATTATAAGACCATGCTGGGGTTATTTAGGATTAAGCGGTATTCAGATTGTTTATTTTACGGGCATATTGTATTAGAAAAGATTTTAAAAGCTCTGGTAGTTCAAAAAACAAAAAAGCAAGCACCATATACTCACAATTTGAATCTTTTGGCAAAATTAACAAAAATACGTTTTACTAAAACAGATTTAGAGCTTATCAAAACAGTAAACAGGTTTAATATTAGAGCACGTTATCCAGATGCAAAATTCGAATTTTACAAGGTGTGTACAAAAGCATACACAGAAAAATATTTAAGAGAAATCAAACATTTATATAAAATCTTATGTCAAAAAGTAAGGCCATAAGAGTAGTTAAACAATATATCAACGTTTTAAAAGCGGAAAATTTTCCGTTGACCGCTGTATATCTTTATGGATCTTATGCTCAGGGAAGAGCGCATCCTGGTAGCGACATTGATGTTGCTATCATTTCGCCTAAGATGCGGGAAGATTGGAATGAGATAGAGTCTTGGCTTTGGAAGAAAACGATAGGGGTTGATTCATTAATTGAGCCAGTTGGGTATGCGCCGGAAAATTTTACTGAAGTAGATCCGCTTGTTCATGAAATTAAAACAACAGGTATAAAAATAGTGTGAATTACTTGCCTGACAGGTCGGACCTGTCAAGACGACAAAGATTAGATTTTAAAATCTATGGTTGAAAAAATAAAAAAAATATTATTAACAGGCATCGTTACCCTTAAACGCCTTACCATTAACAAAAAGTATGGTATCAGGGCCCTTATTCTCCTCATGCTCATCCTTGCCGTCTACTTCCTGTTTTTCCATTCAACCCAAGTTCTTGCCGACTGGTTTAACATTGACTGGCATCAGCGCACCTTAATCAGTATTAAAAATACGGGATTGTTAAAAACAGACTATCAAGTAAGGGTATTATCTAATTATGATGTGAGTTCTTTGGTGTCTGCGGGCAAATTACAATCTGATTTAGATGATATTCGGTTTACTGACCTTAGTGGCAATGTGTTAGATCATTGGATAGAAGATTCAACCAATAGTAGTATTGATGTGTGGGTAAAAATTCCTTCTATTCCAGCAGGCGACATCACTATTTATATGTATTATGGTAATCCAGGGGTAGGGGACGCAAAAGCCGGGATTGGGACCAAAGAATTTCCTGCGCTCAGCTGTAGAGCAATTAAAAATAATGATAATACGCAAGGAAGCGGAACCTATTGGCTTGATACGAACAATGGGAATAGCATTGATGCATTCCAAGCCTATTGTGATATGACCACCGATGGCGGCGGGTGGACGACCTGTTTATCAGTGAGTTCGCAAGAATCTACTACTGGCGGGATTACGAATGTTCCCAATGGCGGGGATTGGAGAACTGATGTGTATGACACCGCGCTTGGAGTAACATATACAAGCACTCTTCCAGATAATCTTCAACCAGGAAATCTTGGTACTGCTGATGGCGGTAATATTGGGTGTGTAAATATTGCAGATACAGGCGAGATAATGGTTACGGCCCACTATAGTAACAATGCGATAAAAGGAGTCATCGGAACGCTTCCCTCAGACTGGAAAACAAGCACTGATGTCTCAATCGCAGGAACAAAATATATAAAAGGCGGTGCGTGGACCACGGCCACGGGTGATTATATTTGTGCCAGCCGAGGGCTTCTCTATTTGAGTACGGCGACGAGTTGTGCTGGTAAATATACCAGTGGCGCTGGTTCAACATGGACGCTCGGAATATTAGGAACCAATATTGAAAATGGTGCCGGGGGCTGTAATAACGCTGATGTTTGGAATACGTGCGGCGCATACCTGGTGGATAACCAAACGACCTGGACTTCTGAAGGAGATGAGGTGGGCGATCATGGCACCTATGGCGGCTGGTCATGGAGCAGCCCTTCAGATCCAGATATAATGGGTTTAAATGTGTTTCTCAGAGAAACCTCTATAACCCCTTCCTATTCTGATCTTACGGTTAATCCGCCCGGCACTGAAGAAAGCGGGCCCGGGCCGATTGGATATTGGAAGTTTAATGAAGGATCAGGATCAACAACGCAAGATGCAACGTCAATGAACAACGACGGCACCTTGTCAGGTCCGACCTGGCAAACCAAAGATTTATGTAAATCAGGCAAATGTTTATATTTTGACGGGAATGATACCGTATCAATCGGGACCATAAGTAATTATAGTGGTATGCTGACGACTGAGGCATGGATACGAAGAGCGCCGGGTGCGACAGGATGGAATGACATAATAGCAGGAGGGTGCGCTGATATAATATTTTCAGTAGAAAGCGATAAAGTGGTGCTAGGGACACAATGTAATTCCCCGATTGCCCATAACACGTATTCAACCACGGTTTTAAATGATAACAAATGGCACCATGTGGTTGGTACGTATGATGGTTTGCAAATTAAAATTTATGTTGATGGCGTGTTAGAAAATTCATCAAATAAGAGCGGTTCATTTAGTGCAGGTAGTCTTAGAATCGGATCAAATTCTGGCGGAACGGGTGAGTTTTATAATGGGTTTTTAGATGATGTTAAAATTTATAACTATGCACGGACGGCAGCACAAGTTAAGGCGGATTATGTGGCAGGATTAGGCGGGCATGGAACTGAAATGGGCGCGAGTTCTTTCAGTGCCGTGCCCTATCAAGGCGATGTCAATTTATCTGATGGGTTAGTCGGCTATTGGAGAATGGATGAAAGTAGTTGGAATAATGATTGCGCGGCATCGACTGTAACTGATTCATCTGGTAATGGAAACCATGGCAAGGCCTGTCCTATTACCAACGGTCCCACGGGCGGCGCCGTAGGCAAATTCGCCAAGGGCGGCAGTTTTGACGGCGTGGATGATTATATTGATGCAGGAACAAATTCAAATTTAAATCCCAGACAACAAGGTTGGGCCGCGTCTTTTTGGGTCAAATCTACTCAAAAAACAAGCGGCAATGGAGGATATGTGAGAACCATGGGCAGGATAAATGGTGGTGCCTATTGGTTGTTAAGGACGCACACGAATGGAGGTGATTTTGCGGTTTTACAAATATGTGATGGAACAAATTGTGCTAGTGTTAACGGCCAAACAACAGTGACTGATGGTGTGTGGCATCATGTGGTTGCTGTGTATGATTATGATAGTAAAAAAACATATATGTATAGAGATGGGGTCGTAGACGGTACGAATGATTGGTCCGGGATAACCATGGGTGATATAAATCCGAGTGCTACCCTCCATATAGGACAAGCAAACTATGTCACGGAAATGTTTAACGGCACCCTTGACGAGGTTCGTGTATACAACCGGGCGTTGTCTGCTCAAGAAGTGAGCTTACTCTATACGTGGGCGCCAGGCCCGGTGGGCTATTGGAAAATGGATGAGGGAACCGGCACCACCACGGCAGATGCTTCGGGCAATGGCAATACCGGAACACTGACCAATGGCCCTACGTGGACCACAGGCAAATATAGCAATGCCTTGAGTTTTGACGGCGTGGATGATTATGTAAATACGGGTGCTTCGCAAAATCACCCCACGATTACTGTTTCCGCATGGCTTTATTCATCGTTAACAGGACAGACGTGGGCGAGCGGCATATGGGGGCAATATGACAGCAGTGGATATTTTGTGTATAAACTTCATATGAATTCTAGTGGGACGGTTACATTTGAAACTGGTAATCTAGATAGTCCTGCATGGATAAAGCAAATAAGCTCGACAAGAGTTATAAATGATTCTCAATGGCATTATGTTGCGACGGTATATGATGGTTCTACCGTGGAGCTATGGATTGACGGTACGTTAGATACAAGTGCAAGCGAAACAAGAACGTTAGGCACCGGTACGGATTCGTTCCTTATCGGGATGGATAGGCTTTCCTCTCCTATTCCTGAATTTGATGGCATTATTGACGACCTTCGTATTTATAACTATGCGCGCAGCTCCAAACAAATTATTGAAGATATGCACGCGGGCCATCCCGCACAAACCGCACCCCTTGTCCATTGGAAATTTGATGAGGGGTATGGGACCACGGCGTATGATTCAAGCGGAAAAGGATATAATGGCACGATTTCCGGCGCCGTATGGACCAATGATGGCAAGCGAAGCAAAGCATTGAAAGACTTTAATTGGGGCGCCGCAGGTCGTTCTGTTTCAAACAGTTCATTTACTGGTCATCAACAAGATACTGGTACATTTATGGCGTGGGTATTTGCAAATGCAGATGTGCCTCTAGGGTATGTAGGCGGGGTAGGCGGAAGCACGACGGTCGGCGCTTCGCGGGCAATAAGAGCAGTTAATAATGGAAAATGGTCTTTAGTAGGTTATGGGAGTACAACCGAAGACTGGAATGATATTGTTGCTGTTACCTCTTATCAATGGAACCATGTTGCCTACACCTGGAACGGCACCAATATTAAATTTTATTTAAACGGCAAAGAATATTCAAATTCGTGCAGCGGATTAGTAACACCTACCGGGACCGTAGTATCAATTGGGGCTCCTCCGTGGAGTCTAGGCGGAAGTCCTACAGATAGTTGGAATGGCACCATTGATGAAGCCAAAGTTTATAATTATACATTAAGTAGTTATGAGATTTTAAAAGAATATAATTTAGGTAAGGTGAGTATGTTAGGGACGGGTGGGACTGATTCATCAGCAACCCCAACCCATACTGATGTTTCTAAACATTTCCCGCCCGGCGATATTAGTAATGGCTTAGTCGGGCGCTGGAAAATGGATGAGGGAACCGGCACCACCACGGCAGATGCTTCTGGCAATGGAAATACCGGCACCATTACGGGTGCTGCATGGACCAGCGGCAAATATAGCAATGCCTTAGATTTTGACGGCACGAATGATCATGTGCAAGCGCCACTTGCAACAACACAAATAGATAATTGGACAATTATGGCATGGGCCAAGAGTGATACGACAACTGGTAATGGTGGTGTGGTGCAGGTAGGTGGTCCAGGTTGTACAGGATATAGTATTACGAGAAGTGGGTCAGATTGGTTTCCATTGTATCCCTGTATATTATGGAATTCATCAATTGCTACGGTGGTGATTGGCGAATGGATTCATTTAGCAGTGGTGAGGGAGAGCGGCACGATGCGCGCTTATGCAAATGGCGTCCAGACCGTAAGTGGTGTGACTACCGCACCATTAAGCCCCAGCGGGAATTTTACAGAAATCGGAGCGTCAGAAGGCATCTATTGGTCTGATGGCCAAATTGATGATGTGCGTGTATATAATCGTCCCTTGTCAGGAGGGGAAATAGCGCAGATTGCAGAAAAAGGCCCGGTGGCTGAATGGAAGTTTGAGGGCAATGAAGACGGCGTTACCAGAGGTTTGGTTGGGCGCTGGAAAATGGATGGCGCGTTTGGAGATTCATGGGTAGATTCATCTAATTATTATAACCATGGAACCCCCGCAGGCGGGGTAACAACGGCAGCTAGCAAATTTGGCCAGGGTGGTAGTTTTGGCGGTTTTGGTTCAGGCACCTATGTAGATTTAGGAACATTAAGTCCCCAGCCTTCTTCTGCCATGACCATGGCTGCGTGGGTAAAGGCCAACACAAATACGGGCGATATTGTAGATAGTAATTCTGGGTGGGCAGAGATGACCTTATCCACCGGGGCGTTGCATTGCCAAACCGGCGGCAACCCGAGTGGTACTAATGGAGGGTCAGTTTCCACTGGTGCATGGCATCATGTTGTCTGTGCCTGGGATGGGTCAAAAATCAGGATTTATATTGATGGCCTTGAAGTTGGCTCTATAAATGCGAGCGGAACCCCAAGTTTAGGATCCTGGAATATTGGCAAGAGAAATAGTGGCGGGAGTGAATTTGATGGCATTATTGACGAGGTCCGTATCTATAACCGCGGGCTTTCTTCAGGTGAAATTAATAAGATTTATCAAGGAGGAGAAGGGGCGGGACCAACGAGCGGGTTGATAGGCCATTGGACATTTGAACAATATTCGGTGCTGGATTCATCAGACAATACTAACACAGGAACACCGAACAATGGTGCAACAACCGCCGGCGGCAAATTTGGTAATGCGTGTAGTTTTGACGGCACGAATGATTATATAAACATCCCTGATCACAATTCATTAAAACCCACAACCATGTCTATCGCGATGTGGCTGAAATTGACCAGTGATCCAAATTGTGATGCGAACAATAATTGGCGGTCAATATTATATAAAGGTGGTATCTGTTGTACCAGCACCGGGTATGATGTTTTAATGGAACAAGCGAGAACAATTGTTTTTGATACGGGCGATGGCGCTTCACAGCGCTGGAATACGGGTCAAGCTCTGCCCATAGGCTCATGGCAGCATGTGGTGTTAACGTATGAGAGTTCAACAGGAGTAAAAAGAGTATATATAGATGGTGTTGACCGAGGATCAATCACACATCCTGCCAACCCCATAACCGCGAATACCAGTGCTTTAAGAATAAGCAATTCATCCAGTAGTTGTCCAAATGGAAGCGGTAATTTCCCCGGATTAATGGATGATATTCGTATTTACAATCGCGCGTTATCAGGAAGCGAGGCTTACCAGATTTATAAGGTAGGGGCGCCTGCGGATACGAGTGAAAATGAAAATACCGGAGAAATTATTGGTCCGCAATGGACATCAGTTATGCGCGGCGAATCAGTCAATATTATGAATCCAATAAACCAAAATATCTTTTCATTTACCGGATATCCAAATTTAACTCAGGGTGGTGATCCTAAATTTGTGGCTGATCAGGTAAACAGGACCGTAACAGGCAGTTGGAATTTGTTTGGTTTTCAAACACAAGATGATGCAGGTGGATTGGCGTATTGGCAAGTAGATACCAAGGGCAGCTACCGGGTTACCCATTTTGCCGTAAGCGGCTATCCAGGAGGGGCGCATAAACCAACAGGAGATTGGTTCCTTAAGGGATCCAACGATGCTTCAAACTGGGTTACGGTAGGGACGGCACCGCCGGGGGCGTGGACTGCTGATTTCAAGGGGACCTATCCATTTAGATCGGGACAAATTATTAAAGCGACCAATCCCGGATATTATCAACACTATCGCATTGAAAATACAGGCTGGGACAATGGATGGTCGTTATTTATGAATGTTGGATTGTGGGCAGAAAATACCAAATCAATGAGCTCTGGCTCTGCCTTAGAATTTGATGGCGTAGATGATTATGTTTCAAACAGTTCATTTACCGGCCATCAACAAAGTACGGGGACCTTTGAGGCATGGGCGTGGGCAGATACGACTCCTGGGAATGCATATGTAGGCGGTGTTGGAGGAACCACGACCCTTGGCGCAACGCGGGCAATTAGAGCCAGCGGCACAAATTGGTCTTTAGTAGGGTATGGAAGTGGAGGAAGCCAGGATTGGAATGACATTGTTGGCGTTACAATCGGTCAGTGGAACCACGTTGTCTATACCTGGAATGGCACAAGTGTTAAATTTTATTTAAATGGCAAGGAATATTCAAATTCGCTCAGCGGGCTCGTGACGCCAACCGGAGGAGTGTTATCTATCGGCGGTATGCCATGGGATCTTACCGGAGTTGATAATTGGGATGGTAAAATTGATCATGTTAAGGTATATGACTATGTGCGTACGCCGGCGCAGATTGCCTGGAGTTATAACAAAGGCAAGCCCGTTGGCCATTGGAAATTTAATAAAGGCGAAGGAACGCTTGCCTATGATTCTTCAGGTAACAGCAACAATGGTACGTTGGTTAGTGGACCGCGGTGGTCAGCCGGCAAATTCGGCAGCGCCTTGATCTTTGATGGTGTGGATGATTATGTTCAAGTGATGTCAGATGGTTCAAGTACGTATAATTTCCAAGAATATTCAATATCTGCCTGGTTTAAGAGCAATACAGATCCAGATACTGCTGCTCAAGTTATTTGGAGCTATGATTTTACGTCGCATGCAGGTACAGTTTATGCCCAGCATTTAAGATTGGGCGGATCTTCTGCACAGTTTGATGAAATAACTTTTGCATGGAATGACGGCACTGTAGACCAAGGCGTGATAATAGATGGAGCTTTGGCTGGAACGCAAACAGATTGGCATCATGTAGTTGCCACTTTTAAATCAGGAGAACAAAAAGTATATTTAGACGGAAGTGTTATTGGAAGTGCCACCAGAGCAGATACTATTACATACTACAATCAGGAGGTATGGATAGGAAGGGCAAATTTTGGCGGATATTTTGATGGCCTCATCGACGACGCCCGTATTTATAACTATGCCTTGAATGCTGATCAGATTAAAGATATGTATATAGCTGGGGGATATTCTCTGCTGGCAAAGGTTCCGGACAGTTGTCAAGAAATTAAAAACAGTTGTCCAGATTGCGGAGACGGTCTGTATACCATAGATTTGGCGGGGAGCAAGCCGATTCAAGCGTATTGTGATATGACCACCAATGGCGGGGGATGGACTCTTGCAATGAATCTTAATACTGAAGATACGAGTCTCGATCCAAGCTGGAATACAGGGTGGAGAGAAGATAGTTCATACGGCAGTGTTTCAAATGCCCTTACCGCTGATTACAAGAATCAGACTGTTTGGAATTCTATGTATTCTGATGAAATAATGATTACCAATCATAAAAACGGCGTTAATAAGATGTATTATTCTTATGAATTTACTCCTACCTATAAGAGCAAGACTATGTTATGGATGTTTCAGAACGTGGAAAGGCAGCAGGTGACAAATACTTATAATGCGTCATGGGGGACAGGAAACGCAGATTTAGACAGAGATTCTATGACCCAATATGGAGCAGGATATTTACTTTTTAATTTTACTTATTCTAACAATGGGATTAGAATTGCTCCTAGCAATCAGGGTTTATCAGGAGTGGGCGTTAATGATGACAGCACTATGGGGCTGGGGAGTGCGTTCGCAATATCGCCAGGTGATGATCCGGCTGGTGTAGATCCTGGCAGCTGGAACGGACAAGCATCGGGGATTTCAACAGTAGCAAGTACTCAAAGTCCATATAGGGGCGTAGGCATGGATTGTGGAGTTAACTCTTGTAGCGCAAGCGAAAGTACATCAGGCGGTACCGCTGGATTAAAAGCATATCATTATGGGATTTGGCTGAGAAGTTCTGAATAACGACAAATGTGTGTTGTCATTCCGCCCTTCCCCTTTGTCATTCCACACTTTGTCATTCCACACTTTGTCATTCCGCCCTTCGCGCGGAAAGACAAGGGAGGAAAGCGGAAAGACAAAAAAGAAGGTTCATAAAAATAAAAAAACAGCTCATTCCAAGCTGCTCGGAAAAAACGTACAAAACCTTTTTACTTATGTTTCCTTCTTCTCCTCAGATTATTGAATTGTTTTATTGTTAATTTAGCTCTTTTTATCTGCGCTGATAAAAGTCCAGGAGCAAGTTCTTTGTGGTCAGGAATGCTAAGCAAAGGATAACCAGGTCGTTCATTGTATAAAATCATATGACTACTTTCTTGATGATCGAGATAGTAGCCAATTTTCTTAAAGACCCTGACCGCTTCTTTCCCAGAGATATTACTTAAAATTCCCATGAAGCTAAACGTTTAATTCTACATAGGTTGGACGAAGCGCTTCTAAAGGAGCAGTCTGATGATGTTTTTTTAGCACTTTGATATATCCCTGAATAGCTTCTTGGATGTTTTTCACTGCTTCTTCTCTAGTTTTACCTTGAGACATACATCCAGGAAGAGAGGGGCAGTCGGCCACAAAGCCGCCGTATTCAAAGTCGTATTGTAAATTGATTTTTAATTTCATAAAACAGTTTTAAGTCTATTTATTAGACTACATCAGTATACTTCTTTAAAAGATCCTGTCAAGGTAAGTGTGGATAAGGTAAGTGTGGAAAAACTATCATAACCGTAAAGGATGCGGTCATTCACTTGAGGGTCCGACCCTCAAGTCGGGAAGTCGGATAGCTCCTTGTCATCCCGCATCCTCTTGTCATCCCGCGATTCGTGCGGGAAGACAGAGAGAGTAGTTGTCATTCCGTCCCTTACTCACTTTGTTCGCGGGGAATGACAAAAAACGGAATGACAAAGAGAAGTTCGCGAGGAATGACATGTGTGTGTGTTGTCATCCCGCATCCTCTTAGAGTGAGAAACAAAAAAAACAGCTCATTCCAAGCTGCCTGGCAAGAAAAATATAGGAATATTTGTTTAGTAAATTCGTGGACGTGGACCTACAATGTAGAATTTTATCTTTTTAATGATTCGTCTCTGTGTAGCTATGGGGAGCTTAGATAATTGTCGGTCAGCATGCGTGGAAAAACTGTAGGTAATCATATCCCTAAACGTTTTTCAATCTTTTTTGCAGAAACAGTTCCTGATTTTCTTGATCGAGAAATTTCGCCCCAAAATTTAGTAGAAGAATATTCTAAACTTTCAAGCAGATCTTCAAACGCTTGTTTGTCAAAGAAAAATCCTTTGGTGGAAAGCTTGCCTTTTTCAGAAACAATACGCACAAAGCCCTTTAGCTTTTCAGTCGGATTTGCTTTAATGTCTGATAGTCTGACTAATTTTTCTTTGAGTAATAATTTGTTCATAAAGATTTTAGTTAATTATTATAGTGCTATTATAGCTTATTAGAAAATAGTGTCAAGGTAAAGGTAAGTGTGAAAAAACTATCATAACCGTAAAGGATGCGGGCATGATGCTACGGGATATTCAAAAGTTGGATCTGTCTGGGCCCGCTAACCTTTTCCATAACCCCGTAGAGGTTTCACCTCTACAAATATACGTTTAAAAAAATAAAAAAACAGCTTACAATTTTTGTCAACGTATAGTTAAATATTTTTTAACCAGCATTAATCAATAATAAATTCATATGGCAAACAAACAGAATAAAAAAGCTCCTGTTATCACCATTATTGTTGTTGCGGCAATCGTCATATTGGCAATCGTTTTTATAAATGTGCTTGTGCCAGGAGAACCAGCTGAACAGGTGACGCGCGAAGAAGTAGGAGAAGTCATTGAAGTTCCTGAACCGGGGAGTGAATTAGAAGACAAAACCATTGCCATTCCTGAAGTTACTGCTGCCGCAGCGCCGGGTGTTGAGGCGCGATTTCGCCGTTTTTTCATATCGATAGAAAACGATAGGTATGTTCCTTCAGAAGTGATTGTGAATACTGGCGATACGGTTCATATTGATTTTACCGCAGTAGATAAGACCTATGATATTACCCTTCCTGATTACGGTATGAAGCAGATTGTAGCGACCGGAGAAACCAAGATATTTGAATTTCAGGCAGTCAATACAGGTAAATTCCTGTATTACTGTGATCTGTGCGGCGGCGTAAAGGGCAAGGTGACGGGTCATATCATTGTTGTTCCCCGGCAGTAAGAACAAGACATATTTTTAATTATAGTCCCTCTCTTAACAGAGAAGGAAGTATGTGGTATTCTATTTATATAATTTTTAGCAAGAAAACACGGTTGTCTTTAGCGGCTGTGATGAATTGCTATCCCTGGGTTTCAATATATCTCCTGATTGTATCAGGATTGGCTTCCCCGATAGAACATACAAAATAGCCATCAGACCAGAACGTATTTTCTTTCCAAAAATGTATTTTAAGATAATATTTGCAATGGCTTTTCCTTAAATGTTTCTCCGTTTTTACTTCCATTTTTGGTTTAATTATGTTATACTATATGTATCAATGGTATAACATATTAAGAAAACACATGCACATAAAGAGTTTTAAATACAGACTAAGGCCAACTAAAGCCCAGGAACAGCAACTGGCAAAGCATTTTGGCAGTTCTCGTTTTATCTGGAATTACTTTCTTGCCAGAAGAAAAAACCATTATTCACTCAATAGAGAAGCTATTAAAGCAAGCAACGTAAAAGCACTTAATTATTATGATAATGCCAAAGAGCTGGCAGAACTTAAAACCCAGGATGAATTTGTCTGGCTTAGTGAGGCAAACAGCCAGTCTCTTCAGCAGACACTGAAAGATTTAGAAAGTGCATATAAGAGATTTTTTAAAAAGCAAGCCAGATATCCAAAATTTAAGAAAAAGTATGATAAGCAAACCTTCAGGATTCCCCAGCATATTCTGATAGAAAATAGCAGAATATATTTTCCCAAATTTAAACAAGGAATAAAAGTAAGGATGCACAGAAATCTGGAAGGTAAAATACGAAATCTTACTATTAGTAAAAATCAGAGAGGCCAGTATTTTGTCAGTATAGCTTGTCAGGTAAAGCTTAAACCCTGGACTGAGAACAAAAACACAGTTGGTCTTGATCTGGGCATCAAGGATTTCGCAGTTTTAAGTGATGGTAAGATCTATGATAATCAAAAGATACTTAATAAATACGAGGAAAAACTAAAGTACAAACAAAGACAATTAAGCAAAAAAGTAAAGAGCAGTAAAAATAGAGAAAAAGCAAGAATTGAAGTGGCTAAGATACACAATAAAATAGGTAATATAAGGCAAAACTTTTTACATCAAACTTCAACAGATATACTCAAAAACCACGGCACTATCTGTATTGAATCTTTAAATGTAAAGGGCATGATGGCCAACCATCACCTGGCTAAATCAATTGGAGATGCCAGCTGGTCCAGATTTGTTAACCATCTGGGGTATAAATCAGATTGGTACGGCAGAAAACTGATACAGATAGAGAATTTTTTTCCGAGCACTAAAATCTGTCGTCACTGCGAGCATATAAATCAGGAACTTAAGTTAAAACATAGAATCTGGATCTGTCCAAATTGTAAAAGAGAATTAGACAGAGACTTCAATGCCAGTCTGAACATTTTAAAACAAGGATTAAATAAGTTAAATGGCGGTAGGAACTATCGTCAAAAGCCTGTGGAGCTGCTGCCAGTAGGCGGAGCTGTTGAAGCAGGAAGCTCAATCGTCTTTAGCGGTTGAGTAGTTCACAGAAAATTAATTAATTCAGTTAAAAAAACATATGAAACAATCTACACGATGGACCATAGTGACGGTGCTTGTGTTGGTGGCGTTGGGAATTGTTTTGGTGAGCGTGTCTAAACAACCCGCTTCTGCTCCTGATGGAGCTGCGGCGGGAGAGGAAGCAGGTATGACGAAAGGTGAAGCGGCTGAGAAAGCAAGGATCCTTGAAGTGTTAGAAAACGCTGAGGAAGTGATTCCGGGCGGGAGTTTAGTGACGGACAAAGGCGAAGTAATAAGTGAGACAGGTAAAGTAGTAAGCAATGAGGCGCTGCCTGGATCGCCTTCTGCGCCGCGCCAATCACGAGCGCTCGAAGATGCCGAAGTTCCTCCCGGGGCAGTTACCTTAACCGTGAGTCCGGCTGGAATTGAGCCCAGTGAGTTTAGCGTGAACGCAAAGACCGTCGTGACGCTCGCGGTCTCGTCAACAGAGCAGACCCATGTGTTTAAGTTTGATGATCCGTTGCAGGCAGTTGCGCTGGGGCTTGCCAGTGGTGAGACGCGCGCGATCACGTTTAAGGCGCCGGCAAAAGGGGATTATAGATTTTTCTGTGATGTTCCAGGACACCGCGGACGAGGAGAGAGCGGTGTAATGCACGTGGAGTAAAATCCGAAGCACGATTCGGTATCCCGGTACCCGATTTGTAATTTCGTATTTATTAAGAAATTATGTTTTTTCGCTTTAATATAAAAACACGATTAGTAATTGGTGGACTTTTATTTGTTCTGGGGATTTTTGTATTGCTCCAGAGCTTTATAGTAGATCATAAAAATGTTCCGTTGGTGCATGGATCTGTATCAGATAATTTGCGCGGCTGGGGATGGTCTGAAGGCATTGGGTGGATATCGCTTAATTGTTATAACGATTATGATGACAATGGGACGTTTGATAATTGCTGTCCCGGCGGGAATGCGACGTTTTGCGCGTCCTATGGCGGCCTGGCAGGCGGAGATTATGGCGTTAATTTTAATACTACCAGCAATAAAATCACGGGGTGGGCATGGTCTGAGAGCGCGGGCTGGATTTGTTTTGGCGAGACCTGTATCCCACCCGCAACCTGTGACGGCGGTACTAATGATGGCAATGCGTGCACCACTGATGCCCAATGTCCGGGCGGGATTTGCGCACAACCAGCCCCGCATGGCAGGACCCCGTGGGCATGCGTGGGCAGGCCAAGTTGGTCTGGCGAGACCCTTACGTGCCAAGGTGATAAAGGTGAGAGTTTTTCAAATACCGCCAATATAGTAAGTCAGTGGAAAATGAATGATGCGATCTCCGATGGCGCAACCAGTGATACGATCAGCACCAATCATGGCTCATTAAAGCCAACGCCGCCTTCTGATGCACCAACGCAAGTTAAGGGAAAGTATGGTATTGGATTACGCTTTGACGGCACGAATGATTATGTTGAGGCAGCTGACAGCGCAAATTTGAGCATTACCGGAAACCTAACCCTTGAAGCATGGGTTAAGCGAGGATCGACCGGAACTGAGCAAACCATTGTAGGAAAATGGGATGAGTCAGGAGCATATAGGAGCTATCGGCTCTGGTTTGGCGAGAATAATAAGCTTAATTTTTCAGTAAGCAGTGATGGAACGGCCGTAGCAACCGTTACACAAAATTCAAAATGTATTGGCGGTACTAATGATAGCAATGTATGTACGGTTGAGACTGATTGTGCAGGTACGTGTATTCGTGGAGGCAATCCTGGAGCAGCATGCTCCAGCAATACTCAGTGTACGAGCGGCGGATTGTGTGATAAAGGCGTGTGTAAAAATAAGCCGATTACCGATACAAAAAAATGGCACCATGTAGCAGGAAAATATGTTGCGGGCGCACAGCTTAAAGTTTTTATTGATGGACGTCTAGCTGCGAAAACATCGACCGGCGTGCCTGCGTCTATACACGACTCAACGCAGCCCTTGTATATAGGAACTAAAAAGGGCGCGACGGTGCGTGATACGTATTTTAACGGCGTGATTGATAATGTATCGATATGGAATCGGGCAAAAACAGGCAATGAGATTTTTGATGACGCGCACATGGAAGTATCGGGGTGGGCAAAAGCAATCAGCTCTCAAGAGGGCGGTTGGTTTAGTTTGCGCGGTCATACGCGCGGTGATAAAGTATGGGGGGCATATGTAAAAGATTATCTGGGGTTTTATACCTTGGGTGGATTTATGGGTGAGCGGCATAATAATGAGCGCATGAGCACGACAAACTTAGTGGCACATTGGAAATTTAATGAGCATACGTGGAATGGGACGGCCAATGAAGTGATTGACGGATCAGGAAGCAATAATCATGGGGTCGCTCAAGGCGGGGTGACCACCATTGATAAAGGAATTTTTGCCCGGGCAGGTGAGTTTGACGGCACGGATGATTATGTGAATCTTGGTGATCCTGTTGATGCAAGCCTTGACGCGTTTACGGCAATGACCGTATTGGGCTGGTTTAAGTTTGATACCGTAGCCGCTGGATCTGCAGGATTACTCGGCAAAGGTGATGTAGATCCGGCGCAAGCAGGAACCGCGTATATACTATGGAGAAATGCAGATGAGATACGATTTTATGTGAATGACGATGTTAATAATGCAAGTATAAATAGACAGGCCACGAATGCGGTAACTACCGGCCAATGGTATCATATCATAGCAACATGGGATGGTACTGCTGCTGATTCAGGTATTAAAATATACATAGATGGTGTTCAGGCAGATGATTCAACCGTTCCTGAAGCACAGGGGTTTGTTGCCTTAAGAGATTCTTCTCTCAATTTGAATATAGGGAGAGCTCTTGTGGGTACGGTTAATGAATATCATGATGGGCTCATTGACAATGTTGCTATTTTTAGTCTGGCATTGTCAGCAACTGAAATCAAAACATTTTATGAAAAACGCAAGCCATATTCCGCAGGATGGGGGGATTTTGATGATGATCCACCTGCGCCGTTGGCATTTAATACTTTGACCACTGACAGTAGTGTGAGCTGCAGTCAAATGTTAGTGCAGTGGGAGCCATCCACGTGGGCAGAAAGCTATAGTTACTGGCGAAAGCAGGGCGCTTCAAGTGATTGTACTGCTTGTAGTAGTAGTGATTCAACATGCTCTGGTTATACTGAATATAGTTATTTAGATACGTGTTCATCAAGTGAATGTTCATTATCTGATACAGGGTTAAGTGAAAATACAGGTTATTGTTATAGTGTTGAGGCGCACAATGAAACAGGGGATACGTTTATTGATGACAGCGTACCTTCAAATTCTGCGCCGCAGTGGAAATCAACCACGTTATGCCCGGTAAATACAGGACTGTCTATTGATGCCAGTGTATGCGGTCAGCTGACACTGACCTGGGATGCGGTCACCAATGCTGATGGGTATAATGCATATCAGACACTAACCAGCACGGGATGTGATACCTCAATAAATACCAGCGGATGTGAGGCAATTGGCCATATAGGCGAAGCATTGGACTATGATGCCAATAACGATGGCACCACTGATTTAGTGGGACACTGGAAATTTAATGAGAGCTCGGGGACCACGGTTACTGATTCTTCAGGCAAGCTTAATACGGGTACGGCAACTGATGCTGATCCCGTAAGTGCAGATACCAGCACACCACCGTCAGTTGAAACCACGGCTTTATTTAGTAATGCGCGGCACTTTGACGGTACGGATGATTATATTGATCTGCCCAGTGTGTTAGACCCCAGTACCACTGATTTTACTATTGAGTTGTGGTTTAATGTTGATGCTCTTGGCAAGACCACGGATCAAAATATTTTAACACAAGAAGATGACACGACTGCGGGTACGGGTGGTCAGGCATGGCTTTTTATCAATGATTCTGGTAATGCAGGCGCAACCGATGATGTAATCGCAAGCTATCTTGGCGGGGCATATACTGATACCGGCGTGGTGCCTACGGCTGGCTCATGGTATTATGGGGCACTGACCAAGTCAGGTACAACCATAAAGATATATATCAATGGAGAATTAAAAGTGACCGGAACACAAACAACTGAGGTATCAGACGGCGGTCTGCGAATAGGGCTGAGTAAGTCAGATACCGGTGCGTTTGATGGCGTGATTGATAATGCTTCGATTTATAACGTGGCAAAGACGGCGGAACAAATTCGGCTTGATTATGAAGCAGGGGACTGCGGAGGCACTGATTGCGGTCTCGATTCTACCGGGGTGGTCTGTCATCAGACAGGCGTGGATGACAGTTTATGCGGAAAAGCACAAGGAGATGCAACTGCATGCTGTTTTACTGATAAGCGCATTGTGCCGTTTACGAATTATTATTATAAGATGACCGCGACCAATGAAGCAGGTGAGTCAAGCGGTTCAACAACTTTGAGCGGGCAGACCAGCTGCTACCCTGCCCCTGAAGCAGGTGAAGAATAGCACCCTTCTTGTCATCCCATATA
>JALLOO010000010.1 GCA_027717985.1 Patescibacteria group bacterium AH-259-L05 | reverse complement strand
GGGGTAAATGATCGATTTGTGTTTGAAATTGCTATTTTGTGGTAAAACAAAAACCCTGCTTAGTTGTCAGGGCTTTTGGGATCTGTGGTTATCTTTTTGTCTTAACCACCATACGAATATTATAAATGCAATAGGACCTATAATGACTCCGCCGGGAAGATCAAAAAAGGATGAAAGAAAATCTGAAAAATTAGGCATTATTTCCCTCCTTATCTTGGAACGAGCGTTTACTACATCACTACTATACAACATCTTTAAATCCTGTCAACACCACTTTTCCCCAACCCAAAAAGCGAGAGTTACCTCGCTCTTTAGTCAAAAACTCCCCCAGTCGAACATAGCCGCTCTTATGGGGTTAAATAATCAATTTGTGTTTGGAATTGCTGCTTTGTGGTAAAACAAAAAGGTAGATAAAATTCTCTCACCACTCTATTTACAAGAAGATTGAATATAGCCTAATCATCATCCTCATTGTCTTCGTATTTCCCAGCAGTAATAAACTCATATTCACAACTAGGACATTTTGTTTTTAATATTCTTTTTATATAGTGCAAGGAGAAATTACCATAAACTATAAGTAAAGTATAAGGCAGGCACACCAAGACCATTGATGTCTCAGCCTACCAAGACCTGTGCTATAAAATTATTTAATAAATACCCGGACTTTCTTCAATCCTCCACCCATCTGGTACATCATGTTTATCTAAAGCCTCCCTTACCATAGAAGCTAATCCAATTTGTACTACAATTCGCTTCGATCTTGGAAAGACACCCGCATAAGTATTACGCATAGTCGCGCTCCTTTTTTTTCGTATAAACCATGTGACCCTAGGATCGCCACCCGCCACAGCACTATCTTGCTTTTTAATGCTCACATCAGTATCAAGCTTTTGGGATAATAGTTGAGCAAGGGTGTCTACGAATTGTTCAACTTCAGATGCTGGCTCTTTTCCTTCAAGGTCTCGTTTTTCTTTTGCTAACTCCCTTGCTTTTTGGTTTAACTCTTCTAGACGGGCTTCAATCTCTTCAATGCGACTCTCTCGGTCTTCTGACGGTACTTTTTCTTGGGTGGGTATATCAAATTGTGGTTCTTTTTCAGACATAGATTAGTTTATTATTAATTGTTTATTTGATTTTTAACTAGTTTTTTGACAAGTGTCTATCTCAATTCATCAGTATAACCTCTCGCCCTATCTATTATTCTCCTCTCCTTAAAATCTTTTAAAGGCTCGGGTTGTCAGTCCCCCCTTTTCAATTGTTTATATTATATCATATTCTTCTACTTTTGTCAATACCATGTACAAGATGAAATACATAGGTAACACTAACCTAAAATAAAAACTCCCCAAGTCGGACGTTGTTCGAACCGCTCTTATGGGTTTAATAGACGCTTCTGCTTTTGTTAAACACTAAATCAAAAGCCTGCTTACGCAGGCTCGACTTCGTGCTCTTGTTGCTCGACAGACTCTTGTTCAGAATCTTCTTTTACATATTCATCAAGGTCACGGAAGGCATATTTAATAAACGATACATCGCCGATTCTCCGGAAGATAGAAACAGTATAAGCATAAAGTATCTTCCTTATAGTTCCAAGTATGAGTAGAATTATGAACAAGGGCCAAAGTAAGCGGTATGCTATAACAGCATCTTTATCTGCAAAACCTTTTTTGTTAAAACCCATAATTCTATCCGCAGTATCACCTATGAATCTGCCAAGGGCACACCAAGCTGGTATGCCGACGACTAGTCCAAGAGCAACAATTGTTATTTGTTGCCAAAGAGCCATATTGTGCCAAAGAGCCATGATTGTTTCCTCCTCTGTTTTGAGGTTATCACCAAACCAGCTATACTATAACAAAAACAGAAATTTCTGTCAATAACACTTTTCCCCAACCCAAAAAGCGAGGATTTACCTCGCCTTTTAGTCAAAAATTCCGGAGGCCGGGTTCGAACTTCAAGCGAATGAATTAGATAATCAAGGTGACGTTTGCTAATTTTTCAATAAGATCTCTCGACCCTTTTTGAGTTAGGAGCTTTTTGTTTTCTGGTTTTAGTTTGTATTCTGTCTGTTGTTTGAGCGGAATTTTTTTATTTGTTTTCCAGTTTCTTATTTCAGTAACCAGATTTTTAATTATTTCAAATTTTTGTTCTGATTTTTTATTGATGAGTTTTTTATTTGGTTTTGGCCATGTGGTAATCATTAAGAGGTCGGACCCCGGGAGGGCGGTAGATTGCCATATTTGTTCAGTAACAAAGGGGATAAAGGGATGAAGAAGTTTAAGCATTGTGGTTAACGCGTGATTAAGGATCTGTATGGTGTTATGAGATTCCTCGTTCGGGATGACACCCTTTTTGTCATTCCGCACACCTTCCTTGTCATCCCGCACACCTTCCTTGTCATCCCGTACACCTTCCTTGTCATCCCGCACTTCGTGCGGAATGACAGAGGGGCCCTGCGGAATGACAGAGGGGGACGACATTTGTAATTTTGAAATCTCTAAGTACCAATCAGCGAATTCATGCCAGGTAAAGTCATACAGCTCTTGTGCGGCTTCGCCTAATTCATATGTTTTAATCTTTTCAGTTACTGAATCAATTACAGAGTTGAGACGAGATACAATCCATGCATCTGAAAGTGTCATTGGTTTGGCATTGATGTTTTGTGTATGATCTTGCCCCAGGTCAACAAATCTACTGATGTTCCATAATTTATTAATAAAATTTCTGCTTGCTATAAGTGCTCGTTCGTCAAATCGAAATGCTTGCTGATCTCTGGTCATTTGATAGATAAGGCCGAATCGGGTTGCGTCAGCGCCGTATTTTTCAATTAACTCTAATGGGTCAAGGCCTGTGCCTAATGATTTACTCATGCGCCTGCCTTCTATATTAAGTACGGTTGCGTGGAGATATACTTCATGAAAAGGAATTTTATTAAGGAATTCTATACTTGAGAAAACCATACGCGCTACCCATAGATAAAGAATTTCTGGAGCGGTTGAGAGAAACGAGGTGGGATAATATGTTTTTAAATCTTTTGTTTTGTCAGGCCAGCCCAAGGTGGCAAACGGCCAGAGCGCTGAAGAAAACCACGTATCTAATACGTCTTCAGATTGTTTAAATTCATCAGCATTGCAGGTAGTACATTTTTTAGGTTTTTCAATTGAGACAACAAAACATTTATTTTTTGATTTTTGACCACTATTTTGACAAAACCAAACAGGAAGGCGGTGTCCCCACCAGAGTTGTCGGGAAATACACCAGTCTTCAATATTTTCTAACCAGTTACAATATATTTTTTTATATCGTTTGGGGAAAATTTTAATTTTGTCTTTTTCAACAACACGAATCGCTGGCTGAGCTAACTTTTCCATTTTTACAAACCACTGGGTAGAAATTTGTGGCTCAATCGCTGAACCACACCGGTCGCATAAAGAAAGTTTGTGCGTGTAGTCTTCTTCTTTTTTGAGTACACCAAGAGTTTTTAATTCTTGAACGATTTTTTGGCGTGCGTTTAAAACAGTTTCTCCGGCATATGTGCCTGCGTCTTTAGTCATGATTGCGTCAGGGCCAATTACGTTAATGACCTTAAGATTTTTTTCTTTGCCAATTTTGGCGTCAGCATTGTCATGTGCGGGCGTGATTTTTACCGCCCCGGTACCAAATTCAGGATCAATTAAATGATGAGAAATTATAGGGATTTCACGGTTCATAATAGGGAGCATTACTGTTTTGCCAATCAAATCTTTGTATCGCTCATCTTTGGGATGAACGGCGACTGCCGTATCGCCGAGCATTGTTTCTGGTCGGGTGGTTGCGACGGTGATATAGTTACGCGAATCATGTTTAAAAGGATATTTAATATACCATAGTTTTGATTCTTGTTCCTGATATTTTATTTCAATATCTGAGATTGCAGTTGCGCATCGTGGACACCAGTTTACAATTCTGGGACCGCGGTATATATATCCCTTTTTAAAATAATGAACAAATGCGGTACGTACTGCATGGGCATAATTGTTATCCAAGGTAAATGCTGTTCGCGACCAGTCGCATGAGCAGCCCAGTTTTTTTAATTGATCTAAGATGAGATTGCCATATGTTTCTCTGTATTCCCATACGCGTTTAACAAATTTTTCTCGGCCTAGTAAGTGTCGGGTAAGTCCTTCTTTTGCCAGTTCTTTTTCAACCACATTTTGCGTTGCAATACCTGCGTGGTCAGTGCCTGGAAGCCATAAAGCGCGAAAACCTTTCATGCGATAAAATCGTGCAAGAATATCTTGAATGGTATTGTTTAAGGCGTGGCCCATATGAAGCGAGCCCGTGATATTAGGTGGGGGAATAGCAATGGAGTACATTTTTTTCCGTTTTCCGGGAAGCTTGTCAGGATTAAAAAAATTACTCTTTTCCCAGAGTTGGTAAATTTTTGATTCATATTTTTTAGGCTCGTATGCTTTTCCCATAGTTTACAATAGTTATGATTCTTTCATTCTTTTTATTTCCAAATTTTATTCTAACAAATATGGTCTTTTTTGGCAAAATATCTTTAACTCTATCTGCCCATTCAATAACCGTGACGGTATTTGATTTTCCTAACCAGTCTTTTAATCCTATATCAACTAAATTTTGTGAAGTATCTAATCGATACGCGTCTACATGAATAAGATTTTTGATTTTTGCCATCTTTTGTTGGCCGAACTTGATTCGGCCTTTTTGACTTTTGACTTTATATACTTTCATCAGTACAAAGGTCGGACTGGTAATAGTTTTTTTTATGCCCAGTCTTTGGGCTGCGCCTTTGATGAGTACAGTTTTTCCCGCCCCTAATTCCCCAATAAGCCCGATGACTTCACCGCCTTTGCATTGCGCGGCAAGGTTTTTTCCGAGCGCGCGTGTTTGTTTTTCTGATGTCGTGGTGATTTTTTGCATTTGACTAAAGCAGTTTTTAAAGTTAGGATGAAGATATCATTCCTTTCAAACTTCAAGGTTCTGACGAGCGGAGCGAGTCATGGTTCTTATTGATAGATTAGTAATAGCGGCATTTTATAGGTTAATTATACCTTTATTTCACATAATAAGCAAAAATTTTTTTATAAAAACAAATCGCCTAAAAACCAGTTAAGTGAAATTTCATTTTTTAGTAAAATACTTTTCTTTTAAAATAAAAAAGACCAGATTAACGGACTGGTCGAGCGGCTTTTGCCCCGTAGAACATAGTTCTATGTTACGTCAGCATCTCTGAATGACAGTTTTTTTTCTTTGCTGAAATTGCGGATAAACGCATACAGCTTATCTTTCTGCTCTTTATCAACACTCACGATCACGTGCCACCCATTGGGATGGGAGAAGTATTCATCCACCTTTTTGGCCATTTTGCCTATTTCCGTGTCTTCATAGGCAAATTCTTCTCCAAACTTCACTATGAAATCGCCGACATGTTCCATGGGTACGACAACTTCCAGGGAAATAAGCTCGTTGTTTAGATAGATCAGGATACCATCTTTCATTGGTCACCTCCTTATTTGTTTGTAGGTTCCCGTTTATATTACAGAAAAGAAAAAAATTTGTCAAGTACTGTACTTAAAGAGGAAAAGTATTTTATTAAAAAATGAAACTCAAGGGGACGCTACGCTTTCATTTCGGCTTATTATTCTATAAAATAACAAGGAAGCCAAAATGAACCCTCGTCTAACACCGAGTATACAGGAAAAGGCTCGGCTCGCCTTTTTTTCAAATTCGCTTTCGTTTCACTTCAGCGAACATCGCATACGCTGAAACGTTAAGTGAAATTGCTGATTTTTCTAGAAATTTTAATTTTGTGTGCCCAAGCTCAAAATATTTATAATATACTTGATTTATCTATTATTATATGAAAGAAACAAAGGTCTCAATCTTCAATGAATATAATGAAAAATTAGTAGGCATAGAAACCGTCCCCTCAATTGAGAAAGAAACATATCCAACAATTCTTTTGGTTCATGGTTTTGGGGTTAGAAAAGAAGAGGGGAGCATGTTTGACGAACTGGCGGAAGAACTTTCAGAGGCAGAATTTTTGGTTTATAGATTTGATTTTTCAGGGCGGGGTGAAAGTGAGGGAGATTACCGTAAGACGTCTTTATCCAAACAAAAATCTGATTTATCAAAAATTCTTGATTTTGTTAAATCACAATCAAAAGTGGATACGTCAAAAATAGGAATTCTAGCCCAATCTTTTGGAACATCTGTCACCGTGTCTCAAACTCCTCAAGTAAAAGCGTTAATTCTTATGGGCAGCATAGCACATCCAAATGAAGTTTTAGGGAAACCACTCAAATGGGTAAAATTAGACAGAGAAGGAATTTCCAAAAAGATTAAATCGAATGGGGAAGTAATATTAATTGGCTCACAATTTTGGAAAGATTTTGATAAATATAATCTTTTGGAATTAATAAAGAAAATAGATTGTCCTATCCTTTTTATTCATGGTTCAAAAGATGATAGAGTTCCATTATCAGAAATGGAAGCATATTTTGATAATGCAAATGAGCCAAAAGAAAAGATAATAATTGCGGGGGCGGATCACGGATTGAGACCTCATAGAGATAAAATGTATAGAATCGTGGTAGATTGGTTCAAAAAATATTTAGTTTGAGTTTGGGTATCTATTTTATATGAGTGAAAAATCAGCAACTTGTTCCGCTTCGCTACGCATCACGCTACGCTTCTCCCTTCGATCGACCTCGCTTAACAAGGGATATACGGTTTGGGGCTCGGCTCGCCCCTCACCCAAATTTACACTCCACTGCGTTTCGTGTAAACTTCATATATCCCAAACGTTATGTGAAATTTTTCTGAGAATTCCCCTTTTTTGATATGATTACTGAAGGTTTTTTGAAATGGAGAAATTTTGATTTTTATTTTTTATAGAGGGGAATACAAAGCGTCTTGGCTCAATCCCGACTCGTCGGGACACTTCCATGTGTTCATTAAACTTGTATATATCTATTGACACAATGTATACAAATTGATATACTTTGTATATATCCATAAAAAGATGTAAACAAACTATATCTAGCGATATAATCTCATTCGCTCGGAGATGGCTTTGTTTACAAAGATATTTCCTTCACTCATTTCGATTATGAGAAACACAGAAATCGGCTTATACAAGCTGCAAAAAGGCGAATTTAAGGCCTTTATACCCCATCCTTTCCCGCCAAAGGGGGGTTTTGAATTTGACCAAAATATTTTACAGAAGAACAACGAAGCAATACGCCTTTTAGGCAAGCTTGATGGCATTACCAAACTTCTGCCAGATTTTGATTTTTTTCTTTTGATGTACGTGCGCAAAGATGCAGCTTCTTCCAGTCAAATAGAGGGTACCAGGGCAACAATGATTGACGCGATTGCGGCTGATGCCAAAATAGACACAAAAATACCGGATGATGTAGATGATATTTTGCATTATATTAAAGCGCTTCATTATGGGATCAAGCGAATGAAAAAAGACGACTTCCCGATGGTTTTACGGTTTGTCAGGGAACTTCATAAACAGCTCATGCAAAAAGCGCGCGTCTCACACTTTTCTGATCCTGGTGAATTTCGCAAAAGCCAGAATTGGATCGGCGGCACAAGGCCGGATAACGCAAGCTTTGTTCCGCCTCCAGTTCCAGACATGCACCAAGCGCTCTCTGACTTGGAAAAATTTATCCATGCCGATGACTCCATTCCTACCATTATCAAAGCGGGGCTGATTCATGCGCAATTTGAAACAATTCATCCGTTCTTAGATGGAAATGGCAGAACCGGAAGAATGCTCATTACTTTTTATCTTTGGAAAGAGGGTTATTTAGAAAAACCTGTTTTGTTTTTGTCATCCTTTTTCAAAAAACACCAAAAATTATATTACGAGAAACTGTTAGGTTATCATAACGGCAATGTGGGTGATTGGATAGATTTTTTTCTTGATGGTGTAGTTGAAATAGCCAACGAAGCAATAGGCACGGTAGAAAAAATTACTGTCCTACGTGAAAAAGACATGTTGAAAATTCAAACTCTTGGCAAACGTGCTTCGGAAAGTGCCGCGTTAGTGCTGCCGAAACTGTATACTCAGCCAATCGTAACCGCACGCGTCATCCAAAAATGGACCGGTTTTACTCGTGCCGGCGCACAGACAGTTATTGATCGATTTATTAAAATGAAAATCCTGTCGCCAAAAGATAAAGGTAAAAAATATGGCCAATCCTATATCTATAAAAGTTATGTAGATATATTTACGCCTGATGGGTAATAAATCCATATAAAATACTTCGTATAAAAACCACTTAGTCAAAATGTCGCTTCACTCCATTTTGACTAATGTGCCATATTGCTCGGCCGTCTTTCTTTGCTAAAATCCAAGTATGAATAAAAATCAAACAAAAACGGCAACTCAAATCGGCACTCTTTTTGTCCTACCGGTGTTACTAATCGTCTTTGGTGTCATTCCTGTGCAATATCGTTTCTTCGTTCTACTTGCAATAACAATTTTGGTAACCACAGTCATTATCATTGAAAAATTGACACTCAAAGAGCTTGGAATTCGCTTGGACAACATCAAAAGGAGTGTCTCATCGTATTTTTTGTTAACGGTGTTTGCGACCATCGCCATTATCGTGTTGGCTCGGCTGTTAGGGCATAACACTCAAAGCATTGCCGGAAATATCCACTTTCAGTATGGCTTCATCATTCTAAGTTTTCTTCAGGAGTTTTTATTTCGTTCGTTTCTCATTCCAAAACTTAAAGTGCTAACAGCCTCGCCAACACTTGTCATCATTTCAAATGGGCTGCTCTTCGGGTTCATTCACCTCATTTTCCCAAATATAGTTTCGTTATTCATACTTTCGTCAGTACTCGGAGCAGGGTTCGCAGCCGTTTATTTTTTCCGTCCCAATCTTTTGTTGGCCACGGCCGCTCACGTAATTATTAATTTCGTCGCCGTTTTTTACTGTTTTGCCAGTTTTAGTGCAAGTTGCTAATATAATGGGGGCGGTCTGCGCCATACGGCACATAACACGGCATATACGGTTCGGAGTTCGCCTCGCCCCTTACCCAAATTTTTTTCCGCTTCGTTCCAGAATAACTTCGTATATACACAGACGTTGTGCGGAAATTGCTCGTTATCCAAAAGAATTATATAACCGCCTCTTAACTATAATTATATGAAGTATAATAAACTTGTTCGCGATAAAATTCCTGAAATTATTAAAAATAAAGGAGTAGCTCCAATTACACATATTGCTGATGATGAAGAATATTGGCAAAAATTAAAAGAAAAATTTCAAGAAGAAGTTGATGAGTTTCTTAAAGATGGGAATGAGGAAGAACTTGCTGATATTCTTGAAGTAATTTACGCAATATGCGATTTTAAGAATTTTGATAAAGAAAAATTGGAACTGCTCAGAAAAAAGAAAGCTGAAGGAAGAGGCGGATTTAGAAATAAAGTAATTCTTGATGAAACAAAGTAATTGGCTGACTCGCAAATTCTCCGTTCGCTTCGCTCACTCCGACCCCGCTGCGCTTTCACTTCGTTCTGGTCATATAACAGGGCTTAAACGGAAAAGTGCGCTGAAAAGAAAGTTATTTAAATTAACAAATAATTTAATTATTAAGAGAGGTTAAAACTATGAAAATTAAAATTAAACATCTTTTAGTCTTTGCAATCCTCGTATCTTTTTTCGCATCTTATTATTTCCCCGGCGTGGGTGATGATCCGAGAGTTCAAAACTCAATAACTTTTATTGGAATTCTTTTTGGTATAATTGTAGGATTTTTTATCGCTGATTTATACTCAAGATACCAAGGAATAAGAGAGAATGCGGGAACTGATTCCAGTTGTCTATCTACTTTTTATTTTTTCGCGACAATTTTAGCGAAAGAAACTGAAAATAAAAAATGGTTACGTGATGTAGAAAAAAGAATTCACCGTTACATTAAAAAATTTATGCCTCTTCCTTGGGAGAGATACTCTGAAACAGAAAAAGAATTTGCTGATTTAGGCAAGTCTCTTGAAGAATTAAAATATTCTGGAGATAAAGCGAATGAAACGTATTCGAATATTTTAAATGTATATAATCAACATTCCGAAGCAAGAGAAAATTTGGTTATGTTCGGAAAAGACAAACTTTCTTGGGGAGAATGGTTGATTGCTTTCTTTTTGGGGGGTCTATTGTTGGCTTCTTTATTTTATGTTAAAGATACATCATTAGTATCCACACTTTTTACAGGGGCCATTACCTCTGCGATTCTTATCTTATTTATTGTTATGAGAGATTTAAATAATCTTAATTTTGGAGAGAATGCGGTTTCAATAGAACCGTATGAGAGGGTTTTAGATGCTATTGGAAAACCAAGATATTATAAGACTAAAAGAAGAGCGGTAATTTAAGCACGTGCGCTTTTTCCCACCCCACCGACATCAGGACTTCTCCGTAAAATCAAAGATTTTACGCCGACCACGCCTTGCAGGCTCTCACTTCGTTCGGGACCCCTAACAGTGATTATCTGGAGTTTTCCTGCGAAAACCCCCAAATTCGCTTTCAGCGAATTTTAGATAATCGCATACGTTATATGAAATCATGGACTTCGGGCGCCAAAATGATAAAATATAAAAAGGACGGATATATAAACTAAAAAATAATAGAGGTATAAAATATGATAAAAATTGGTCAAAGAATTTCAGATCTTGAAATCTCAAATTTTGAATTAGAAGCATTACAGAACGGGAAAATTAAAAAATTTAAGCTTTCCGACTATAAAGGTCAATGGCTGGTCTTGATATTTTATCCAGCTGACTTTACGTTCATCTGTCCCACCGAACTTGAAGAAGCAGCTGATTATTATAAGGAATTCAAAAAATTAGGAGCAGAAGTAGTAAGCGTGAGCACGGATACGGTCTTTGTTCATAAGGCCTGGCATGATCATTCTCCCGCCATCAAGAAAATCAAATTTCCAATGATCGCTGACCCAACGGGAAAATTATCTAGAGAATTTGGCACCTATATTGAAGGAGAGGGTCTTTCTTTACGCGGAAGTTTCATTGTTGATCCTGATTCTGTGCTGAAGGCATATGAAATGCATGATAACAGTATGGGCAGAAGTATCAAAGAACTTGTACGGAAACTCCAGTCCGCCCAATTCGTAAAAGAACACAGGGGAGAAGTTTGCCCTGCAAGCTGGAAACCAGGGGAGAAAACTCTTAAACCCGGATTGGATTTAGTAGGTAAGATATAGATAACGTGTGAACTACTCTACGCCTGAAGGCGTAAAGCTTCCTGCTTCAGTAGTCAGAAGCAACCTTCCGACTCCACAGGCGTCAATTCGGGCAGTCCCTGCCCTACTACCCAGCGTTTTCATTTCTTCAGGTTGAGTTTCCACACGGCGATGAGTCTTGAAACTGCTATCGCAAAACGCTGACAAAATACATCTCAACTAAGGAAGTTCTTACTCTATTGGTTTTATCCTAAAAGAGATTTGTTTTAAGAACCGCATACCAATACTTTAAAGAACTATATTTAGTATATCTGACTATTCAGTCAGGTCAAGAACAATACCTGTGGATAACCGAAAAAGCCAAAATTTTGCATACTCTCGAACGTTAGGCGAAATTGAAAAATTTTAAACCATTTATATGCAATACTTAATTAAAACCATCATCACAGCCATAGTAATTGTTGGAATATCTGAAATAGGAAAAAAATTCTCACTTATTGCAGCAATATTGGCATCTCTTCCACTCGTCTCAATTTTAGCCATGATTTGGCTTTATACCGACACAAAGGATATTCAAAAAATTATAGATCTTTCATCAAATATTTTTTGGGCTGTTTTACCATCGTTAATTTTTTTCCTTGTACTTCCAATTCTGTTAAAAAATGATTTTAAATTCAGCACGGCAATGGTTTTATCTGCAATAGCAATGTTCATTGCCTATAGTATTTATGTGATTCTGTTACAGAAATTTGGGATTAAACTTTAGTAAAATTTTTTTACGTCCGATAGCAAGGTATAAGCGGTTACGTTCAGTCGTTTCATTCTTTCACTTCTCCCATATTTGCGGGTGATCCGCCTTCGGCGTATGATATCACCCGCGAACATCGCTTATAGGCGATGTGAAATAAATTTTAGCGCGCTGAAAGAAAAACGTTTATATAGAAATTTTATTTTTAACTATATACTATGGCTTTATCCAAAAAAGAAGAACAGATTTTAAAGTCAATTATTGTGGCATCTGAAAATGATCCCAACAACCCAGAATTTCCCCCTGATGACCCTAAATTCCCTGCCACGCCAACATATAAAATTGAAGTGCCCGGATTTTCAAATGTATGGTTAAAAGATGAAAGCCACAATCCCACAGGAACCCACAAAGACCGTATGGCTTGGGAAATTATTGTGACTTATAGAGACTTCTTACGTGCAAAAAAGAGAGGACAGATTAAAGGAAGACTGCCCGCAATGTCAATAATCTCATCAGGTTCCGCTGCTGTTGCTATTCAAACGCAACTCAGAAAATATAATCTCCCGAATCTTAAAGTGTTGGTTGATGTTACCCTTGATTCAGGTATTCTCAAAGCTTTGGAAAAAATTGGTTGTGAGATTTATGAAACTGATTTAAACAAAAAACCATTTCATTGGAAAGAAATTTTAACGTTAACTCACAACCCAGATGGCTTTGATATTACTTCAAGTGAAGCACTTGATCCAACAACGAGGTTTTATGATTGGTTGAGTTATGAAATAATTAATTCTTCACCTGATTATTGTTTTATTCCTTTTGGAACGGGAAACTTATTTGAAAATATTTTGAACATAAACAAAAAAGAAGTTTCTACACAAAATCATGACCCAAGATTTAAAGGAAAGCAAGAAGTATTACAAAGATGTAATTTTCTAGGCGCCACCACAAATAACCCAAAATCAAAAGCAGATAAATTGTATTCTCCACATTTACCATTTGTGCATTTTGATGAACAATGGATAAGATTATATCGTTATGCTGGTTTTTGCGGTTCTGAATCAAATGCTTATTTGATAAAAGAACAATTTCTGGATAAAGCCATGAAACTTGCCAAATCGCAGGGAATAGATTGTGAACCTTCTGGAATTGCAGGATTAGGTCTTCTTCTTCAAATGAAAAACAAAATCCCTAGAAATAAAAAAATTCTAATAGTTAACACAGGTAATACTAAATATCCATAGACGCGCGCCAAAATTTACTCTGCGGAAAATCAAAGATTTTCCTTGCCATGTTGTGTTCAAGCTTCGTTCGGGTCACGTAACAGGAATTTAACGGAAATCTCGTTCTACTTCGTTCACCCAAATTTCGTATACAAATATTTGAAAAATATTAAGGAGTGTGCGAAACTTCCCACATCGGCGAACGTTATATGCCATATTACTCGGGCGCTTTTTCCCAACGAATCTTCTCACAAGATATATAAATTCACATAGTCTTTTCATTATTATGGATGACAAAATTTTACTTATTTTTGGCAGTTCAAGAAGTGATGGCACCACGAGGATGGTAGTTGATGAATTATTCAAAGATAAAAATATCCAATTCATTATTTTGACATGAAATTTAGAGGATATTTTTATCATTATGTGAAGCAGGAAAAAGTCTTTAATGAAGATTGTCGGAACAAAGCCAAAAAGTTTGTGCAGTCTATTTTTTCTCAATAACAGGAAAAGTGCCATGCATCATACTATCGGTCGCCTTCGGCTTGGGCTTCGCCTTGCAGGCTTACCACGTAATACAGCTTAAACGAGAATTTCTTACAGAAATTTCCCAAATTCCTCCTTTCCAGTCGGAGCTTCTCATAAGCCTGATGTTAGGCGAAATATTGTTTTTTAATTTTTTTTAATGTAAGAGCCCTTTTTAATTTTTAAAACAAAAAGGCACGACTCTTGTTTGTCGTGCCCCAGATTTGCGTATTGCAAATCTAATTTCCTCAAACGAGGACATTTTTTTCTCACCAACGTAATACACCTTGAAGCAGCGCCACTTCAAAACCCTCATCGGAAATGACGGCGTTCAACTTGATTTCATTGTTATAAGGTAGTTTGATCGCTAAGCCGGGAATGAACCGTTTACCCTCTTTCAAGTCTTCGTATCGAAATACACCGTGGAGCCATGGAAGAACTCGATAAACCCCAAGAATGGAGTGTTGAATTGATCCATTAGTAGCGATTGTTTCTGCTTCGATTCTCAACGGTAATAGAGGAAGTTCGGCTTGTAGATCAAGACCCCAAGCGTCAACAGGGCCCAACCGCAAAGTACTGCCCATCCACAATCGATCTCTCAAGGGGTTCAGACGTAATCGAGGATAAATATTCCACTTGCCGTCATCAGCTTTGTTGATATTACCCCCAACGCGCTCACCACTGAAAGCTCCCAGTTTCCACTCAAACCAGCCAAGGGGTGTGCCGCCAATTTCGGCTCCGTTGCTTCTGGCTACAAGGGAATTCACCAAGACAGTATATTGTACTGTGGGAACTAAATCTATCCGGTAGTGCGAAAACTCCCACCCAAACGCCGGGATAAATTTTCCAACAGTGAGGTAGTCTATTCCTTTAATCGGTTTACGCCATGTCAATTGAAGGTTGTGAACAAGCCGGGGTGGACCTTCGGGTGCAAGTATGATAGTCAGGTCAATATTATCATTGAGAGGATTTGTGGCGATAAGCCAGAGATGGACAAGTCCGAACTGTGGATCTCCTTCCTTGGGAAGGCTCTGTGTGAAGAAACCAAACCCATGAATGGTGAAGCCAGTCACCGTACTATCATTTTCCCCAGCTCTGAGAAACAAGGGCGATACCAAGAACAGTACTACCAACGATATTCTAATTCTACCCATTATACATCCTCCTTATTTGGTTGATTTGTTTGATTTTTCTCGAATCTGTCGAGAACAGTTTCATCTCAGAATAAGACGAGGTCTAAACCAGAAACAAACATATGTTTCATCTATGGCTTGGAACTCGTCTTATCCTTGAAAAAACTACCTTTCAATGTACTATATATAGTATAGCACATTTTTTAAAAAAGTCAATAGCCCAATAAATTTGTATGGATTTTCCCTTGTTTTATTTTTCAATTGTGCTATTATAGAGGTATAATAATCAGCAAGCAAAGCACGTATATGGCTACTATAAAGACGAAAACTAAAAAAAGAACACGAGAGGCAATGGTGAAAATACCTTTGTCTTCTCTGCGATGTATCCTCCGTTATCCTAAGGAGAAAAAGATAATCTGCGAGATTACCACCGACGGAATCGAGAGGTTGAACCAGGCTGAAACGCTTGATGAGATTATCAACGAAGCACGGCTCGATTATGCCCTTGGCAATTACAAGGGTTTTACCAATGCCAAGGATTTAATTGCCGAGTTGCATTCATAATATGAAAATTAATCTCTCACCGCGTTTCAAACGGAGCTACCAAAGACTGTCGCCTCACCTCCGAGAAGATTTTGACGAGAAAATCATCATTTTTGCAAAGAACCCTTATCATCCGACACTAAAAACGCATAAGCTCAAGGGCAGACTCCAAGAGTGTCTGGCGTTTTATCTCAAGGATGGCTATCGGGTTCTTTTTGAGTTTTCTGGAACAAATACCGTTGATTTGCTCGAAGTCGGACCGCACGGTATTTATAAGCGGTTCAGAAGATAGAAACCAAAAAATCTAGGCAAGTCGGGACTTCATATAGTCGCATACATTATGCGGAAATAAAAAATAGTAAAAATTTTATGAGTAACGGAAATTTTTTCAACATTCGTGCTGATTTTGATTTAAACGTAAAACCTCCATGGCTTGATGATTTCCGATCAAAATATGACCTACCACATGATTATCATATTACCTTCAAAACGACTACCAAGTTTAAAAGTGAAGATTTTGAAAATTTAAATACCGAGCTAAAAATCATATCAAAGAGCCATAGACCGTTCATAGTTGTTTTTGATGAGCTTTTTATATCTTCCACATCGTCAGGCTGGTGTATGATGATTAAGGCTCAGTACAATCAAGAACTATTTGATTTGCAAAAAGAGGTTGCTGAAAAATTTTCAAAATACGGGGATCATACAACAAAAGAACGAGAGAGTTTTGAAAAAAATTTTGATCCACACGTTACCATAGCCAGACATTTAACCCCAGAACAACTGAGAAAGGCAAAACGTGAATTAAAAAAAGACTTGATGTGCGAAGCTTTAATTAATAGTCTTACACTAGCCACGGTAAAAGAAGATACATTTGAAGAATGGAGTAATCCAGCAAATAGAATATTTTACAAACTTAAATAAAATTATTTTAAAAAATATTTTAATACCATGAAAAACGTTGAACAACCAAATGTCTCGCCTTTTACAGAAGAAGATCAAAGACGTATAGAAGAGCGGGAAAGGAAAAAACAGGTAAAAAGAGAGAATAGGCTCAAAACAATAGTAGAAAATAATTTAGAGTTATTACGATCTCTGTTTCCAGAAGAAGCGGACAATTTTGAAATTACATACGAAGAAATACACGAAAGGCATGAGTCAATATTTAAAGAAACGGTACAAATTCCATTTTCTCAATCACCAGCGTATGGTATTTTTTTAAGTCTGAAATCTAATCCTGAGAAAAAATATGAAATCATGCATTGGTTTAGACCAGACTTAGATGCTCAAAAAGCAGAATTTGATCTGTTATTACGTCAGAGCTTTGCGGACAGGATTAAGGAGGGCGTAGAAGAACTCAAAACCGAAGATTAAAATGATTTTATTTTATTATGGATGACAAAATTTTACTTATTTTTGGCAGTTCAAGAAGTGATGGCACCACGAGGATGGTAGTTGATGAATTATTCAAAGATAAAAATATCCAATTCATTATTTTGACATGAAATTTAGTGGATATTTTTATCATTATGTGAAGCAGGAAAAAGTCTTTAATGAAGATTGTCGGAACAAAGCCAAAAAGTTTGTGCAGTCTATTTTTTCTCAATAACAGGAAAAGTGCCATGCATCATACTATCGGTCGCCTTCGGCTTGGGCTTCGCCTTGCAGGCTTACCACGTAATACAGCTTAAACGAGAATTTCTTACAGAAATTTCCCAAATTCCTCCTTTCCAGTCGGAGCTTCTCATAAGCCTGATGTTAGGCAAAATATTGTTTTTAAATTTTTTCTTTTTTATTATTTTTATTGAGCCCTTTTTAATTTTTATAAAAATAAAAAAGCGTTTCCGAAGAAACGCCTTTACGCCCAAAGTTACATTTGAATATAGGTTGAAATCAGCCCCGTCCTTTCAAGCTTAACTTGAATCCAGTTAATTTCCCCATTTTTTAGCGAGCAATGACAATACTCATGGTCAACGTAATTAAGAAGCTCCACCACCCGTTCAGGTTCTTCTGGATCATGTTGGTTTGGGTCTATTTTCTCTTTGCTTTTGACTGGAACAACACCGTACGGCCACAGGTAGACTGCATATGAACACTTCTTTAGCTCCGCTGGTCTAACATCGTTTTTTGGAATGGTACTTTTATTTGGTTTAATGAAGCCAAAAACCGCTACATCCATACCGTGGATATCAGAGCATGTTCCAAAGCCCTTACTCACTCCATAGCAGAAAATTTTACCATTAGTGAGAAAGAAACTAACGTCATCTTTGCCAAAAATGGTTTCTGGCCAAGGGGTTTTCGGGTAGTCATTAAACTTCTCAATTGCTCTCCGCTGCAACTGAATTATAAATCCCATGATTTTCCTCCTTTTAAGGTACAATTTTTGTCGCGAACACCCTCGCGACTTGGGTTAATACCGAAAATTTTGGTATTTATTATAGTATAGCAGAAAATTGTTTCCGTGTCAACCACGTTGTGTTTGCGCACCCAGTAGAAATAGGGGACTGTTCTCAAAATAATTTTTAATATATGAAACGATTATTTTTTAACAAAGCGTTGCGTATTTTACTTTCGACCAACGGCATAATTTTATTGGCCGGCGCTATGTTAGGACCGATTTATGCCCTTTTTGTAGAAGATATTGGCGGCAGCCTGCTTGATGCCAGTTTTGCAGGAGGAATATTTGCATTAACGGCTGGTATTACTACGCTCATCTCGGGGAAATATACTGATAAACTAAAAGAAAACGAACTCATTGTTGTGCTTGGATATACGATTATGGGGACTGGTTTCATGCTATATTTAGCAGTAGATTCAATCCTTTTTCTTTTTATTGTTGAAGTTATACTCGGGCTTGGAGAGGCAATTTATGCGCCTGCATTTGATGCTGTTTATTCTAAGCATCTTGATGTGCATAAGTCAGGCAGACAATGGGGCGCATGGGAATCAATGGCTTATTTTACAGCAGCAATGGGCGCAGTAATAGGCGGACTTATTGTTACACAGTTAGGATTTAATATTATGTTTATTATAATGGCAGGGCTTTGTTTGGTGAGCGCATTATATATTTATTTCTTGCCAAGAAAAGTGCTTTGAAAATGACATTTAAAAAAAATTAGCCCTGCTTTAAGCGCTTAAAGCAGGGCCGTCTATGGCACTCGGATTACCAACACTATTTAACCTGGTCCGACGCTCATGAGACCTTTCGTAGATGAGCCAGTGTTGGTCCACACTTGTGTTTCGTCCTTCGACAGTGCCAGAGCCAAAGGCAAGTGCTTATTTTCCCTTCCCGGGATACTCATCAGGAAAGATGTACACGAGCATTACTCATTATAGGGTATTATAATATAGGTGTCAATATTTATTATCCACAAGTTCATAAAGAGCTTTTAATATTTTTATTGAGCCTTTTTGAAATTTGACAAAAAGACAAAAAAATGTTATACTTATATAATAAATAGTAATGTAGAAAAATTATGTCAGAAAGAGTTCCAGAGCAAGTTTCTGATTCTGACCGATTCAAGTCGGATCTTGCTTCTAAAACCGAAGAGTATGCAGAGAAGAATTTTCCATATGGCGGAGAAGAAGCGCGAGCTGCTGAACTATTGAATGAATTATTCGATGACTGTGCAGAAGCCCTTTTGGAGTCAGATGATGTTGAAAAAACAATGGCAATAATTAAAGAAACGTTATTGGACTATACACATGGCAGTGGAATAGAAGGAATAGACTTATTTCCTATAGGTTTTAGAAAAAGATTTTATCACGACCTTGCGATTTTAGTTGCAAAAAAAGCAAAAGAAAAATAAAAAAGGGGCTTGGCCCTATGATATGAAAATTTAAATTTCTAGATTTGGATCTACTTTTATGGTTTGCCAATTTTTTTTCAATTGTTTTTTTTGTTTTATGGTAAGGTTTTGATATTTAAAATATGCAGCTGCGGCAATCATACTCGCATTGTCAGTACAGAACTTGATAGGGGGAACAAAAAAATTTATGTTGTATGGTAAGTGGTTAATTTTATTTTCAAGTTGTTTTCTTAGTTGTTTGTTAGCCGCAACCCCGCCGCACAGAATTACTGATTGTACCTTATATAATTGAGCCGCGCGAATTGTTTTCGCAATTAATACATCGATAATCGCTTGCTGTACTTCATTGCATACCGCAGCAATAAATTGCTGTTTTTTGTTTCGTGCAGATTGGGGTAGTTTTTTCATATCTTTTTTACTGACTTCTCCTTTGTCATCCCGCATCCCCCCCTTGTCGTTCCGCAGACGTAGTCCGCGGGATTTATCTTTTAAAAGGTATAAGACTGCAGTTTTGAGTCCAGAAAAACTAAAGTCAAAATTGTGTGAGTGTATCATGGGGCGGGGGAGATCAATCGCTGGTGAAATTGCTGGCGAGGGAGCTTTTTCAGCATAGTGGGAAATAATTGGTCCACCTGGGTAGCCAAGGCCTAAGAGCTTGGCTACTTTGTCAAAGCATTCCCCTGCAGCATCATCACGGGTTTGGCCAATTTTTCGGAATTGGTAGTGATTTTTCATGAGCACGAGTTCTGTATGGCCTCCGGAGACAATTAAACACAGCGCAGGAAAGGATTGTTGGGTGAGTGTGTGGCTGGACATAAGCCAGTTTGCATAGATGTGTGCTTTTAAATGATTAATACCGATAAGGGGCTTTTGCCAGGTATACGAGAGTGTTTTTGCCGTTTCAACACCAATCAGGAGTGAGGTGATAAGGCCGGGGCCATGGGTTACCGCAATTATGTCAGGAGGAGTGTATTTTTGAGGCAGTCCTAAGGTAATCGCCGGTAAAATTTTTTCAATATGAGCGCGTGCTGCTACTTCAGGGACCACGCCGCCATATTTTTTATGAAGTTCAATTTGTGAGTTAACCACGTTTGAAATAATTTCAAAATCTACTCCTTTGTTGGTAGGAGTTGCCTTCAGGAGCGACACCGCTGTTTCGTCACACGATGTTTCTATGCCTAAGATGGTGAGATTTTTTTTGCTGTTCATAATAAGAATCCTCCTCGCTATGCTCGTCAGAACCTTGTTATTCACTCTGTTTATAATAACATTGTAACAAAAACATATAATTTATCCACAGGTAAGTACTTGACAAATAAAATATTTTTGTTATAATTAAATTAATCCTGGGAGGGATCCATCGCAGGAGGAGGGTGAACTCGTTTAAAAGTTCACCCTTTTTTCTTTAACTTATCCACAGGTACCCTTGACATGTATTATATTTTTGTGTATAATACATAATACAAACATGATAACTATGCTACAAACGAAAAGACATATTATATACACGCCAAGCGGTTGACATGAGTGGTATTTTTTATACACACAGGACCGCTGGCAAGCGGTCTTTTTAGTTATCCCGTTCGTTAACAATTGAATAATGCATCTAAACGCTAATTACAAAATTGTAAAGCAATTTTACCAACATTTAACCTTAGCATTGGTCACGTTACGCGTGACCGTAATCGCGTTAAAGCGCGGTGGACTAAGTGGTGAATTAGAAAAATTAGAGCATATGGTGGATGCCTCGACACCAAAAGCCGATGAAGGACGTAGCAGCCTGCGATAAGCCTCGGGAAGGTGGCAAGCAACCTTTGATCCGGGGATGTCCGAATGGGGAAACCCGATTTGGTAAAGCCAAATCATCCGCCCAATTTTTTGAACTTTTGCTAAAAGAAAAGAGGAGTGCAGCTAGATGTCTAACTGGCTCCTCTAATCTAATGCGCTGGGTTTATATCCAGATCCAGACGCCTGGAGCTGGACCCAGTTATTAGTCTTAATAGTATAGCATATTAATATAATTTGTCAAGGGGAGGTATTATGGATAAATTAAGAGTTCAAAAATTTGGGCGGAAGGGAACCTGGGGAAGTGAAACATCTCAGTACCCAGAGGAAAAGAAAGTAATAATGATTCCCTGAGTAGCGGCGAGCGAAAAGGGACCCGCCGGCTCGTTTGTGCAAACAAGCGAGCAGGCATAGTCTAAACTCTTTAAGACCTAAGTGCAGCATGAGGCTGGCTTCGGCCAGATCCTTATGTTGTATGAAAGGGAGTAGGCCCAAAATGTTTTAAAGAGCGTTGTGGGGTGATTAATGTTTTATTCTCTGCTGGATAAAGTTAGGATTATAGTTTTTAGTCAAATGATCTGGAATGGTCAGCCATAGAGGGTGAAAGCCTCGTAGACGAAAAAAACTAAAATTCTAATAGTTAATCATACCCGAGTAGTGTCGGACCCGTGAAATCCGGCATGAATCAGGGCGGACTATCGCCTAAGACTAAATACTTTTGGTGATCAATAGTGAACCAGTACCGTGAGGGAAAGGTGAAAAGTAGCCCGGTGAGGGCGGTGAAATAGTACCTGAAACCATATGCTAACAAGGAGTAGGAGCTTTGTGCTTCGCACAAGGAACTGAAGAATCGAAGAACATGTTTTTTTGGTTTATACGTTCATACGTTCTTACGTTTCTCGTGCGGAGCGCGAGGTGACTGCGTTCCTATTGAAGAATGAACCAACGAGTTTTTCTGCCTTGTTTGATTAAGTCCAAATATGGACGAAGTCAGAGCGAAAGCAAGTATTAAAGTGCGTTTATATATGGCGGAAAAGACCCGAAGCTGGGTGAGCTAACCATGAGCAGGGTGAGCTTCAGAGAAATCTGAAGGGAGGCCCGAACCCGTTGGCTGTGCAATACCATGGGATGACTTGTGGTTAGGGGTAAAAAGCCTATCGAACCCAGTGATAGCTGGTACTCCCCAAAATAGTTTTAGGACTAGCCTGTCTTATAAGCCCAAGGGGTAGAGCTACTGGATGGGTAGGGGTGGTTTATCCTACCCTACTCAACTAAACTCCGAATACTTGGGTGTCAATTGGCAGAGTCAGACGATGGGGGCTAAGCTCCATTCGTCGAAAGGGAAACAGCCCAGACCTCTATCTAAGGTCCCTAAATTCGAATTAAGTGTGAAAGGTAGTGGAATGGCTTGGACAGCCAGGAGGTTGGCTTAGAAGCAGCCATCCTTTAAAGAAAGCGTAACAGCTCACTGGTCAAGCTGTTTTGCACCGAAAATGTATCGGGGCTTAAATTCGGTACCGAAGATGAGGATGTCTCATATTTATATGAGGCGTGGTAGGGGAGCATTCTCTATGCAGTGAAGTCAAATCGTGAGGTTTGGTGGAGCGTAGAGAAGAGAAAATGTTGGTATGAGTAGTAAAAAGTTCGGTGAGAATCCGAACCACCGCAAGCCCAAGGTTTCCTGGGCACTGATTGTCAGCCCAGGGTTAGGCGGCCCTAAGTCTTTAGCCGAAAGGTTAAGACGATGGACAGACGGTTAATATTCCGTCCCCTCAATATTTTCTCTGATGGGGTGACGCTTCTTCCTGTCCAGAGCGTACTCTGGCTATGTGCGTCTAAGCAGTGAATGGGTCCTTTAGGTAAATCCGAAGGATAAAAGTTTGCTGCGAATGAGATCTCCGTAAGGGGAAATTCTGGAGTCGAGGGAGCCAAGAAAAGCCTCTAAGAATTTAAAAGGTATTGAGTCCGTACCGCAAACCAACACAGGTGGGCGAGGAGAGTATCCTCAGGTGCACGAGAGAACCCTCGTTAAGGAACTCGGCAAAAAAGCGTCCGTAACCTTGGAATAAGGACTGCCCGACGTAAGTCGGGCCGCAGCGAACGTTGCTGAGCGACTGTTTACCAAAAACATAGGTCCCTGCTAAAACCGTAAGGTGATGTATAGGGGCTGATGCCTGGCCAGTGTCAGAAAGTTAAGAGGAGGGGTGATACCTTCGGGTTGAGCTCTGAATCCAAGCTCTGATGAACGCCGGCGGTAACTATAACCGTCTTAAAGTAGCGAAATCCCTTGTCGTGTAAGTTACGACCTGCACGAATGGCATAACGACTTGGCAACTGTCTCAACGAGGGACTCGACGAAATTGCAATGAGCGTGAAGATGCGCTCTATCCACAGTAAGACGAAAAGACCCCGTGAAGCTTTACTGCAGCTTGATATTGGATTAGGGGTATGAATGTTCAGTGTAGGCGGGAGCGCTTTGCTTCGGCAAAGTGCGTCAATGAGACACCGCCCTTTCCTATTTTTAATCCTTATCGCCATTGCGGCGAGACAGTATCTGGTGGGCAGTTTGTCTGGGGCGGATGCCTTAAATTGTGGGGCCATTTAGAAGTGATTCTAAATGAAAACTTGACTAATATGCTGGAACGTCCGAGTATCCGGTAGTACCGAGTATATGTGTTTTATGTGCTTGGTGAAAATCTGATCGGTGCGGATAATCAGCAGGAAAACTATTAAAATAGTGTCCTCAACGACTGTACGTCAAGCCCTGTTTAGCTTAGACAGGTGGTGATACAGTCTGAACTCTATGGCGACATAGAGATCTGGTAATGTTAATTTTTCCGTCCATTAACTAATCCAGGACTTAAAGTTTTAAACTTTAAGGTTAACAGATTTGCCTAAAGAGTAACGGAGGCGTTTAAAGGTTGGCTTAGCGCGGATGGAAATCGCGCTGGACGTGTAAAGGCACAAGCCAGCTTGATGGCAAGACCTACAAGTCGCGCCGGGAGGAAACTCGAACTTAGTGAACCGACGCTAGCTCATAGGAGCGGCGAAGATCAACGGATAAAAGCTACTCCGGGGATAACAGGTTAGTTGCGCCCAAGAGTTCGAAAAGAGCTCCCCTCAAAAGTAATTTTGAGGTGAAAAACAACTCATAACGGTGAAACCCTTGAGAAAGGGTAATACCGTGGGAAGTCGTCTGATGAATATCAGATTGACCCCGTAACGACTGGAACTTCGTATTAAGTATGCGAAGTGAAGGTGGTGCCTCTCAAAGCATCACAATACGTTGTTATCCCGAAAGGGATAAAGGTATAGTCTACTTAACCAGTAATGGTTAGTGTCATATCGACGGCGCAGTTCGACACCTCGATGTCGGCTCGATAAGAGGGCCGCTTCTACAGTAATGTAGATGACAAAATCAGCTAATAACGGTGGAACCCGTATTGATATCATGATATAATATTAATATGGGCAATACCGTGGGAAGTCCTCGTGACCCCGTAACGACTGAGGCTTTAAAGCCGAGATAGTAGGTACCTGGTATACAGGATTTAAACTACTATCATACGCTGACCCCTGTCCAATTTTATTGAGACAGGGTGATGATATAGTCTATACCATTAGTAACAATGGAATAATATGCATCCTATCCTGGGGGTGAAGAAGCTCCCAAGGGTAAGAATAAAATCAAGCCCTTGTAAAACTGGCTAATAACGGTGAAGCCCTGATAAATATCAGGGTAATACCGTGGGAAGTAATTTTGTTTATATGTCACAGAGACTCACGAAAATTCAAAGAGATGTTTTAGTTGGGACTATCTTAGGCGATGCCTGCATAGAATCTTGTAAAAAGGAAGACAGGATCCAGATAGCCCATTCGGGTAAGCAAAAAGATTATGTTTTCTGGAAATATCAATACTTAAAAGATTGGACATTGTCATCTCCACGATTTATGTCCTATAAGGACAATAGAAATGGAAAGGTTTACTCACGATGGAGATTCAGAACAATATCCCATCCAGAATTTACTCATTATAAGAGAATTTTTTATCGGAAGAAGATCAAGATCATACCCAAAGATATTAAGAAGATTCTGAAAAGCCCCTTATCTCTAGCAGTATGGTATATGGATGATGGGAAAAAACGACCGGATTGTAGAGCAGCATATTTAGATACAATTTGTTTTTCAGAGAAAGATCAAAATATATTAATAGAATGCCTGAAAGATAGTTTTGGAATAGATACTAGACTTCATTGGAATGGTGATGGACATCATATTTATATACCATTTAATGCAATAGATAGATTCAGAAAGTTAATAGAAAAATTCATAATTCCTTCGATGACATATAAACTCCCTTACACCCGTAACGACTCTTTGCCACCTCGGCAAAGGATAGCAAGAAATCTCAAAATATAGATTTAGTTGCTATAATACGCCAGTCCCGATAAAATCGGGAAAGATATAGTCTGCGCCTTTAGTAATAAAGGAATTACGTGTTGGCTGTTCGCCAATTAAAAGGGTACGCGAAAAATTCAACTCGCGTCTTATACAAGTAATTGTATATTGTAACTGGCTTATATCGGTAGAACCCTTATTTCAATTCGAACCCAAGAATAAGGGAGTTACCGAGGGAAGATCAATGGTTTAAATTTCCATTGTATCCCCGTAACGACTGAGTCCGATATAATCGGACGAGATGGTGGGCACCCATGATTGAGAAATGAAACCATCATCATACGCCAGCCCCTAATTCTGATAAATATCAGAATGGGTGAAGATATAGTCTGTACCATTAGCGATAATGGAATAATATGGAGCTGGGTTCAGAACGTTCTAAACAGCGTTTGACAGCAGTAATGCTGTTCTAGCACCAACTGTATCGGTGAACCCCTCGTCTTAAAGACAAGGGAATACCGAGGGAAGCTTTCCGAGATCCATCTGGATCTACTGTATAAAATCGGAATAGCCCTGTAGAGACTACACGTTGGCCCCATTACAGGTGGGTGAAGATATAGTCCATGCCACTTGGAAATAAGTGGATTACCATGTGTAAAACAGTTCGGACTCCTATCTACTGTGGACGTTTGAAACTTGAGAGGGCCCTTCTCTAGTACGAGAGGATTGAGAAAGACGAACCTCTAGTGTACCAGTTGTCCTGCCAAGGGCATTGCTGGGTAGCTACGTTCGGTTTGGATAAACGCTGAAAGCATATAAGCGTGAAGCCGTCCTCAAGATTAGGTTTCGTTGTTCTCGCTTCGGCGAGGATCGAAGACTCCCGGGAGACGACCGGGTATATAGGCCTTAGGTGTACGTCCAGCAATGGGTTGAGCCGAGAGGTCCTAATCAGTCGAGTTTCTAATTCACCACTTAGTCCATTCCTTTTTTGTCATTCCATTTTTTGTCATTCCACACCCCCCTTTTTTTGTCATTCCTCGGATCGCTGTACGATCCAAGGAATCAGAGAAAAGAGTCCATGATTCTGGTGATTCTACCGAGAGGGCAACACCCGTTCCCATCCCGAACACGGAAGTTAAGCCTCTCAGGGCCGATGGTAGTCCTTCGGGGCGAGAGTAGGTCATCGCCAGAACCATGGACTTTTTTATTATAAATTATGGGTATCCGATACCCGTAGTTACATTTACCTTGACAAAATATTGATGTAATTTATAATTAAGCTATTATTATGTGGATCATTAACAAAAGGAGATAGAGTACAATGAGCGAAAACCGCGAAAGAGAGCTCAATTACAAATATAGCAGTCTTTTTGAGCTGGAGGAAACAAAGAGGCATCAGCCCTGGTATAGACGACCATTTTTAAGAGAAAAAGACTCTTTCAGTAGAGCTGAAAGAAAACAAATTCGCAAAACCATAACCGAACAGTTGGATTCTTCTGATGAGCCCTGGATTACCATTGATGGTCTTGCTTTTCCCCGGCCTGGCTACCCTTTTCAAGTAAAAGAAGGGACGCGATACGCCTTTATTTCATCTGGTTCTTGTGTCTTTGTGGTAGAAACTGAGATCACCAAGAAACTATTCAGGGATCCTGAAACTGAGCTTGAGGTTTACGTTGTACCGCTGAATGCTGAGGCAAAGCTTGTTGAAGAGCGCAGGTATAAAATTCGGGCCCAGGATATTGAACCAATCCCAGAAGAAAAAATAGGAGAGTTTATTGACAAACGGCAGGAGCTTCCCGCCAGTCAGGATATTTTTTTTGACGGAGAAGCAGTGGAACTTGTCGAAGACATTACCTTTAAGCAGGAGTCACGCATGGAAGGTTCTGCCGCATCCCAAACATTACCGAAAGGATTAAAAGGAGTTATTGATAGTCCTCAAATCCGGAAGGGCGCGAGTCTGGACGAGATTAACTCTCCTTATGATGAGGGCAACCATGAAGGAAAAGTTACTGCTGAACTGGTGATTTCATCTGGCAGGAAAAATTATCAAATAGTAGAAGATCGTTTTGTTATACCGTTGCCCCGGCAAGGACTTCGTTATAACGTATATGTTCCGGATTATCGAACATGGGTTGAGTTTACTCAGGCACAGCTTCAGCGGCGTTCCTTTGATAAAGAAATGTTTGATCGGGTGGTGATGACAGAGGAAAACCGTAAAGAGATTCTCTCTTTGATTTTTGGAAAAGAAGAAGACCTTCGCGAATGGGGTATAGAAGATGCGTTTCAAAAGGGGAGAGGGCTAGTCTTTCTTGCGTTTGGTCCTCCGGGCACGGGTAAGACCATGACCGGAGAAGCGTTAGCTGAAAAATTAGAAAAGCCGCTCTACATTGCCGATTCAACAGCGCTCAGTTATGATCTGAAGAGTTTTGAACAAGGGTTGAAAGATATGATTAAAAAGACCGAGCAGTGGGGGTCAGTGACTTTAATTGATGAAGCTGATATAATTTTGCAATCGCGCGATTCTGGTCCTTTTGATTCCAGCGCCCGCGTGGCAATCGTATTGAGAAATCTTGAAAAATTTGAAAGAGGCGTTCTCTGGTTAACCACGAATCGACTCATTGATATTGATTTTGCGATTGATTCGCGAATTAGGGGCAAGATTCATTTTCCAGCCCTTGACGCAGAAAAAAGAAAAAAAGTTTGGAAGATTACGATACCTGAAAAGTTTCCCCTTGCTAAAGAATTAACTGATGATGATTTAGATAGACTTGCCGAAATCAATATTAATGGTCGAGAAATAACGAATGCCATTATGAATGCTGCTAAACGAGCATCATACGATGGCTTAAAGAAGATTCCGATAGATGATCTTTTGGCTTCCGCTCAAACCATTTGTAAGAATCAAGAGATTTTGGATGAAGTCAAGGAAAAGGGGATGGGTTTTCAGGCAAGCGAAAAGACAGGCAAAAAGACAAGTAAAAAGACAGGCAAAAAGACAAGTAAAAAGTAGATCGTATTGAGTTTGAATAATAAATAGGCTTAAGAATTGTAATTCTTGAGCCTATTTTTGTTGCTCTTAAAAAGAGGGCAGTTTATCACGTGTCACGTTGACCAACAACTTTCATCTGCTACAATTAATCCAGATTATAATTAAATAAGTTAAGAAAAATAGGGTTTATGAAAAAACAAGAATACGCATCTCTATGGCAGGTGGTTTTGCTTGTGGTTAGTGTAGAGGTGCTCGTGGTGTTGGTCGCCATAGTGGTGCTTATGGCAACCCCGCTGGGCGACTACCTTAATATAAAAGCGGTTGCTCAATTAAGGGAGCAGGGATTTTATTATGTGGAAAGGCCTGAAAATGTCCGACAGATTTCAGGAGATGTTATCGGGATCGTGGATGGGGAAATTATATTTCGAGAGTATAGATTTATCAGTGATTCAGAGACGTTTACAAAATTACATAGAGCACGTATCACTGATGATACGATACTTGTGAAAGAGAAACGGGGGAGCGAAGTAGAAATCGGACTTGAGGATATAAATGTTGATGATCGGATTATGGCAATAGCAGACGGAGATATTAGTGAGGCGGTAAACTTTGTGGCAGACAAAGTCATTGTTGCAGATTAATGCTGAATTATTTATAGCTGTTAATAGTTATCTGTGGACCAATCCACGGTGGATTGCTGCAGTATTTATTACTATTATATAAAAATTATGTTGAATAATTTTGATTTTTAAACCTAAAAAATATGGGCAGAAAAATAAAACAACAGCTTGCCACATTTATGCTGTTTCTCCTCGCCATTATTACGTTTGTTGCTATGCTCGCCGGCGGCTTTGCCTTATTAGGAAAGAAAGAGTGGGCAAGGGGAATATTAGAATTTTTTCTGGTTCCCCTTTTGGCATTATTCGGAGGGACGACCGTGCTCTATCTAGGGCAAGATTTAATAGATACTATTCCCGAGGTTATAGAGCCTGCCCCGATAGAATCGGAAATTGTACAAGATTTGGAAAGCATAATTCCAAGCATGTATGGATTTGACGACAAGCGTTATTTTGTTAATAACGTCATAGACGGGGATACAATTAAGGTAGAGGGCAATGTCAGTGTCCGTCTTCTTGGCATTAATGCTCCGGATGCAGGTGAATGTTATTATAATGAGGCGCGAATTGTCCTTGCAGAGCTTATTGGAGGAGAGCGCGTGGAGTTAAGAAAGGATACGAAAACTGAAGATGACTTCGGCCGCTGGCTTCGCTATGTGTATCTGCCAAGTGATGACCTTTTAGAAGATGATATATTTGTCAATGAATATATGCTGCGCAATGGGTATGCGCGAACATTTATAAAGCCGCCAAATGATCGGTACCGCGATTATTTTGTTTCAGCGCGTGAACGAGCATTAAAGCAGGAAACGGGGTTGTGGGGCGCGTGTGATGACTTTATAAGAGAGCATGAACAAGAAACTGAAAAACGTCGGGAAGCGCATGAGCCCCCGGCTGATCCTAACTGTATTATAAAAGGAAACATTTCACAAAAAGGAGCTGGCAAAGTATATTTTCTGCCCACTTGTGGGACGTACAGCAGCACAAAAATAGATACGCGCAAAGGCGAGCAATACTTTTGCACTGAAGAGGAGGCGCAAGCAGCCGGATTCAAAAAGTCTGGTAACTGTAAGTGATAAATCTGATCTGTAAAAAATATGGTGAAGGAGTTTTAGCAAGTGATAGTTTTGAATTTATCCCATCAGTAATCAATGATAAATA
>JALLOO010000001.1 GCA_027717985.1 Patescibacteria group bacterium AH-259-L05 | reverse complement strand
GGAACAAAAATCTGGCATCAATGTCAAATTCAAGCCGGTGCAGATATCGGCAAAAATTGTATGATTGGCCACAACTGTTTTATTCGTCCACAAACAAAAATAGGCAACGGTGTCAAGCTAGAATCCAATATTGATATTTGGGATTTTGTTACGCTTGAAGATAATGTTTTTGTAGGACCATCAGCGGTGTTTACAAACGATCTAAATCCGCGCGCTGCATTTCCCAAACATGGAGACTGGATTCCAACTCTAGTTAAAAAAGGCGCATCTATCGGCGCAAATGCAACCATTGTATGCGGCATAACCATTGGCGAATGCTCTTTCGTTGGAGCGGGTACTGTGGTAATTAGAGACGTTCCTGACTACGCTATAGTCGTGGGGAGCCCCGCACGAGTTATTGGATGGATGTGCGAATGTGGCAAAAAATTAGAATTTAAACAAAATAAAGCTACGTGTGAATGCAGACGTACTTATACAAAAAGCGAGGATATTGTTAAACAAATATAGAACCAGCCAAAAAAGCACATGTAAAGACGGTTAATCTAAACCGCCTTTTATGATTCTCATCTTGTGCGCGGGGTTGACTTTTTTGAGCACTTTGTTAAAATTTACTTAAATATATGAACAATCTCAAAACACTTATCAAAGATAAAAAAGCAAAGGTCGCTATTGTTGGACTTGGCTATGTTGGCTTACCGTTAGCCATAGCATTAACAGAAAAAGGCTTTCACGTTAGTGGTCTTGATATACAAAAAAATAAAGTTGATTCTATTAACTCTGGTAAATCGTATATTGAAGATGTGCCCTCTTCAACATTAAAAAAAGCGCTCGACAATAAAAAACTTACTGCTAGCACAGATAAAAAGATCTTTAGGAATGTTGATATAATCATTATTTGTGTACCATCGCCTTTAGACAAATACAAACAGCCTGATATTTCATATATTCGCCAAACTGCCAAAGATATTGGCAGATTTATTAAAAAAGGACAATTGGTTATTTTAGAGAGCACCACGTATCCGGGGACAACAAGAGAAGTAATTCTTCCGCAACTTGAAAAATCAGGACTAAAAGTAGGAAAAGATTTTTATCTTGCCTTCTCACCAGAACGAATAGATCCAGGAAATAAAAAATACACTGTTGAAAATATACCCAAAGCAGTAGGTGGCATAACTGACCACTGCTCTGAATTAACAGCGCTTTTTTACCAATCATTTATAAACAAGGTAATTACGCTCTCATCTCCTGAGGCCGCAGAAATGACAAAACTTTTGGAAAATATTTTCCGGGTTGTTAATATCTCAATGATAAATGAATTAGCACTTTTGTGCGGGAAAATGGGCATTGACATTTGGGAGGTTATTGAAGCAGCGAAGACAAAACCGTTTGGATTTATGCCATTTTACCCTAGCCCAAAAATCGGAGGCCACTGCATTGCTCAAGATCCGTTTTATCTTTCCTGGAAAGCAAAAGAACACAATTTTTATGCACGGTTCATTGAACTAGCAGCGCAAATTAATGAACAAATGCCGCATTATGTGGTTACCAAAGTAATCTGGGCCCTTAACCAAGATAAAAAATCCGTTAAAGGCGCGAAAATCTTAATCTGGGGGGTGAGCTATAAAAAAAATGTTGGAGATACAAGGGAATCAGCAGCCCATGACATAATATGGGATCTTGAACGTAAAGGAGCCCGGGTTAATTATTTTGATCCATATGTAAAAGAATTTATCCCTTTTGAAAAAACCGCTTTTGATAAAAAATTTAGTCCTCCAAAACATAAATCCATTCGCTATCGTCCAGACGTGCTTAAAGAATATGACTGCGTCCTTATCCTTACTGATCATTCCAACGCCAACTACGACACCATTGCACAAAACGCAAAAGTCGTGGTTGATACACGAAACGCAATAAAAAATAGAAAATATAAAAATGTTGTATGGCTTTAAAATCACGACAATACATTGCAGTTATTGGCGCTGGCTACTGGGGGAAAAATCTCGTAAGAAATTTTTATAATCTAAGCGTTTTAAAAACTATCTGCGATCTTAATAAGTACGCCCTCGTTGCTTTGAAGAAAATTTTTCCTCAAATGACCACAACCCAAAACCTCGACGATATAATTACTGATCCAGACATTAAAGGAGTAGTCATTGCTACGCCAGCCTCTACCCACTATCACCTAACCAAAAAATTTCTTCATGTGAACAAAGATGTCTTTGTAGAAAAACCATTAGCATTTACGCTAGAGGAAGCACAAGAATTAGTTACCTTAGCAAAAAACAAAAAACGTATTCTTATGGTCGGACACATTCTACACTACCATCCCGCAGTGGTTAAACTCAAACAATTTGCAAAAGACGGCGAGTTAGGCAACCTTCAATATATTTACTCTAATCGTTTAAATTTTGGTAAGCTGCGTGTGGAAGAAAACATTTTATGGTCATTTGCTCCTCATGACATTTCCCTTATTATTAACCTGCTATCGCAATTACCCCAAACCGTACATGCCCACGGTATGTCATGGCTTAACAAAAATGTGGCTGATAGTACATTGACATACTTCAGATTCGCCAACAATGTGGTTGCCCATATTTTTGTAAACTGGCTTAATCCATTCAAAGAACAAAAATTAACAATAATTGGCGATGAAAAAATGATAGTATTTGACGACCAGGCTGAACATAAACTAACGGTATACCCGCACAAAGTAAAATGGCATAAGGGGAACATCCCAGAAGCGCAAAAAGCAAAGGCGCAAAGCATTGATGTACCAAATGGCGAGCCATTACGCCTTGAATGCCAACACTTTTTAGACTGCATTGAAAAAAGAGAAACACCGAAAACTGACGGCGAAGAATCTCTTGGTGTACTCAAGGTGCTCACCGCGTGTCAACAATCTCTAAATACTGATGGCACCGTGGTAAAAATTAAATACTAGCGCATGCAATTCCTTGACCTTACATCTCAATATACATCTATACAAAGAGTTTTGGATAATATTTTTAAATATAGGTTTCATGCCTCTTAAAAAACGAAAGTTTACTACGGTTTCAATTCCAAGTTTTTTGTTTAACAGAATAAAAAAAAGGATTAAGAATACAGGATTCCCCTCGGTTTCCAGTTATGTTGCATATGTATTGCGCGAAATTGAAGCGAGTGGAGATAAAAACAAAGCGCTGAGTAAAGAAGCTGAAACAAAACTTAAAAAAAAATTAAAAGACCTGGGATACTTATAAGAACCTGCTCACTGCGTTCGCAGAACCTTGTAAGGAGTGATATTTGTATCCAAACTTTAATTGACCATTAATCAGTGATAATTTTATCCACAGTTTATTACTTGATTATTTTTTTTAATTATATATAATTATATATAATTAAGGTATATTAATCCCCCGACTTTCCCTTGGAAGTCGGGGATGACAAGGGGCGAGATTATGAATTCAAGATTAACAGAATTAGAGGAAAAAAGTATTTTTATTCTTCGCGAAGCAAAAGCAAAATTTAAAAAGCCAGCTGTTTTATGGTCCATGGGGAAAGACTCTACCGTGATGTTAATGCTTTGTAAAAAAGCATTTCTGGGTAACGTTCCTTTTCCAGCTATTAATATTGACAGTGGACGCGACTTTCCAGAAAGTTATGAATTCAAAGAGAAAATGGTTAAAGAATGGGGAATAAACTTGCTCATTGCACAAGCAGAACATAAAAAAGATGCTATTTCTGGAACAGCTGAAGGATTAAATAAAGCCGAGGCATTAAAAAAATTATTAGAAAAAGAAAAGTTTGATGCGTTAATTGTTTCAATTAGACGTGATGAACATGGTGTTCGCGCAAAAGAAAGATATGTAAGTCCAAGAGATAAAAATTTTCGATGGGATTTTGAAAATCAACCGCCAGAAATATTTAACTACACTTCTGAGTTTAAAGATGCCTCGCACGTCAGAATCCACCCCTTACTTCATTGGAATGAAGTTGATATCTGGGAATATAGTAAAGCAAACAATATCCCGGTCAACCCTTTATATTTTGCTAAAAATGGAAAACGATACCGAAGTATTGGCTATGCTGACTCTACGGTTCCGTTTAAATCAAATGCTAAAACTATTGATGAAATTATTAAAGAACTAAAAACAACTGATATATCAGAGCGCGCAGGCAGGGCTCAAGACAAAGAAAAAGAATATGTGATGCAACGCCTTCGTGAGCTCGGCTACATGTAACAATAAATTATGAAGCAAGAAATTCCTATAGTAATAATTGGTCATCAAGATCATGGGAAGTCTACCTTAATTGGGAGACTGCTTTTAGATACAAAGTCAATTCAAAAAAGCCGACTTAAGGAGATTAAAGAAACTGATAAATCATCAGGACAAAAATTTGAATTAGCTCATTTAGTTGACAGTTTTAAACAGGAACGAGAACGCAAAATGACCATGGATACGACCCGAGCCTTACTCAAAGGAAAAAAACAATTATATCAATTAATTGATGTCCCTGGCCATGCCGAACTTATTTCTCAAATGTTAACCGGCGCCTCAAGCGCTGAAGTTGCACTTTTGGTTGTGTCTGTTAAAGAAGGCATCCGCGAGCAAACGCTCGATCATTTAGAAATTGCCCAACTATTAGGCATTGAACAATTAGGTGTGGTAATTAATCAAATGGATAAAGTAGATTACAAAAAACGGGCATTTGATGTACTGGTTAATGATCTGAAAAAAATACTTGAAAATATGAATTATAAAAGCAAACACATCCACTTCTTCCCTGTCTCGGCATGGAAAGGAGATAATGTGGTTAAAAAGTCATCTCGAATTTCATGGTATGATAATTTAACCGTAATGGAATTTTTAGAAAATAAATTTCTTCGACCAAAAATTCACGAAAGTTTATCATTTCACTTTTTAATACAAGATATATATGAGCATGAAAACGAAGAAATACTTATTGGCCGCGTAGAATCAGGGGAGTTAAAACAAGGCCAAGAAATTGTATTTTTGCCAGAAAATATAAGAACCCGCTCACTTCGTTCGCAGAACCTTGTTCCTCGCAAGCTTATAATAAAAAATAAAATAAAAGCCATTAAAACTGCCGAAGGAAATATAGACAAAGCCGTTGCTGGCCAAAATGTTGGGATTATCTGTGAAGAAAAAAGTCAAACAAAAAGAGGAACAATTGGCTCCCATCCAAATGCTTTGCCAAATATAAGTAAGATGCTCTCTGGTGAAATATTTTGGATTAGGGCACCATCTCAAAAGCAATTAGTATGTGAATGCGGGACAAGCCGAGTAAATGCGACATTGCTAAAACCTGACAAAATTATATCTGGCAAAAAATCTCTTTATAAACTGCGTTTAGAAAAACCAATTGCCTTTGAACCGCAGAGTAAAACAATTTTATCTAAAATCGTTCTAAAAGACCAAGGACACATTATCGCAGTTGGGAATATACAATAAAATCTAGAAAAGTCATCGAGCAAAACAAAGAAACGAGTCTCAATCTCGCTTCTTTTGTTTAAAAATACCTATTGTAAGATTTTAAAAGTATAGTATAATATTCTTATACTAATACAGTATTTACTTTTTTATTATGAACAGAAAAACAGTGATTATTGGAATTGATGGAGTGCCGTATAAATTAATGGATGATTTATCAAATAAGGGCATCATGCCCTATTTTCAAAAACTAAAATCAAAGGGGATATTTAGAAAAATGCGCTCCTCAATTCCTCATATTTCCTCCGTTTCGTGGAGCTCGATAATTACTGGATCCAATCCAGCCCAGCATGGTATTTTTGGATTTACTGATTTAATCCCTAATACGTATACGCTTTCGTTTCCTGATTTTAATGCATTAAAAGTAAAACCATTTTGGCACCACAATGAAAATAAAAAATATGTCATTATAAATGTTCCTTCTACATATCCAGTAAAGCCATTAAATGGTGTACATATTTCTGGATTTATCTCTTTAGACATGGATAAAGCAGTATATCCTTCTTCCCTTTTAGGAAAATTGGAAGAATTACAGTATGAGGTTGATGTTGATGCAGGTACGGTACGCACGTCAAAATCCTTGTTTTTGAAAAAACTAACCCAAACAAATGAAGCACGCATTAATACGTATCGTTACTTATGGGAAAAAGAAAAATGGGATGTATTTATGTTTGTATTTACTGGATCAGATAGATTAGAACACTTTCTCTGGAATGCGTACGAAGACAAAACACATGAACATCACCAAGCATTTCTTAACTATTTCAAACGCGTTGATGAAATTATTGGCGAAATAAATCAAAGAATAAGTGATAATGATAGTTTAATTATTCTTTCTGATCATGGCATGGAACAGATTAAAACCAATGTAAACATTAACTACTTTTTGGAACAGACAAAATTCTTATACCTTGATAAATCTAAAAAAGAATATAATCAGATTACCAAAAAGTCACTAGCATTTTCCTTAGATCCGGGAAGAATCTATTTACACAGAGAATCGCGATATCCTCATGGATCAGTAAAGGAACAAGATGAAAAAAATATAATTCAAGATCTTACTGAAACATTGTCTAACATAGAATATAATAACGAAAAGGTTATAAAAAAAATATATCAAAAACAAGAAATCTATCATGGCACAGAACTTGAACGCGCCCCTGATTTAGTATTAATAGAAAATCCAGGATTTAGCTTGCGGGGAGCCATAGAAAAAAATACCCTTTTTGAACAAGACCCTATACTAACGGGTAAACATACGCTTGAAGATTCAGTCCTATTTGTCAAAAGTGAAAACGCAGATAAAATTGTCCCTCCTTCTCCTACTGTTGAAGATATGGTGTCAATTTTAAGCAAGCTCAACAAATAAAATCCTTATGGTGAAAAAAAATTATAAAGCCAATAAAAAATTTCACAATAAAGACCGTACGTGTTGGAACTGTCCAGCAGCAAAACTTAAGGGCAATGTTGATTTTAGAGGCTGTGGACAAAGCAGAAAAATAATGAGCGCACGCGGCGATGAACATATTATGATTGAATGCAAGAGAAGGCCTGAATTAGGAAGATATGAACCAACAATTACGTTTGAACAATGCCCGCAGTGGGAAAAAACAAAGTATGGGCATTTATTAAAAAACATGCGGATAATGATTTTAGGGATTGATGGATACCTTGGATGGACGTTAGCACTCAAGTTAGCAAAACTAGGATGTAGAATAAGTGGTATTGATAACTATACAAGAAGAAATTGTGTTAAAGAAAGGGGATCTCACTCTGTGGTCCCTATTGTTTCAATGGAAGAACGTTTAAAAGCAGCCCGGAAAGTATTAGGTGTAGATATCGAGTTTCGAGAGATGGATATCAGAGATCGGAAAAAACTTAAAAAATTCCTACAAAAAGAACAGCCCGAGGCTATTGTTCACTACGCAGAAATTCCTTCTGCCCCATACAGTATGATTGATGCAAAACATGCAATAGAAGTACAGAACAATAATGTCTTGGGCACCTTAGGTCTCTTATGGTTAATGAAAGATATTGTACCAAATACGTCTCTCATAAAACTAGGTACGTTTGGCGAGTATGGCACTCCACTTACGGGCAGGCCCTTATTTGAAGGCATATTTCCCTCTGACGCAATTCTAAAATGGGATAATCGAGAATGGAGTTTAGGGGGAGAACTAACCCCAAGAGATCCTATAAGCTTTTATCATGTTAGTAAGGTCCAAGGTACCTTTAATGTGTATGAGGCTGCCAAATATTGGTGGCTGAGATCTTATGATGTCATGCAGGGGATTATTTATGGGGTACATACCGACGAGGTAGCAGCTGGTCCAAACCTGAGGACTCGCTATGATGTTGACGAATTTTTTGGGACTGTGGTTAACCGATTTGTAGCACAAACCATTATGGGTCTACCAATCACTGTCTATGGCACAGGAGAACAGATTCGTGCATTTATTGCCCTAGAGGATGCAATCGAATGTATGATACGGCTCATTGCCTCACCGCCTGAACCTGGTCAATATGATGTGGTAAACCAAGTAACGGGCCTACATAAACTCAATGATCTTGCAGAAACCGTAGCAAAGGTGGCTAAAAAATTTGGCATTAACACACAAATTCAGCGGCTCGAAAATCCTCGTATTGAAGCTGAAGTACACCCACTTGAAGTTGAATCAACTAAGCTGCCAGATCTTGGATTTAGACCCAAAGTGAGCTTAGAAAAAGAAATTACTAGAATATTTGAACTCCTCACCCAACCAGAAATTAAAAAACGTATTGAAGAAAAAGCACATTTGTTTATACCCAAAACCACGTGGAGCGGCGAGAGAAAAGAAAGTGAAGTTTTAGAAGTATATGAACCAGGAACAAAAAAGAAAAAAGGATATAAAGGCATTCTACACCAGCCACAGAAATAAACTATGACCATGACACTGCAACAATTAAAACAACAAATTGCTGATTCATCCCTCACTATGGTAATAGAATTTTGGGCCTCATGGTGCGCGCCATGTCAAATGATGAAGCCAGTAATAGAGGAACTTGAAAAAGAATATAAAAATAAAATAAAAGTAATAAAAATCAATAGTGATTTAAGCCCAAAAATTGTATCTCAATATACCGTCCAGGGATTACCAACGATTATTATATTTAAAAATGGAAAAGAAGCAGAAAGAGTTACTGGTGCACAATCAAAACAAGCATTATCCAAATTAATTGAAAAATATAGTTAAAAAATTTATTGCAATTATGAAAAAAATCTATCAAGGAATTAATAAAACTATTCATTGGTTTTTATGTCAAGCTTAAGAATTATTGGCCTCATCATTGGTATCATTGGTCTATTTCTAACGTTTAGAATATACCGGGGGCTAAAGTGGAAAAAACTAAATTTTCTGCTTTTTGGGCTTTCCAGCATTGTTTTAATTATTATTTCCCTGAACCCAAATATACTAAATACGATCACTGGGATGCTTTCTTTAGAACAAGCACAGCGAGGACGAATACTTACCCTTTTAATTTTTTCAATCATTCTTTTGTGGTTTCTAGTTCTATATCTTAAAACAAGACTTGATGATTATAGATATCAGTTCGACCTTTTAGTTCGTGGTTTAGGCCGCGAACAAGCAGAGCGTGAAAATATACAAAAAAAACTACACGATAAACAAATCATTATACTTATTCCTGCATACAATGAAGAAAAAAACTTACAAGAATTACTAAAAGAAATTCCAAAAACTATTAAAAACAAAAATGTAGGGGTGCTTGTTATAGATGATGGGAGCAGCGACAGAACGAGTGAAGTGGTGAAAGATGCTGGTTATATCGTAGTGAGAAATAAAATTAATCGTGGGGGAGGTGCTGGACTGCGCCTTGGTTATGATATTGTAAAGCATAGCAATATCCAGACTTGTGTTACCATGGATGCTGATGGACAACATGATCCAAGAGAAATAGAAAAATTAGTTAAACCTATTCTTGAGAACAAATATGATTTAGTAATTGGCTCGCGTAAATTAGGAAAATGGGAAAAAGAAGGACACCTTCGTTCAATTGGCCTCCCTATTTTCAACTTTATAATTAATCTACTCTTAAAAACTAAAATCACTGACTGCTCAAGCGGCTTTCGCGCATTTAAAACAAGACTGCTACAATCAATTACTTTACGAGAGGATCAATATCACACAAGCGAACTCATTATTGATGCGGCTAAAAAAGGTATTAAAATTGGTGAAGTTCCCATTACAATCCGAAAACGAAAATATGGAACAAGCAAAAAGGGTAAAGATATCAAATATGGCCTGAATTTTGCTAAAGCAATTATTGTCAGCTGGTGGCGATAAATAATATGTTTAACAAAAAAAATCTACCCAATGTTAGTGTTATTATTCTTACTTTTAATGGAAGCAAATATATTAGAAATCTATTAAAATCCTTAGAGGACCAATCTTATCCAAGAGAAAAATATGAAATTATTGTTGTTGATAATGCCTCAACAGACAATACCATTTCTATCACTAAAGAGTTCAAAAAAGTTAGATACATGGTATTGTATAGCAATGTTGGCTTTGCCGCTGGCAATAACCATGCCATAAAGCACGCCAAGTATAAATATCTTGCATTCCTCAATCAAGACATTATTTGTCATCAGCACTGGCTTAAAAACCTTGTGCAAAAAATTATTGGTCATGATAATATTGGAGCATGTACATCAAACATGCTTATGCCAGAAACTAAAGAATTTAAGACTATGGACAGATCTTCGTTTTTAAATTGTCTATATTATTATAGTTTATCTATCTTTGGCTATGGGAAATATTATAAAAACAAAAACAAAAAAATATTATACCCAAAAATACTTTCAGGCGGTGCATTTATTATTACTAAAAAAACAATTAAGAAATTAGGGTATCTTTTTGATGAACAATTTAAAATGTACGTTGAGGATACAGATTTATCAATGAGGCTTCATAATCTAGGCTTAAAAATATGCGCCGTACGAGATTCAATTATTTTTCATCTACATTATAGCAATCCAAAGTTTAATTTATTTCATTTAAAAATTGCCGCTAAAGCAATTATGAATAGAGTTTTTGCTTTTTATAAAAATATGACAAATATTGAATTCGTAATCTTTTTCCCAATGCTATTTGTAGGGAACTTATTTAAAATAGTAGAATTACGAATTCCATTTATTCAAAAATTACTATTGTCTATTCCTCTTGCCTTCTTTTCAATGATTTGTATGATAATTGCTCTTTTTTATTTACCTCTTTATTCAAAGAAAAGGTGTATTGTACTTAAAAATAGGAAGGTTCAAAAATTCTATATTTTAAAACTAGTTTTAATGAGAAACGTTTAAATTAATTTTAAGTGGGTCATAAAAACCTAATATTCATTCTTATAGATTCTTTAAGGCCTGATTATTTGTCGTGTTATGGTTATGACAAAAGTGAAACAATAAACATTGATAATTTAGCTCAAAATGGCTGTATTTTTAATAATGCATTTACCGTATCAACTGTCACTCCGGTAGTTTTTAGTACCTTACTAACTGGCGTTTATCCATTTCAACACGGCGTAAGAGAATTTTCATATGTAATGAGCGATAGATTTACTACTTTAGGTGAAATTTTCAAAAAAAATGACTATAAAACCGGAGCAATAATAGGCTCTTTTGTTTTAGATAAAACTCGTGGTTTTGACCGCGGTTTTGATTATTATAATGACGTCTTTGAAACGCAAGGATTTTATAATGATAGAAAAATTATTTCAGACACACAAAATGAAGTTATTTTTCGTTGGGGAGAAGTTATAACAGACTTGGCTATTAAATGGATTAAAAAAAACAAAGATAATAAATTCATGCTTTTCCTACACTTTTGGGATGTACATCTTCCGTATTCACCGCCAAAGCGTTTTATACGCAAGGAGTCCCAAGAATATGTTGGCATTATAAATGGATCAGTAAAACAAGCAGAAGAATTTAATAAAGGCAATTTAGAGCTAAAAGAAAGCGATATTAATCAATTTAAAGAACTTTATGAAGGTGGCGTTAAAAATATTGATGATTGTATTGGTAAAATAATTAATGTTATTAACAATAACAATCTAAATTCAAATACTTCAATTATTTTTACTAGTGATCATGGAGAAAGTTTGGGTGAACACGAATATATTGGACATGGTAGAACATTATATGAAAGTATTATAAGAATCCCTTTGATCATTAGTGGACCTATGGCAAAAGACGTTAAAGAAAAAAAGGTAAATTGTTTAGTGAGTAATGGCGATATTTTCCCAACGATAATAAATAGGTTTAAATTTAAAATGCCAGAGAATGTAATTGGTAAAAATATTTTAGATATACTAAAAGACCAATCAACTAAAGAGCAAAAAATAAAGGATTTCATATATTCTGAAACGTATTTTCCAAAATATTTTGAAAATAAACGTATTGTTTATAGAACCAATGAATGGAAATTAATTAGGGAACCTGAGAAAATCATAGAAAATAAATCAATAAAAAATATATTTGTTTTGTTCAAAATGTTCTGTTATAGATTTTGGAAGAATAAAAAATACAGAATTTTTTTATTACAAAAATTCTGGGACAATTTTATTATTCGTAAACAAAAAAATTTATATACAAAAATTGAAGAAAAATTAAAAAAACAAAGAAATTCAAAAAGAGAATTATACAATATCAAAAACGATCCGGGGGAGACAGTAAATTTATATGAGATTGAACAGGATATTTCGAAAAGCCTAGAAAATTCTTTAAACAAATTTTTACATCAAAAGCGCCATAAAATTGGGGCTAAACAGAGCCAAGACGATGACACAATTAAAAAATTAAAATCATTAGGTTATATGTAATTGTATGAAAATTTTAAGTACAATTTATAACAAATATTGTCCAAACTTTATAAAAAGAACTATATCAAGCAGCGAATATGACATTCGCAAATTTTTAATTTCTGCTGCAAAAGACATAGGCCCAAATAAAACTGTTCTTGATGCAGGTGCAGGACAGTGCCAATATAAATCAATATTTAATAAACAAAAGTATGTTGCCGTTGATATAGCTTATGGAGATGATACGTGGGATTATAGCAAATTAGATTATGTTTATGATTTAGAAAATACTCCCTTTTCTGATAATAAATTTGATAGTGTCATTTGTACACAAGTACTTGAACACGTTAAAGAGCCTAAAAAAGTATTAAATGAAATTTTTCGCATTCTAAAACCAGGTGGAACAATTTATATTTCTGCGCCTCAAGGTTGGGGCGTTCATCAAGCACCTCATGATTATTATCGATATACAAACTTTGGCTTGCAACATATTCTGCAAAGCACAGGATTTAAAGTAATTTATATAAAACCTTCATGCGGTTATTTTAAATATTTAGCAAATCGACTTACGGTTCTCCCAAAAACAATGTTTTGGCAAATAAAAAATCGTACTGTAAGAGTGTTATTTTTTCCTTTCGAATTAATTTCATATTTATTATTTGTCTTAATTATTCCGTCAATACTAAGTTCCATTGATTTTATTGATAAAAAAAGGAATTATACGCTAAATTATTTTGTTAAGGCTCAAAAGCCAACTCATACAAATTAAATTATGGAAAAATGTAGAATTTGTAATAGAGATCAGTTTAAAACATTGCTATCTGATTATAAAACATCATTTAATGAAATTTATTCATTAAAACAATGTTTAATATGTTCATTTGTAAGCACTGATCCAGTCCCAAATCAAGAACAATTAAACAAATACTATAATGAAGAATATTGGCAAAAGCCAGGCTGCCTTTCACAAGGTCTTTTAGGTTTGTTTTATAAGATTAGAGTGTATAACATTATTAAATATTTAAAGAAAAATGCTTCTGAGAGCGACCAAATACTAGATTGGGGCGCTGGTGATGGATCTTTTGTGAATTTATTAAATAAAACTAATTTTAACTGCTTAGGCATAGACTTATATAACAAAAGCTATCAAAATAAAAATTTAATTAACACAACAATAGAAAATTCAAATTTTAATCATGAGCAGTTTAAGGCTATTGTTTGTCTTCATGTGCTTGAGCATTTATATAATCCAAAAAAATCTCTAGAAAAGGCTGTGGAATTATTAAAACCTGAAGGTATATTAATAATTGAATTACCAAATATTAATTCTTTGGGCTATAAGTTATTTAAGAAAAAATGGCAACCATTACAAATACCCATTCATTTAAACCATTTTAATTTAAAGTCATTAAAATATTTGATTAAGGCTTATAACAATCTAAAAATAGAGAAAGTTAAATACTTTTCACATAAAACATCATCAAGCGCACTGGTCTTATCGTTGTTTCCTATTTTTACACCAAAAAGAATTAGAAAAACGTATCAAGGTAAATATCCAAAACATTTATTGATAATTTATATGTTATTGCAAATCATTGTTTATCCTTTTACGGCTTTTGAAGCATTGATTAAAAAGGGCTCGATTATACAATTATATATTAAAAAAAATAACGGATGAAAAGGAAAAAAATAATATTTGGAACAATATTTTCTATTATTATAATTGTCTTGCTAGTTAAACAAATTGATCTTGGTAGAATTCAAGACTTTAAATTAAAAATCAATTATCCATTGATGATTATTGCTTTTTTGTTTACATTTATTTCAAGTTTAATAAGGGCAATTAGATTTAACTATAGTTTGGCGGTTCGTTTGAAAATACTTGATATTTTCAGAATAACCCTTTTTTATAACTTGTATACAAGGTTGTTTCCCGGCGGAATAGGAGAATTAACTTTCCCATACTTAATTAAAAAAAATACAAATCAAGCAATTTCAACTGGTTTATCAAGTATATTACTCACAAGAATATTTGATATCTTGGTAATAGCTTTATTTTTAGGTGGAGGGTTAATTTTTTTTAGTAATATTGATATTGAAAATAAAAAAATATTGTATATTGGATATTTTTTAATCGCTCTTATTGCCTGGTTATCAATTCAATATCTTAATAAAATAGTTAAAGTATTTGCTAATCTTTCAAATAAACTGGTTTCTGATAAAAATAAATGGTTGAAAAAAATTAATAATAACTTGTATTCTATATCAGAAGCTTTAAAAATTAATAAAAAAAAGAAAAAACAATTGTTTATTACCACAGTTCTATTTTGGGGTTCAAATTTTTTAATGGTTCAATTGTTTTGTATATCTATTGGTTTAGCAATTTCATATGGCGAAGCAATACTCATTGCTTCTATATCTGTAGTTGCAGGATTAATTCCTTTAAACACCATTGGTGGTTTTGGTTACAAAGAAGGAGGTTTGACTCTTGGATTACTCTTGATTGGGGTTGCTAAACATGATGCTGTTATTTACAGTTTCCTAATCCATATTGTTTCAATATCATTAGCCCTTGGTGGCGCTTTTGTTGGGGTATTGTTGGACATAAAATCTAGTAAAGTACTCCGCAAATCTTTAAAAATTATGATTGTGTTTTAATTTTAGCTAATCATTCTGGATTTAATTACAATCAAAATTGTTCAAAAAACTGCTACGGTGTTTGCTGCTAGAGATGCAATAAAGAACAGAAAATATAAAAAAGTTTTCCACTTATAAACCTGTTGATACCTGTTGACACCTATTGACACCTTTGATATAATAATCTAAGGTTAATGGGTGTCTCTTTATAAGAACCTGACTTCGTCAGAACCTTGATTTTCAATTAAATCGTTATGATGGATGAAATTAAACCAAATAAAATTTATACTACAAAAGAAGCCAGAAATTTTTTAAAAATAAGTGAAAGTACAATTAAACGTTGGCTAAAAAAAGGTATTATCAGAGCCAATAAAGTTGGCGGTAGATATAAAATTGTAGGAGCAGAAATATTAAGATTAATCTCGCCAAAAGCTGAGAGGAAAACCGCCAGCATATATCATAAATTAAAAAATAAAACAAAAAAAATTATTGAAGATTGGTAATCTTCAATTTTTAATATTAACTTATGCCCAAAACTGTTTATGTTCATGGCATGACTTGATTAAGGAGAGAAAACTTCTAAGATACTTAATATACTCGATGCCTGTCAAAAATCTTTAAATACAAATGGCAAACTAATAAAAATTAAATAATAGCTATGAAATATCTTGATCTTAACGCTCAATATAGGTCAATTAAAAAAGAAATTAACCAAGCCATCCAAAACGTTCTAAACAGTGGTCAGTTTATTTTGGGTAAAGAAGTAGAAAAATTTGAAAAAGAAATTGCTAAATATTGCGACACTAAATATGCAATCGGCTTAAATTCTGGTACTGATGCGCTCCTTCTCTCACTTATGGCACTCGATATCGGTCCTGGCGACAAGGTAATCACCACGCCGTTTACCTTTATCGCAACCGCTGACGTTATCGTACTTCGCGAGGCTCAGCCAATTTTTGTTGATATTGATCCAAAAACATATACTCTTGATCCCCATAAACTTGAAAAAACTATTAAACACATCTCACCTAATAGACGAAAAAAAATAAAAGCAATTATACCAGTCCACATATATGGTCAATCGTCAGACATGGATGCTATCACATCTATTGCTCGAAAATATAAAATCAAAGTTATTGAAGATGCAGCCCAAGCGCTCGGAGCCAGATACAAGGGCAAGCCAATTGGATCAATCGGGGACTTTGGCTGCTTTTCTTTTTTCCCTTCTAAAAATCTCGGCGCCTATGGTGATGGAGGAATGATCGTTACAAATAATAAAAAAATAGCTGAAAAAATCAAATTACTGAGAATTCATGGAAGATATCAAAAATACGTCGCTAATATGTTGGGCATAAATTCTCGACTTGATGCACTTCAAGCTGCGGTTCTCAATGTTAAATTAAAATATTTAAACTCCTGGATAAGATCACGGCAACAAAAAGCCGCCGTATATAATCATGCCCTCAAAAATATAAAACAAATTCATACTCCTTTTGTCGAAAAGCATAATACCCATGCCTATCACCAATACACTATTCGCATAAAACAGAGAAATAAATTGCAAACCTACCTACACCAACACACTATTCCTACGATTATCTACTATCCCGTACCATTACATTTACAATCGGTATTTCGAGATTTAGGATATCGAAGAGGCGACTTTCCCGAAGCAGAACAAGCAAGCAAAGAAATTTTGTCACTACCAGTCTACCCAGAATTGTCAAATAAAAACCAGAGTAAAATTATAAAAACAATTAAAAAATTTTATGCCTAAAAGGACAAAAATTATATGTGTTGTTGGCGCACGACCAAATTTTATTAAAATTGCCCCATTACTTGAAGAATTTGAAAAATATCCTCAATTTAAAAAATATCCTCAATTTAAAACAATTTTGGTTCATACTGGACAGCATTACGATTTTAAAATGTCTAAAGTATTTTTTAAAGACTTGAATATACCAAACCCTTATTACAACCTCGGTGTTGGATCAGATCTACACGGCACCCAAACTGGTAAAATAATGATTGCATTCGAAAAGGTCTGTTTAAAAGAAAAACCACAACTGGTTATTGTGGTTGGCGATGTTAATTCAACACTTGCAGGAGCACTCGTAGCTGCCAAACTACAGATTCCTGTCGCACATATAGAAGCAGGTCTTCGAAGTTTTGACCGAACTATGCCCGAAGAATTTAACCGCCTCCTTACTGATCACATTGCAGATTATCTTTTTGTAAGCGATCCAATCGGTATTACCAATCTTACCAATGAAGGAATTCCGAGAAAAAAAATATTTTATGTTGGCAATATAATGATAGACACATTAAAAAATCAATTACCAAAAATTAAAAATGCAAAACAAAAACTAAAAATATTAAACCAGCTTAATGTAAAGCCAAAAGAATATGCTATTTTAACGCTTCATCGTCCGAGTAACGTTGACAATAAAAAAACACTTAAGGAATTATTTTCTGCCTTTAAAGAAATTCAAAAACAAATAAAAATAATCTATCCAGTTCATCCACGAGCAAAAAAAAGAATACAAGAATTCGGACTTGAGAAGTGGATTAAAAATATAAAAAACCTAATTTTAATTCCGCCCATCAACTATATTGATATACTCTCACTCATGGCAAGTAGTAAGTTTGTTATCACTGATAGCGGCGGGATTACCGAAGAAACTACCATTCTGAAAATCCCCTGTCTCACGATTCGAGAAAATACTGAAAGACCCGTAACCGTAGGGATTGGAACTAACATTGTTGTTGGAACAAACAAAAATAGAATTATAAGGGAGATAAATAAAATCTTATCGGGTCGTGGCAAAAAAGGAAAATCTCCCAAGTATTGGGATGGAAAAACAGCGCAGCGAATTGTAAAAATTATTCATCAACACGAATATGCAAAATAACAAAAATCGTCTCCCTTCTATACAACCATATAATGAGGTTGTGAAAGGAGCTGGAATCATTCTTATTGGAACAATTGTAGGAATCTTGTTCAACTATACATTTAAAATAGTAATGGGCCGTTATTACGGCCCTTCTGCGTATGGTATGTTTAGCTTGGGAACGGCAGTTTTGATAACATGTGCGAGTATTTCTTTACTAGGACTTGATATAGGTATTGCTCGATTTATACCCTTATTTCGGGCAAAAAAAAATTATGAAAAACTTAAGGGCGGACTTATATTTGGGGCAAAAATAATAATAATTACCAGTATTATTTTCGCAAGCTTAATCTATATAAACGCTACATGGATTTCAACCCATATTTTTAAAAACCAAAACCTTATATCTATAATTAAAATATTTGCCATAACTATCCCTATTCTTTCAGTATTTAACTATATTCTGGGAATATTTAGAGGAATGAAAAGCATGAAAAATATTATTATTCATGATAATATACTTAACCTTCTTTTAAGATTGATGATTTTACTAGGACTTATAATCTTTGGATTTTCGATTTACTATACTCCATACTCATACTTAATTCCGCTCATATTTGTCACCGTATTAGCAATTCTTGTTATTAGGAAAAGTAAATTATACTCAAGTATAAAAAAAGTAAGGGCAAAAAGTGCGTCTGGTGAAATGGTTTCTTTTTCCCTTCCATTGGCTGGATCACTTATTGTCGATATATTCAGACAAAGAGCTGATATTCTACTCATAGGATTTTTTCTCTCAACTCAAGAAGTAGGTTTTTATAGCGCGGCCCTGCCCATTGCTATACTCTTACCCTCGTTTCTCTACGCAACGAATAGAATTATTATGCCGGTTGCCACCGATCTGCATGGAAAAAACAAATTAAAAGAAATTGAACTTATATATAAAAATATTGCGCGGTGGGCAACAACCATTACATTGCCTTTATTTTTTTTCTTTTTCTTTTTCCCAGAATTAATTTTAAGAACTCTTTTCGGCGCACAATTTTTGCCTGCTGCTCTCCCGTTAATGATATTATCTGTTGGAATGTTTATAAACGTTTTAAGCGGCTCTGTAGGAGAACTTCTTAATGTATTTGGAAAAACAAAATTTATTCTAGTCATCTCTATAATTGGAGCGTTGCTTAATATTTCGCTTATGTTGCTATTGATTCCCCGGCTCGGTATTACTGGCGCAGCGCTTTCACTTGCATTTTCTTCCCTTGTGATAGAACTGATGGCTCTCTTATATTTAAAAATTAAAAAAAATATACATCCTTTTAGCTCCCAATATTTAAAAACATTTGTGGTTGGATTGTTTTTATTTATATCTGTATTTTATATTACTAAAAATTATATTGTTGTAGAAAACATTATAATGATAGGTATAATATCTTTATTAACATTCATATGTTATTTATTTATCCTTAACAAAATGAATGTATTCCCTCCTGAAGATAAAGAGATACTTACTGCGGTAAAAAATAAATTGTTTTATTCCATACAAAACCAGCAAAAACGAGGCTAAAAAGATACAAGACTAATCTTGACAATTTGGCCTTAAAATGTATATACTAATAAAGGGAGGTGGATCAAAACAAGACGAACATAAGGAACATCTTTTTATGGAATTAAAAAATACAAAAATTGTGGTCATTGGAGGAGCAGGATTTACTGGTTCTCATTTAGTTGACCAATTACTTAAAGAACCAGTTAAAGAAATTGTTGTATATGACAATCTCACTCGAGGCACAGAAGATAATCTTAAAAATGCACTTAGAGACAAGCGCGTTACCTTATTAAAAGAAGATATTCTCTTCACTGATGTACTCAACACTGTGCTCAAAGGAAAAGATTATGTATTTCACCTAGCTGCACTCTGGCTCAAACATTGCTATGATTATCCTCGGGCTGCTTTTGAGGTTAATGTTCGAGGCACCTTTAATGTGATTGAAGCATGCTTAAAAAACAAAATCAAAAAATTGATTTACTCTTCCTCAGCATCAGTTTATGGAAATGCCTTAGAGATTCCTATGACTGAAGACCACCCTTTTAATAATCGAACCTTTTATGGAGCAACAAAAGTTGCTGGTGAACAGATGTGTCGAGCTTTCAATGAACGTTATGGACTTAACCACGTTGGACTGCGCTATATGAATATATATGGTTCTCGCCAGGATTATAAAAGTGTGTATACTTCTGTGATTATGAAGGTCCTTGATCGACTCTACAAAAATAAACCACCACAAATTTATGGTGACGGATCTCAGTCCTATGACTTTATTCATGTTGCTGATGTAGCTCGAGCAAACATTCTGGCTTTAAAAAGCAATAAAACAGATGAATTTTATAACATTGGCGCAGGTACGAGAACTACTATTAAAGAATTGGTTAAACTCATTTTAAAAATCACTAACTCAAAACAAAAAATACAATATCTACCCCAAGGGTTAACCTTTGTAACCCATCGAATAGGCTCAACTAATAAAGCTGAAAAAGACCTAAGGTTTAAAACAAAAATACAACTAGATGAAGGGATTGAAGAAGTAATTAAGTGGCGAGATAGTCAAGTATCTAAAAAGCTTCTCAATAACTAAATTATATACATATGAAAATCCCTATTACTAAGCCTTGGTTTGACAATAAAGAACTACAAGCAGTTCAGGAACCGCTCAAGAGCGGTTGGGTAGTACAGGGACCCAAAGTAGCTACATTTGAAAAAAAAATAGCTCAATTTACTAAAGTTAAGTATGCTAAAGCAACCACTTCTTGCACCACGGCTCTTCACCTCGCTTTAATAGCTACTGGCATTGGACAAGGAGATGAGGTTATTGTTCCTTCTTTTACCTATATTGCATCAGTAAACGCTGTTGAATATGTGGGCGCTACGCCTATTTTTGTTGATATTGATCTCAACACCTTTAATATAGATCCAGCGAAAATAGAAGAAAAAGTAACTAAAAAAACAAAAGCTATCATGCCGGTTCACCTTTTTGGTCTTTGTGCTGATATGAGACCGATTTTAAAAATAGCTCGTCAGTATAAACTGAAAGTTATTGAAGACGCAGCCTGCGCTATAGGCGGCTTCTACTATAAAAAACATGCTGGAGCTATGGGAGATGCAGGATGCTTAAGCTTTCACCCTCGAAAATCTATAACTTGTGGCGAGGGCGGGATGATCTTAACCAACAGCAAAAAAATTGCTAACATGGTAAATGCGCTTCGCGATCATGGCGCTTCTAAATCAGATCTTCAAAGACATAAAAAAGCTGGCTATCTTTTGCCCGACTTTAATATTCGCGGATATAACTACCGCATGACTGATATCCAAGGAGCAATTGGCATTGAACAAGTAAAAAAACTTTTTCAAATCCTTAAAAAGAAAAAGGCTTTAGCTAAAAAACTTTACTCCTCCTTAAAACAGTTTCCTTGGCTCAAGCCGCCAATCGTCCTAAAAAACTATATTCATGGCTACCAAGCTTTTGTGTGTCTTTTCTGGCCTGAATCGCCATTTAATAAAAGCGGTGGGCTTAATATAGGAAAACTATCATCGCTATATCAAAAAAGAAATAAATTTATGGATAGACTCGAAAAAGTTGGTATTGCAGCACGACCAGGAACACATGCTGTTCATACCACAAATTATTATAAGAAAAAATATAATATTGCCTTAACTGACTTCCCAAACGCTTTAGTTGCTGACAGATTATCAGTAGCCTTGCCATTTTATCCTCAAATGACCAATAAAGAATTTAATTATCTTATAACAAACATAAAAAATGTGTGGAATCATTGGTAAAATAAATTTGGATGGAAAAAAAGTATCAGCAGAAAATATAGAAAAAATGCGCGATACTATGATTCATCGAGGACCCGATGATAAAGGTATTTATATTAATGCTAATGTTGGATTAGGACATAGGCGGTTATCAATTATTGATCTAACCGAGCTTGGCCGTCAGCCAATGACCAATGAAGATAAAACACTATGGTTAGTTTATAATGGAGAAATCTATAATTTTAAAGAGTTAAAAAAAATATTAGAAAATAAAGGACACACATTTATATCAAATACAGATTCTGAAGTCATTCTTCACGCGTATGAACAATGGAAGGAAAAATGTTTGGATAAATTCAATGGCATGTTTGCGTTTGCAATCTGGGATGAAAAAAATAAAAAACTATTTTTAGCAAGAGATAGATATGGGATAAAGCCCCTGTATTACTATTTTAAAAATAATACTTTTATTTTTGCTTCAGAAATAAAAGCTATTCTTGAAGATCCTCGAGTAAAGGCAGCGGTATGCGCTCCTGCACTTCTTGAATACTTTACGTTTCAAAACATTTTTTCTGACAAAACGCTATTTTCTAACATTAGACTATTACCACCTGGTACGTTTGCCACTATAAAAAGCAATGATGGCAAGTCATTTCAACAGGTTACCTATTGGGATTATCGTTTTGAAGAACCTTCACACCCTTTATCTGAGCAAGAATATATACAAGAACTAGACCGACTCTTTGCTCAAGCAGTGAAACGACAACTTATGAGCGATGTTCCGGTAGGATCGTATCTAAGTGGCGGCATGGACTCAGGATCCATAACCTCTGTAGCTGGTCGGCATCTGCCACACCTGTGTACCTTTACCTGCGGCTTTGATTTAAGCTCTGCATCAGGATTAGAGCTGGGGTTTGATGAGAGAAAAAAAGCTGAAGCATTATCTTATTTGTATAAAACCGAACACTATGAAGTAGTGCTTAAGGCTGGTGATATGGAAAGGGTTATGGAAAAACTCATATGGCATTTAGAAGATCTGCGGGTTGGTCAATGCTATCCTAACTATTATGTTGCCCGGCTGGCAAGTAATTTTGTAAAAGTTGTTTTATCTGGCGCAGGAGGAGATGAGCTTTTCGCAGGCTACCCCTGGCGATACTATAAGGCAGCAGCAAGCCACGATTCTAATCAATATATAGAAAAATACTATCACTACTGGCAACGACTCGTTCCTGAAAATGCCCTATCTCGATTTTTCAAACCAGAAACATTAGAACAAATCAAAAAATATTCAACATTTGACGTATTTAAAAATGTGATAAAACAACAAAAAGAAAAAGTATATGCTCCTGAAGATCACATAAATAAATCTTTATACTTTGAAATAAAAACGTTTCTCCATGGACTTTTCGTTGTAGAAGACAAATTAAGTATGGCCCATAGCTTAGAAAGCAGGGTTCCCTTCATGGACAATGACCTAGTAGAATTTGCTATGAAAATTCCTGTAAAACTTAAATTGCGCAACCTAAACAAGGTTATAAAGGCAGACGAGAATGAATTGCAAAGATACTTAACAAGGACGAGAGATGGAAAAATAATTCTGCGAAAAGCGATGTCTCGCTACGTGCCGTCTCACATAACCAATCAAATAAAACAGGGGTTCTCCGCTCCTGATGCTACCTGGTTTAGGGGGGAAAGCATAGACTATATTTCTGATTTGCTTCTGAATAAAAACGCAAAAATATATAACTATTTTCAGCCTACGTTTGTAGAAAACATAATAAATGAACATGTCTCTGGCAAAACAAATCACCGCCTTTTCATTTGGTCATTACTGTGCTTTGAGCACTGGAATAAAATATTTATTGATAAAAAATCCACCTTTTAAAAAATATAAGTTATGCAAAAAAAATGGATTCATTTTCTGATTGATCCGCTAACGAACGAACCGCTGGAACTTAAAATTAATTCCTCTCGGGGCGGAAAAATTATTCGCGGCAGACTTATTTTTCAAAAACATACCTATCCAATAATTGATGGCATCCCCAGATTTGTACCAAAAAGGTTTTATGACGAGTCTCGGACAGCCGCTTCTGGCGCAACAAAAACAGGAAAAAGTTTTGGAGACAAATGGAGAGAAAAAACATATCGAGTATGGGGGCTAGATGACAAAGCTGAATTCAAACTACTTAAAGAACAACTTCTTGCTACACTTGGTGTTAAAAAGGCAACAGAATTAAACAAATTGTTTAAAGATAACATGAATTGTTTAAATGTGGGATGCGGAGTCGCATGGAGTGAATACCTGTTCAATAGAAATAAAAAGGTAAACAGGTTCGCAGTTGATCTGTCACTATCTGTTGAAACAGCCTATAAACTAACGAAAAATATCTCGAATGTTTTTATCGCTCAGGCCGATCTACTTCGCTTGCCTTTTAGAAAAAACTTTTTCGATATCATTTTTTCGATCGGCGTATTACATCACACCGGAGACGCTAAAAAAGCTTTCCAAGCGTTGTGCAACCACTTAAAACCTGGTGGACTTATTGGAATTTATATATATTGCAAAAAACCCTTTCTTCGAGAATTAGCTGATGAGAAAATTAGAGAAATATCAACAGAAATGACTTTTGCACAATGTTTAAAATTTTCAGAACAAATGACAAAATTAGGGAAGTCCTTGCAAAAACTTAAACAACCTTTAATTATAGACTGCGATATACCTTTGTTAGAAATTAAAAAGGGAAGGTATAATCTGCAGAAATTTATTTATGACCACTTTTTAAAATGTTTTTATAACAAGAGCTTAGGTTTTGACAGCTCTACTTTAATAAATCTTGACTGGTATCATCCTAAATATGTAAGTCATCACGCTCGGGAAGAAATTAAATCTTGGTTTAAAAACAATAACCTTTATAACATACAATTTATTCAGCCAAAAGGGTGGAAATATGCAGGTTATTTTGTTTCCGGCAGAAAAAAAAATAAACAAGTTTAACAGATGAAAATATGAGAATAATTTTTATGGGCTCAACTGAATTTGGTTTTACCTGCCTTGAGAAGCTTTTAGAAATGAAAAAAAGTATAGTCGCCATCTATACTATTCCTCAGTCCTTTACAATCTCTTATTCTAAAAAACCAGTAAAAATCGTTACACACAAAAACTTTAAAACAATTACTCAAAAATTTAACATTCCCATGGTTGAGGTTACAGGCAAAATGAAACAATATGTAAATCAAATCAAAAATTATAAGCCAGATTTTATTTTCGTGGCCGGCTGGTATTACATAATCCCAAAAGTTATCTTAGATATTCCTCGCTTATGCTGCGCAGGTATTCATGCTTCGTTACTGCCTCAATATCGAGGCGGAGCACCATTAGTATGGGCAATTATCAATGGAGAAAAAAAAGCTGGTGTTAGTTTTTTTTACTTTGTTCAGGGCGTAGACAATGGAGATATTATTGCACAAAAAGAATTCTCTATTACTAGAAAAGATACGATAAAGACGGTTTATGATAAAGCCACTGCAGCGTCCTTACAAATCTTAAAAAAATATATTCCTTTAATAGAAATGGGGCGGGCGCCTAGAATAGAACAAAATGAAGCTCAGGCTACCTATTTTCCTCAAAGGAGGCCGGAACAAGGATTAATTGACTGGAATAAAACCTCTTGGGAAATATACAATTGGATACGGGCCCAAACCAAGCCTTATCCTGGAGCCCTTTTTTTTGATAAAAAAGGGCAAAAGATAAAAGCCTGGTCTGCTAAGCTCCCTACTAAAATTGATAAAATCCCTTATAAGTCAGGATTTATTTTGAGTCAAGATGAAAAAGAAATAAAAATAGCCACAAAAGATGGTTATGTAACCATAACTGATTGGGAAATAAAAAAATAACATGAAAATTTGTACCAAGTGTATTTATGATGAAAATACAGCAGGAATCATTTTCGACGATAAGGGCGTTTGTAATTACTGTCACTTAATTGAACAACTTAAACAGGAATATAAGACCGGGACAGATGAAGGAGAAAAAAAATTTTATGAGATTGTAGAGCAAATAAAACTGGCTGGAAAAAACAAAAAATATGATTGTGTGGTAGGAGTAAGTGGAGGAACAGATTCTTCATATATGATTTATAAAGCAGTTGAGCTAGGGCTTCGCCCTTTGGCCGCACATTATGACAACACCTGGAACACTGATATTGCAACAGAAAACATTTATAAGGTATTAAAAAAACTTAATGTTGATTTATATACCCATGTGGTGGATAACAAAGAGATGGATGACATTTTTTTATCGTTCTTTAAAGCGAGTGTACCTGAACTTGATGCACCCACTGACCTAGGATTAGCCGAAGTTCTATATCGGGCAGCAGATAAATATGGAATTAAATATATTTTAGAGGGACACTCATTTATGGCAGAAGGGGTTTCACCTTTGGGGACAATGTATTTTGACGGAAAATATATAGATGATATACAAAAAAAATTGGGTACATACAAAATCAAAACATTCCCAAATATGAAACTGTTGACCTTTTTAAAATGGATACTATTAAAAAGAATTAAAAAAATTCGTCCTCTGTGGTATATAAAATATTCAAAAGAGGAAGCGAAAAAATTTTTGGAGAAAAAATTTAATTGGATGTACTATGGCGGGCATCACTTGGAAAACAGGATGACGGCATTTTTCCATAGCTATTATCTACCAAAAAAATTTGGTATAGATAATAGAGACCATAGCTTATCTGCGTCTGTGAGAGCCGGTAAAATAACCCGCGAACAAGCACTAGAGATATACAGTCAGCCGCCCTATTTAGAAGAGGGGCTTGTAGAATACTTTAAAAAACGACTTGGGTTATCAAACGAGGAATCTGAAAAGATTATGGCTCTACCGCTTAAATCATACAAAGATTATAAAACCTATAAAAAAACATTTGAAAAAATGCGGCCGCTCTTTTGGATTCTGTATAAAATGAATCTTGTACCAAAAACATTTTTTATAAAATACACATCTAAAGAGAAGACTTAAATAAAACGGAAAATATATGATTGTAATTATTGACTATGGAGTAGGAAATCTAGGCTCGGTCCAAAATATGCTCAAAAAAATTGGAACAAAAAGCCTTATTTCTTCAAACACCTCAGACATTATGAGTGCTGATAAGTTAATCTTACCCGGCGTGGGTGCATTTGATAATGGAATGAAAAATCTCAAAGATTCGGGTCTCATCCCTATTTTAAACCATAAAGTTATCAAAGAGAAAACGCCGATTTTGGGAGTTTGTCTTGGTATGCAGCTATTCAGTAAAAAGAGTGAAGAAGGGCAGCTCCCTGGCCTCGCATGGATTAATGCCCAAACAGTCAGATTCAAATTTAACAATGATCAAACAAATTTAAAAATCCCGCACATGGGCTGGAATACCATTACAACAAAAAAACAAAGTCCTGTCTTAAAAAATATGTATCAAGATGCCAGGTTTTACTTTGTCCATTCATATCACATTGTTTGCAATGATTCCCAAGACATATTGACAACGACATACCATGGGTATAATTTTACTTCAATGATCCAACATAATAACCTTATCGGCGCTCAATTTCATCCTGAAAAAAGTCATAAATTTGGTATGAAATTATTAAAAAACTTTGCAGAACATATATAGATATCTATGTTGATGAAAAGAGTAATGCCATGTCTGTTACTTAAGGACTTGTCTTTAGTCAAAACAATCAAATTTAAGAATGAAAATTATATTGGCGATCCAATCAATACGATCCGGATTTATAACAATCTCGAGGTTGATGAACTAGTTTTTCTTGATATTGATGCTACGAATGAAAACAGAAAACCCCCATTTAAACTTATATCTGAGATTACTAATGAATGCTTTATGCCCATGGCCTATGGCGGCGGCATTAGAAATATCGATGACATGAGGCAGATATTCAGTTTGGGTGTAGAAAAAATTGTCATTTGTTCTTATGCAGTTGAAAATCCAGACTTTATTAGAAAAGCTTCCAGTTTATTTGGCAGCCAAAGCATTGTTGTCTCAATTGATGTTAAAAAAAAGCTGGGCGGAAAATACAGAGTCTATACTCATTCTGGAACAAAACCAACTAAACTAAACCCTATAGATTTTGCCAGTCAGATGGAAAAAATTGGTGCGGGAGAAATACTTTTAAACTCGATTGACCAAGACGGGACAATGGAAGGATATGACCTTAATCTAATCAAACAAGTCTCTAGTTCAATCACTATTCCCTTAATTGCCTGCGGCGGCGCTGGCAAAATTGAACACTTAGAACAATCAACTAAGTCTGGGGCATCGGCAGTAGCTGCTGGCAGTCTCTTTGTTTATCAAGGCTTGAACCGAGCAGTGCTGATAAATTTTCCCGAACGGAAAGAATTACAAAATATCTTGAACTATAAGCCCCAAAACTTATGACGAAAAAAATTAAAGTACTCATGCTCCTTGATAATATTGGTATAGGAGGACAGCAAAACTACGCAATCTTAATAGCTGAAAAACTAGATAAATCAAGATTCGATTGCATAGTAGGCTACGCTATAGACGGCTCTTGGCGTCAGAGAATTATAAATGCCGATTTAGGACTACTCAAATATGCAGAGACCGATCAAATACTGAAAAGACTCACCTCTTTTAAGGTACCGATAATTAAACCCTGGATTTGTATTAATCCTATTTACAGAGTAATTAAATTCATTCGCGAAGAAAAAATTGATATTGTCCATACCAATGGTATTTTTTCCTACATAGTAGGAGTATCAGCTGCTCGAATCGCAGGAATTCCATCAATCCGCACTCCTGGGTGCACCATGCAAAGCTATGAACGTCTGCATTATAAGATTTTTAAATTACTTCCCTTTACATATTGGGTGACAAAATTTATCGCCCTCCTTAAAACAATTAAAGATGAGCTAGTGAAACGAGGAATAAACGAAGATAAAATTCGCTATATCCCCCACGGTATAGATTTAAATAAGTTTAATCCTGACATATCTGGAGAAAAAATTAGAAAAGAATTTAATATAAATATTAATACACCGGTAATAGGCAAAATAGCCAGGATAGTATCATCAATGAGATTTGATCTATTCCTAGAAGCAGCAACGATAGTCCTTCCAAAAATCCCTGAAGCAAAATTTATGATAGTGGGCGATGGGCCTTCTAAAAATAAATTGATCAAAATGGCTCAAAGACTTAACATTAGTGACAGTGTTATTTTTACTGGATTTAGATCTGATATCCCGGAAATAATTGCCGCACTTGATATCAGTGTAGAGACAATGGACGACCCGGTCGGCGGAATGGCTACTCTTGAATCAATGGCAGAGGCCAAGTCAGTAATTGCTACGGAGGGAAAATCCCAAGGAATGCGAGAATTTATAGATAATAACCAAACAGGTATTATCATTCCTCCTAAAAATCCTGAGGCACTGGCTAAAGCAATTATTAAGCTAATTAAAGACAAAGAAAGGGCTCAAGAAATGGGCCAACGTGCTAGAAAAAAAGCTGAAAAAGAGTTTGACTTTAATGATCATGTAAAAAAAACCCAAGAGCTTTACTTAGAACTCTATTACTCAAATAAAAAAAAATAAATTATGGAGAGGATTGCAAAACCCTATAAACTACTCTTCGAAGAACTGTCAAAGGAAAAATATCAAACTTATTCTGTTTATGAATACTTTATAAAAAGAAACGCTCAACCGAAAAAAAATAAAGTCAATGTAATCGTACGTATTGATGTAGATGAAGAGCTTGATCTATGCAGTAAGTTGTCAACGCACTTAAAACAAAAAAATATTCATGGCTCGTTTTATTTCTTAACACATCCGGAACGATACTATAACACCTGGAACTCGCCCATTCCCAAACTTGTCTCAAGTAGGGGGTTTGAAGTGGGACTGCATACCGACCACTATTATGAAGAGCTCGCGTTAGGGGAAAATGCCTTGAAAAATATAAAAAAGGATGTTAGAAGGCTGTCGGCCCTTATTGGCAAAGATATAAAAGGAATGGTTTATCACGGCCATCCTGCTATGGACGCGCTCGGAAAAATAAATGGAGATATTTATAAAGACGTTCCTCCTAAAGAATTAGGTCTATTATATCATGATTTCACCATTGGCATGGGGCCTCAACAAGATAAAAGATTTAATTACTATCATATCTTAGACCATCTGGTAGTGGCAGATGGTTGGAGATACTTTCCCTCCTATCCTGTTCGTAAGCTAAGGAGAATAAAACAGGGAGAAACTGCTATAATTTTCATGCACCCAACGAGTGAAAATAAATTAATATTTTCGCTTAGAGATTTGAGTTTTAAAGACTTAAAATACTTTTTAAAAATTCGACTAAGGCATCAACTTGTTGATCCCCTGATAAAGGGAAATAGTGCCAGATTATATTTTTATAACTTACTACCGGGTGTTTTAAAAAAACTATTCAAAAAATGACGCTGTTAAATATTATAAGCTTATTTAAAGTCTGGATAAAAAAAGTCCCATTCTGGGCATGGTTATTGATTATCGCGGTCTTACTTTCTCCTCTTAAAGAAGTTAACGTACCAACCGATGGATCATGGTACCAGTCTTTGGGTTTAAACATTTATAAAGGTCTGGGCTATGTTGACACAGATTTGTCCCCAATCTTCCTAAAGCCGCCAGGCTTTCCATTTCTCGTTGCTGTATTTTTCTGGCTATTCGACATATCAATTAAAAGTATTTTTTTGCTGAACCGATTATTTTATATAATAAATCCTTTAATTATATACTTTTTAGGAAAGGAGCTCTGGAACAAAAAAGTAGGCCTGGCTGCCGGTCTTCTCGTACTGTCTTCATACAGTATAAGTCAATGGTCGGCCCTAATCCATTATGACCACATTGTCCCTACTTTTACACTCTTGTCCATATTACTCTGTGTCCTTGCTTTTAAAAAAAATATATGGTGGTTATTTGTGACAAGTGGAATAGCATTGGCTGCCGGTTTCTTAGTTAAGACACTAACTATACTATTCTTTCCTTTTCCAATTCTGCTCTGGCTATTTATAAAAAAATATCGTACCCGAAAAAATCTCTATGGTGTCATATTATTCTCTCTGGCCTTATTAGTGGGTATTCTGCCATGGCTACTATATGGATACATAGGGCACGGAGAACTTCCCTTGCTTGGCAAGGGAGGAGGTAGGGCTGCGCAGGTTGTTCTAAGACCCTTTCTATCAGGGAATTATCCTTATCTACCTCCAGCTAGCCAGACATACTACATATCAGGTCTTTTAGAATATTATCGTCTTATTTTGGCTCCTCATTTTATTCTTGCCCCTCTGTTTTTGATTGCCTGGATTTTTACCTTCATCCGAGCCGTATTTAAACATAAGGCTGATATAGTCCTAACAGTATGTTTTCTTCTTCTTGTCCCAATTATATATTTTAGCGGCCTATGGGGCGGTAGGCCCGGTCATACCTTTTTGTTCTTCCTCTTGTCTTATCTTATCCTGGCTCATTTCCTAATTTGGCTGGCAAGGACTGTGACGAGAAAAAAAACCTTTTTCAAAATTAAACAATTCACAGCTCAGCCCGGTATAACAGTGAGTGTTATTTTAGTTATATCAGCAGTACTAATCCAGATTACCGTGGGCGAAAATAATATGCTGGACTATCTCAAAACAATTAGGCCCATCGGAGATATTTTTAATAAAGAGTATAATTTACAACCAGAAGCTGGTGACAACTTTTACCCTCCGGTTAAAAAGGCTGGGGAATGGATACTTAAAAATATTCCGCCAGGCTCTCGTTTCTTGACAGATCATACATACCGACAAGGTATCTATTTCTACACCCGGGGCAATTATCCTATTCATACTATCCCTCTTTTAAGATCAGATATCGCAACAATCCCACAAAAAAAAGCAACACAGAAAAAAAAGGTTTTATTTCTTTACTTCGATGGATGGTGGCACAAGACTAGCAAAAGAATTAGCGCCATAATTGAAGATGATCTGCTAGATATTTTAGAAAATAAATCAATTGATTATGTGATTGTAACTTCTTCTAAAACGAATTTTGAATCTTTGTATTATTATGCAAATCCAGGTTTTACCAAGGTTATAGAATTTGCTAATGGGAGAATAAAAATCTTCAAAATAAATAAGATTATAGCTTATGATTTTACCACTCATATTGGATCAGAAGTTCGGCCTTATCTAGAAGACTTAAAAGAAAATAATCCTGAAAAATTTCAATACATCAAAAGTCTTTTTTTTAATGATTCCCTAGGGTGGGAGGAGGATGCAATTAACGAGATACTGACACCGGGTTTTATAGGCAGTACATGGCAGCCGGTTTATTTTAAACCAGACTTTGATAGTCGGCCCGTTGTCATGGCCGAGGCCCAAACTGCCAGCAATATTGATAAGCCGATCAACCTGTTGATTAAAGATATAGGACCCTCTCAAGCTAAAATGAAATTGGATGTAAGGGACTCCAATAACGATTTTGGCCAAAAACAACAAATAGCTTATTTTGTCTGGGACAATAAAGACGTCGTTATAGGCAGTGTAAATCAAGGGGGTGAAGTTAAATTAGAAAATCAGTGTAAAACAATAAACTTTATAAACCCATATAAAGATCCGGTGATAATAGCAAAATTATCCACGAGTGACAATCCAGGCTTTGGAGTGTATATAAAAAATATAACTTCCCGCAGCTTTGATATTTGTCCTCTCCCTTATGCTGACAGCAAGAATATCGACTCTGATTTTAAAGGGCTCGTTTCTTATTTTGTCAGAGAAAGTATTTCGGTTAGTTATGGTGAAAAAAAGTCCCAAGAAATGCATAACGCAGAAATTGATATAGCAGATAATACTTCATCTCAGTATATTAAATTCCCTTCTCCTTTTGATATAAAACCTGTTGTTTTGAGCTCGGCAAGAATAAAAGATGGCTGTAATATATTTAACTATCAGATAGAAAATGTAACAAAAGATGGGTTTAAAATCAGAATATTCGACTCAATCAATAATAAAGAAATGTGCCAAAAAGCTTTTATTTCATATATGGCCTGGAGGCCAGGCGTCGGCGAGGATTATGAGGTTGGTCTGGCCGAGACATATCCGATAGTTTATGTATCAAAAATATATTAAGGTTATCAAAATGTAATCTCAATTCAATAATACTAATTAAAAATAACTATTCTAGTAAAATATGAAACAATTACCTTATAATATCATTCTCATTGTAATAGATGCGCTTCGAACAGAAAATCTAAGCTGTTATGGGTATAAAAAACCAACCAGCCCCACTATAGATTCTTTAGCGAGAAATGGAGTAATTTTTGAAAATGCATATTGCTGTATCAACCACACAGACCCGTCTCTAACTTCTATGTTCACAGGCAGGTTTCCTGTTTCTCATGGCATTGCACATCACGGTACGGACGTTACAGAAGAAGAAATGAAACAATTTTACTCTAGTGGTTCTGTCAGTATAGCTCAAATACTTAAACAGTTTGGGTACCATACCTTTGCGGTTAGTTGGCTATACCGCTGGCACAAAAGAGGTTTTGACTTTTATGGTGATTCAGAAAAAGAAATTGGACTAAATAAATCTATAAGGCCGGTTTCGTTCATTAAATCTAATAAAATACGGTCAATCGCTCGTAAAATTTTTGAAAACGTCCCCTTTTCTTTACAGAATAGTTTTTTCTTTATCACAAAGCTTTTTGGGGTGTCAAAAGGCATTATAAACGCAGAGTCGATGACAAATACCGCCCTGACATTAATAAAACAGCTAAAAAAACAGGATAAATTTTTTCTTAACATTCATTACACAGACGCCCATCTTCCATTTGATACCATTCCCAAAAAATATAAACAAATGTTCAGGCCGGATAAGAAAGGGGGAAAAACAGCAAGCTTATTAAAGCGCATCTCTAATAATCATCAGTTAATGCAGTTCACAAAAAATGATCTTAAAGGAATAAAATATTCTGGAGAAATAGAGTCCTGTTATAACGCGGGGATCAGATATGTTGATGATGAAATTAAACGCTTAATTCTGGACCTTAAGAAAAATAATATCTTTGACAAAACCATTTTTATAATAACCGGCGACCATGGAGATAATTTTCTTCGCGAGGGACTCTTCCTCAGCCATTTTGGTTTATATGAACAAGTAACACATGTTCCTTTAATATTGTCCGGACCGGGATTGCCTAAAAGAAAAAAAATCAAAGGGTTTGTACAACATACTGATATGCTACCTACTGTTTTAGAATTGTTAGGTATTGATCTAGCTCCTTATGACTTTGACGGTAAGAACCTACTCCCTTTAATTAAAGAGGAGAACAAATCCTGGCCATTTGCCATTACTATGGACGGCGCGACAGAATGGAGATTTGCTCTACGGACTAAAAAATTTAAATACATTCTCTCTCCTTTAAATAACGACCCCTGCTGTAAGTATGGAATAGGGGCACGAGATGTTGAAGAACTATATGATCTAGAAAAAGATCCATTGGAGAATAATAATATTGCTAAGACAAAAAAAGATATTGCAACTGAACATAAAAAAATATTAATAAATTGGTTAGAAGAAATGAAAGACAGAAAATCAAAAAGAAGAAAGAACCAAAAAACTGTATCAATTCCGCCAGAAGAGGTTTACACAAAAGAAGAGGAAGAAAAACTTAAGGAAAAATTGAGAAACCTAGGCTATATTGATTAATATTATTACTATTAAGGATTTTTAAAAACATGATTACTTCAATCTTGCTTTATATCATCTTGGGATTTGTTATCTTACCGCTTTTGTGGAAGTATTCGGAAATCAGCCTTGCTCTTTTTCTTACTGCTGGCCTTTTTAAGGCAACGCCGCAATTAGAAAATCTTTTTCCTGAATTTTTTGACTTGACCGTTTTTTTCGGCGCTATTGTTGTCTTAGTCATTTTAAAAAATGTTCTTAAAAAAAAGTGGCATATCGTCCGAATTTCTTCAAAACTATTTTTACCTTACTTAGGAATAGCTGTCCTCATGTTCCTGAGCCTCACCTATACCTCTGCCTCAACCTACGGCGCAGAAAAATTTTTTAAATTTATTACGCTTACTGCTTTAGCTGCTTTTGGACCGCTATTTCTATTTAAAAATGAAACTATTTTGAAAAGGTTCTTTTATATGATAATCGGCTTATCTACCCTAACGAGTATCGCTGCTCTCATTTCCGGTAGAAGCGGAGAGGTAGTCCTGGCATTCAGTGCCGATTATCTCACTCTGGGTATAATTTCTGGGATAACTGTCATTATAACTCTGTTTTATTTTATGAGAGGAAAAAATATTAAAAAACAACTATTATGGTCTACGGTATTATTAATCAATCTATTCAGCCTTGTATATATCGCGGCAAGAGCACCGCTACTTATTTTAATATTGACAGTAATTTTAATGCTCTTATTCTCTTTTAACATACAAAGGTTCAGTGTTAATAAATCAGCCTTCGTATTTGTAATCGTGGTTATTCTTTTAATCGGCTTATCTTTCCTTGTCTTTCCTGAATTTACTCAAATCTCCTTGCTACGAATTAAAGGCATTTTTTCAGCGCCAGGAGAGATAAGCCCAATAGAAGAAAGGTTGGGAATGTTCTCTACGGCATTGAAAGGACTCTATCTCCATCCTGTCGCAGGACTGGGCGTGGGAGGGTTTCAGAACTTTGCTCTTAATGAAAAAGGGTGGGTATATCCCCATAATATACTTTTAGAAACTGGTTCTGAATTAGGATTTTTTGGTCTTATTTTACTTATTCTGCTTATTGGATTTTCTTTTTTTCATTTACTTCATCTTAAAAAGAATAAACCAAAAAAATATATATTAACAAATACGATTCTAGCACTTTTTATCTTTACTTTTTTAGACGCTATGTTAAGCGGAGGAATTAACACGGTTCGCTTCCTTTTTATTTGGATTGGAGTAGCATATGCACTTAATAATATTTTAAGACCGCAGAAATCAAGGTATCTACAATCTAAAAAATCTTATAAATATTCTAAATAAACATCGAGCCGGAAAGGTTAATCTGAATTACTATATACTTTGCTGGATTTTCTTAATAGGACCCTGGCTAAAACAATTCATTGATTAAAATATACTAAATTTATGAAAGTTTGTATTTTAACCTCAGTTCATCCTACTTTTGACGTACGGATTTTTCATAAACAAGCAAAAACCTTGGCTGGAGCCGGTTATAATGTAACCTTAATTGCTCAACACGACCAGAATGAAACGGTTGATGGTATTAAAATTATTGCTTTACCAAAACCAAAAAACAGATTCAGGCGTATATTAATCGACTGGAAGCTATTAAAATTAGCGTTCAAACAAAAATCTGATATTTATCATTTTCATGATCCGGAACTATTGCCATTTGGCGTCTTGCTAAAAATTTTAACAAGGGCAAAAATTATCTATGACGTTCATGAACACTATCCCAATGTTATATTAGATAGAATCTGGATTCCAGTATATCTAAGAAAAATAGCAAGTAAATCCTTTGCTTTTATAGAAAAAATATTAGTTCCTTTTTTAGACCTTGTAATTTATACTACGCCCATTATTGGCCAACGTTATCAAAAAATGAAAGTCAAAACAGAACGAATAGAAAACTATCCTTTGTTGGATTTATCTGAACTATATAAATCTTCAACGCGCAAAAAACACATCATCTACTTAGGATGGATGTCAGAAATCAGAGGGATATACGAATTAATCAAAGCTTTCGCATTAGTAATAGAAAAATACCCTGAATGGAAGCTATATTTAGTGGGCACAATTGCACCAGCTTCCTTTGCTGAAAAAATCGAAAAATTAATTAAAAAATTAAATATAAGTCAACACATCAGGATGATTCCTTGGGTTTCATTTAAAGAGAAAGAAAAATATTCTAAACAAGCCTGTATTGGTATTGTCACCTACCTTCCATACGCTAACAATATAAGCTGTCTACCAAACAAACTTTTTGAATATATGTTGGCTGAACTGCCAGTGATTGCCTCAAATTTTGCTTTGTATAAAGAAATTGTGGAAGGAAATAAATGTGGAATTACTGTTGATCCAACAAATATACAAGAAATTACCAGGGCTATTGAGTATTTAATAAAACATCCGGAAAAAGCACGAAAAATGGGAAAAAACGGCAGAAAGGCGATTTCAGAAAAATATAATTGGGAAAATGAAAGTAAAAAATTACTTAAGGCTTATAAAAACTTTAAAGCGTGATAAAATAAATTAATAAAAAAAACTGTGACAAGCTCTAAAAATAAAAAAATTGGAATAATTGGTGTAGGAGTAGTTGGAGGAGCAATTGCCAGTGTATTCCCCCATGCCCTTCTCTATGATAAATATAAAAATATTGGCAGCCCTGACGAAATAAATCAGGCTGATATTATATTCATCTGTGTACCCACCCCTTATGATAAAAAAATAGGATTTGATCTCTCAGCAGTAGAAGACGTATTTTCTATTATAAAAGGTGAAAAAATTATAGTCATTAAATCTACGGTCCTTCCTGGAACAACTGAAAAAATACAAAGAAAATATCCGCAACATAAAGTATTATTTAATCCAGAGTTTTTACGGGCACGGTCAGCAAAAAAAGATATGGCAAATCCTCATGAACAAATTATTGGCTATACCAAAAAAAGTAAATCAATAGCACAAACTATATTAAAAATTTTACCTAAAGCCCCTCATGAATTTATTGTACCAGCTACGGAAGCAGAAATGGCAAAATATTTTAAAAATATATTTTTAGCAACCAAGGTAATATTTGCCAATCAAATTTATGACTTGTGTCAAAAATTAAACATTAATTATGATAGAATTAAAGATATGGCTGGTACAGATCCACGAATCAACCATTCACATTTAGATGTACTGTTTGAGGGGTATCGCGGATATGGAGGCACCTGTTTGCCAAAAGACACAAATTCATTAATACAACTGGGTGATATGGTTAATGTTGATCTAAAATTATTAAAACTAGTCAATAAAATTAATAAACAATTAACAAAAGAGGGTGATTGAATTGTCTGCTCTCGTCTAGGTATTTACAAAAAAAAATATTATGTTAAACTTATAATAACCTTTAATCTTACCACAAACCTTAAAAAGAAATAAACAAAATATGATTAAAATAGCTATCCTCGGTGCTGGTTACTGGGGACCAAATTTGATCAGGAACTTTTATGCTATTGAAGACGTCGATCTTCACAGTGTATGTGATTATCGAGATGAGCGGCTTGATTTTATAAAAAAACAATATCCAGATATTGTACTGACTAAAAACTTTGATGATATTCTTAATAATTCTGAAATTGAGGCAGTGATAATTGCTTTACCAGCACAACTCCATTATGAATTTGGTAAAAAAGCTTTAGATAAAGGAAAACATGTCTTTATTGAAAAGCCTTTGGCAACCAAAGTTTCTGAGGCAAAAAAACTCATAACTTTATCAGAAAAAAACAAAAAAATTCTTATGACTGGACATACCTTTCTTTATAACGACGCAGTAAGAAAAGCAAAAGAATATATTGATAAAGGTGAATTAGGTAAAATCCACTACATTTACTTTCAAAGACTCAATTTGGGAAGAGTCCGAGACGATGTTAATGCCATGTGGAACTTTGCCCCCCATGATATTTCCGTTGCACTCTATTGGCTTAATCAATCACCTCTCAGGGTTTCTGCACACGGCGTAGACTATCTACAGGATGGAATTGAAGATGTTGTCTTCTTAAATTTAGAATTTCCAGATAAAGTCTTTGTTCAAATTCATACAAGCTGGATTGACCCAAATAAAGTCCGCCGCGCAGTTATTGTCGGGAGTAAAAAAATGCTTGTCTATGATGATGTATCAGATAACACTAAAATTCAACTATTTGATAAAGGGATATATAAAAAACCTTCTCATATTCGTGAAGAGCTCGCCATCCCTAAAACACAAGAAGAATTTAAACTCTTTATTAGAAAGGGTGATATACATATTCCTCATTTCACCTTTCGAGAACCTCTCCACGTTGAATGTTCACACTTCATCGAGTGTATTAAAAAAAATAAACAACCTCTCAGCGATGGATATAATGGTCTTGCTGTAGTCAAAATATTAGAGGCAGGACAAACATCTTTAAAAAGTGATGCAAAAAAAATACAGATCACGTAAGCACATTCCCTTTCTCGATCTTAAGACCCAATACAAATCTATTAAAAAAGAGATACAAAGTGCTATCAATAATGTATTGGATAGCACTTAATTTATATTAAAAAACATATCATGGATCTATGGATTTTAAATCATTATGCCGACCCTCCGGATAGACAAGCTACCAGAAGTTATGACTTAGGAAAGCAGCTAGTAAAAAAGGGTCATCACGTAAGTGTTTTTGCCTCGAGCTTTAGTCACTATAGCTTGAAAGATGAGGAGCTTCAAAAAGACGAGAAATGGAAAGCTAAAGATTATGATGGCGTCAGATTTATTTTTATTAAAACGTTTCCTTATCAAAAAAATGATTGGCGCCGAGTTATAAACGTCTTAAATTATTCCTGGAGAGCTTTTTGGATCGGCAAAAAACTAAAAGAAAAGCCTGATGTTATTATAGGAACGTGTGTTCATCCTTTTGCTGTACTTTCAGCATACTTACTATCAAGAGTAAAAAAATGTCACTTTTATTTTGAAATTACTGATCTTTGGCCGCAGACGCTTATTGATATGGGGGCTTTATCTGATAAAAATCCTATCACTTGGGGCCTGAGAGTTTTAGAAAAATTTCTTGCTCAAAAGGCTAAAAAAATAATTACCTTACTGCCTTATGTCAGTGAATACCTATCTCAATACGGCATCTCGAAAAATAAAGTTGTCTGGATTCCTAATGGAGTAGACTTATCTCGGTATAAAAATCTCAAACCGTATAATGGCGGGACTTCTGAAACTTTTGCGATAATGTATATCGGCGGATACTCAAAATATCACTGCTTAGAAATCGTGTTAGAAGCAGATAAAATACTGCAAAATGAAGGAAAATACAAGGTAAAATTCATTTTTATTGGCAACGGCTCAGAAAAAAAGAATATTATTAGATACTCAAAAAAATTAGGTCTACAAAATATAGAATTCCGTGGACTCATCCCTAAAGAAAAAATAGCAGATGCAATGGGAGAAGCAGATGCTTTCGTTTATAGCTTTAAAGATCTTTCTTTATTAAAATACGGCATGAGCCCAGTTAAACTTTTTGACTATCTTTCATCGCAAAGACCAATCCTCTACGCAGTAAAGGGCGGAAATAATCCTGTAGCCGAGGCAAAAGCAGGAATTACTATACCACCAGAAAATCCTAAAGCTTTAGCGCAAGCTATTAAAAAATTAATTACTATGACACCTGAACAGAGAATTCAAATGGGAAAAAACGGCTTAAATTATGTCAAAAAATATCATGATATGCGAATATTGGCTAGTAAATTACTTAAAAATATTAGCCAATAATATGTCTTAATAAAATTTTTAAAAAATAAACCTATGGACTCACGAAAACAAGAGGAGGCAAAATTTCATAATAAAGTAAGAAACAAAACGCTAGAAAATGATGTACTTGAATACGAATATTTAACCTCTAATAAAAAAATTTATTCTGTTACTCGAAAAAGTAGAAAATTTGTTAATAATTGGATAATTCAAAACTGTCCGAATAAAAGAGCATTGGATTATTGCTGCGGAAACGGAGCAATGACTATTTTCTTAGCCAAAAAAGGGGCTCAGGCAACAGGAATAGATATTTCAGATATTTCAATTCAAAACTGCAATAAATTGGCCATAAAACAAGGTGTTGAAAAAAACACTTCTTTTCTTGTAATGGATGCTGAAAAATTAAACTTTGAGGACAATTATTTTGACATTATTGTTTGTTGTGGTGTTCTCCATCACCTTGATGTTAAAAAAGTTTATCCTGAATTAGCCAGGGTACTTAAACCACAAGGAAAAGTTATTTGTAATGAACCATTAGTCTATAATCCTATTTTTCAGTTATATAGAAAAATGACACCTCATCTAAGAACCGAATGGGAAATGCGTCATATTTTAAGTAAAAATGATATAATGATAGCAAAAAAAAACTTTAATAAAATTGAGGATATTAAATTCTTTCACTTAACTACAGTATTAGCCATCCCTTTTCATAATTTACCTGGATTCAATGTTCTACTAAGATCTTTCGAAATAATAGATTCTATATTACTGAGAATACCATTATTAAAATGGTTAGCATGGCAAACTGCTTATATCCTCTCAGAACCACGAAAACATTCTATTAATAAAAATGATTAAAAGATTATTTGATACTTTTTGCTCTTTAATAGGGCTGTTCATCCTTGCTCCTTTTCTTTTAATTATAAGTATTGCCATAAAACTGGATTCGCCAGGACATGTTTTTCATCGAGGCCTTCGTATAGGAAAAAATGAAAAACCTTTTAGAATCTATAAATTCAGAACTATGATCAAAGACGCTGAAAAGCTTGGGCCCACCTCAACGGCGGAAGACGATCCTCGTATTACAAAAATTGGCAGATTTATTAGAAAATATAAGCTCGATGAATTGCCACAACTTATTAATGTTCTAAAAGGAGAAATGAGCTTTGTGGGTCCTCGACCTCAAGTCCCCTGGGCTGTTAAGCTTTACACTCAAGAAGAAAAAGCTCTTTTAAGTGTACGCCCAGGAATAACTGATTATGCTTCTATTGCATTTCCAAATGAAGAAGAAATTCTTCGTGGAAGTAAAGATCCTGATAAGGATTATATGGAAAAAATAAATCCTGAAAAAGTCAGACTTGGCTTACAATATGTTAAAAATCATTCGCTCTGGATTGACATAAAAATCATACTAAAAACTATTAAAATCCTATTCAAACGTTAAATTTTGATAAATTGACTAACCCTGCCTATTAGGATATCATAATCTTAGAACAATAACTAACAAAATTTAATCAGATACAAACTATGGAGAAAAAAATTGTTCCCGAAGGAGGGCTGAGAACAAGTACTGAAAAAGAGGAGGTTAAAAAACTGGCTCAAGCTTTTATTACATGTCCAGATAATCTCGAAACAAAACTGGACGATTTTACTAAATATATTAGACGACAAAAGCTTACACGACTTTTTACATTATATGAAATTTTTAAAAAAATTTTAACAATCAAAGGATCTATTATAGAATGTGGTGTTCATCGTGGATTTGGACTAATGGCATGGGCTAAAATGAGTGCTATTTTCGAACCAGTCAATTTAACAAGACGAATATATGGATTTGATACTTTTGGTGGTTTTCCTTCTGTAGTAAAAGAAGATAAAAGTAAATTTTCTAAAATAAAGACTGGGGCTCTTTCGGCTGATTCCTTTAAGGAGTTAAATAATTTAATAAAAATATACGACTCAACCAGATTCCTAGGACATGTAAATAAGGTCCAGTTGATAAAGGGTGACGCTATTAAAACTATCCCGGAATTTATTAAAAATAATAAACATCTTGTTGTAAGTTTATTATTTTTAGATTTCGATCTATTCGAACCAACAAAAGTTGCCCTTGAACATTTTTATCCAAGGATGCCAAAAGGCGCCATTATCGCTTTTGATGAATTAGATAACCCGATCTGGCCAGGAGAGACAATGGCACTTCTTAAAACAGTGGGGATAAATAAACTAAAAATAGAAAGATTAGAATTTGACCCATATATAGGATACGCAACTATTAAATAAAACTACTTTATCTATCTAAATAACATGCGATATAAAGTACCATTTGTAAATTATCCGCTCCAGTATAAGAATCTAAAAAAGGAAATAGACACGACAATAACAAGAGCGTTATCAAGGGGTGATTTAATCCTTCGTAGTGACGTGGAAAAATTTGAAAAAAACACAGCCTCATTTCTGGGTGTTAAATATGCAGTTGGGGTGAATAGTTGTACCGATTCTTTAATCTTTTCGTTACGCGCTGCTGGTATAGGAAAAGGTGATGAAGTGATTACTGTAGCTCATACGTTTGTCGCCACAATAGAGGCCATTATCCATTGCGGCGCTAGGCCGATTTTGGTTGATGTTGGAGATGACTATAATATGGATATGGATAAATTGAAGGCAGTAATTACAAACAAAACTAAAGCAATTATTCCTGTTCATTTTAATGGCCGGGTTTGTGATATGAAAAAATTAATGACTATTGCTAAAAAGCATAATCTAATACTAATCGAAGATGCTGCCCAAGCGCTTGGTGCTAAATTTGACGGCAAAAAAGCAGGATCGTTTGGATTGTCTAGCTGCTTCAGTTTCTACCCAGCAAAGCTTCTTGGTGCGCTTGGAGATGCTGGAATAGTTTGTACGAATAACAAAATTCTAGCAAAGAAAATTCGCTTATTAAGGGATCACGGCCGAGAAACTAAAAACAAATTAGTGTGTTATGGATTTACTAGTCGTTTAGATAATCTTCAAGCAGCCGTTCTTAATGTAAAATTCAAATATCTTCCCTCTTGGATCAAGAGACGACGAAAATTAGCTGCTATATACCATCAAGGATTATCTAATATAAATAAAATCTTTCTCCCTCCCCCTCCGCAATCAAAGGGACGATTTTTCGATGTTTATCAAAACTATGTAATCAAGGCTCGAAAACGAGATAAACTTGCTTTATTCCTAAAAGAAAAAAGTATCGAAACAATCATTTCAAACCCAATCCCTATTCACCATCAAAAATCCCTAAAACTTTCGCATTTTAATTTACCCAACACAGAACAGTTTGCTAAAGAGGTAATCTCTCTGCCCTTAATTCCTGAACTTAATGAAAGTCAAATTAAATACGTAATTAAATCAATCCACACTTTTTATGGTTGACTATAGCACTATCACAGAGCTCCCTAGATCTAAAGCCTCTAAAGAACAATTTGCCAGAAGCTGTAACCGTTATTATTTTGCTGCTCAGTTTTGTGAAAACAAAGACGTTCTTGAAGTAGCATGCGGCGCCGGTCAAGGATTAGGATTTTTGGCTAAAAAAGCCAAAACAGTAATTGGCGGAGATATTGATAAAAATATTTTAAAATATGCAAAAGAATATTATCAGGGAAGAGACAATATTGAACTCCGCTCATTTGATGCCCACAATCTACCTTTTGAAGATAACTCTTTTGACGTGATTATCATATATGAAGCTATTTATTATTTAAAACATCCAGAAAAATTTCTTAAAGAAGCCTGGCGTGTACTTAGAAAAACAGGGACCTTAATTATTGGCACGGTTAATAAAGACTGGTCTGATTTTAATAAAAGTCCTTTTAGCTATAAATATTATTCTGTACCAGAATTATATAATTTGCTAAAAAATCATAATTTCAAAGATATTAAATTCTTTGCTGATTGCCCTATCTCAACAAAATCATTGAAAAACAAAATTATATCCATTATAAAAAGAGTTGCTGTCAAATTGCATCTTATACCAAAAACAATGAAAGGCAAGGAAGTATTTAAAAGACTTCTTTTTGGCAAATTATTAGAATTACCACCAGAAATTAAACATGGCATGGTCAAATATTCCCCGCCAATGCCTATTCCTCATAATGTTCCCGGTCATCAATATAAGGTATTCTTTGCAGTAGCGCATAAACAGTAATAAAGAATAAACGAAATACAAAAAATGAGGCCAAAAAATCGCCTCGATGTTCCCGTCCATAGTTAAAAAAAAATAACTAGCTAATTATTAATTATGGAAAATCACAAACATTATATCTGTACTGGTGGCTGTGAAGGAGTATCTGATACACCATGTGCTTGTCAAGCGCCAGACTGTACAGATTACCAACATCCACTAAAAGCGTGTCTCTGCACCGACAGAAAGCATAGACAAAATAATAAAACAGTGCGAGAGGAATCTAGCGTTAAATAAAAAAATAAGGAAATACAAAAAATGAGGCCAGAGCCTTGGAAGTTTAAAGGGTTTAATATTTCTATTGCCAGATTATAAAAACATAACACAAAAAATAACATTATGCATACCAAAGAAAAAAACTACCAGGAACAAGCGAAAAAAATTAGAGGATATGTTCTTAAGATGGTATATCAAGGACAAAGTGCTCACGCTGGATCAAACCTTTCAGCAGTAGATATTATCGCTGTTTTATATAAAAATATTTTAAATATTGATCCCAAAAACCCAGAATGGGAAGATCGAGATCGATTTATTATGAGCAAAGGACACGGAGCCGCTGTTGTATATGCGGCATTAGCGCTCAAAGGATTCTTCCCAATGTCATGGCTTGACACGTATTATCAAGATGATGGAAAACTTGCAGGACATGTTACCAAACTCAATGTTCCCGGCATTGAGCTTTCAACTGGATCATTAGGGCATGGACTACCGTTTGCCTGTGGAGTTGCACTTGCGGGAAAACGAGATAAAAAAAAATATCGTACGTTCGTTATCGTAAGCGACGGAGAAATGGATGAAGGCTCAAATTGGGAGGCCTTTCTTTTCGCTCCTTATCACAAATTAGATAACTTAATTGTTATCTTAGATTATAATAAAATTCAAAGTTTAGCACCGGTAAAAGATACACTTGATCTTGAGCCCGTTGCTGATAAACTAAAAGCATTTGGATGGACCGTAAAAGAGATCGATGGACATAACCATACAGAAATCGAATCAGCGCTTACACCTATCCCTGTTAAAAAAGGAAAGCCCTTGTTTGTTATTGCCCATACTATAAAAGGAAAGGGGGTAAGTTTTATGGAAAATACCGTAGCATGGCATTACAAAAATATGGATGAAAAACTCTTAGAACAAGCATTTAATGAATTAAATATTAAAAAAGAAGATTTTGGTTTATGAGAAATGCCTTTATTAAAACACTGACTGAAGTCGCAGAGAAAAATAAAAATATCTTTTTTATTACGGGCGATCTTGGGTATTCAGTTATTGAAGATTTTCAGGCCCAATTTCCAAATCAATTTCTTAATGCTGGCGTTGCAGAGCAGAATATGACTGGAATTGCAGCTGGTCTGGCAAGCACAGGGAAAACAGTTTTTACCTACTCCATTGGCAACTTCCCTACTCTTCGCTGTTTAGAACAAATTCGAAGTGACGTATGTTATCACAACCATAATGTAAAGATCGTTGCTGTTGGCGGTGGCTTTCACTATGGCGCATTAGCATCAACACACCACCCTACAGAAGATCTTGCCATTCTAAGATCTTTGCCCAATATGACTGTTATAGCACCAAATGACCCTATTGAAGCAAGCCTTGCTACAAAAGCGGTTATTAAAAAAAGAGGGCCCTGCTATCTACGTCTTTCTATGAGTAAACGAATCCATCAAACACCTCCTGATTTCAAAATTGGTAAAGCAATAACAGTGCGCGAGGGAAATGATATATCTATGATAACAACAGGGGGGATGTTAGAGCCGGCTATCGAGGCTGCAGAATTCCTTTCAAAAGAAAATATCAATGTAGAAGTCATAAGCATGCATACCATTAAACCAATCGATAAAGAAACAATCTTAAAAACGGCTCAAAAAACCAACGCTGTGGTTACCATTGAAGAACATACTATTCTGGGAGGGCTGGGCGGTGCAGTAGCAGAAATATTAATGGAAAATATGTCAAAAAGAATTATATTTCAAAGAATCGGGGTTAATGACACGTTTGCAAAAAAAATAGGAAGTCGAGACTTCTTACGAAAAGAATATGGACTCACGCCAGAAACAATTGTGGAAAGAGTAAAAAGTTTGTTATCCAACAAATAACAATATTTGAAATGAAATCCGCGATTAAAAAACTTAAACAAAAAATTCTTGCTCGGACAACAACTAAAAGAACGATTTTCTTTCTACTTGGTGATATTGTCCTGATAACTTTATCGTGCTGGCTGGGATTTTTTCTACGATTTGATGGATCGATTCCATATGAAGAATATTCTACAATGATAAAAGGATTTATTCTGTTAGCTGTGCCGGTAACTATTTTTTTCTTTTGGCTGGAAAAATTATATTCTATCTCATGGTCCTTTATTAGTGTTAACGAACTTTTAAAATTATTTAGAGCCGTTGTTGTCAGTTTTCTTGTTGTGGGCACTGAACTTTTTATCTTTCGTGAACATCCTATTTTTGCTGGATTTCCCCGCTCTATTATTTTTATTTCAGGCTTTTTAACCCTTTTAACAACGGGTGGACTTCGTTTTTCTAAAAGAATTTATTTACATGGACTTAAACGAGGAATTTCTTACAATGGCAAAAAAAGAAAAGGAATTCCTGTTGTAATTATTGGCGCTGGTGACGCCGGAGAACAACTATCTAGACATATCTTATCTTCTAAAAACAGCCCCTATGCTCCAGTTGGATTTATTGATGATAATCCTATGAAACAAGGGGTTTTAATCCATGGGGTTAAAGTATTAGGAACACGAAAAAACATACCTGATATTATAAAAAAACATAACGTTGAAGAGCTTATTATCGCCATGCCTTCAGCTTCTCAAAAAGCTATTCGAGAAACTGTTGAATCAACTAGGAAGGCTGGGGTTGAAAAAATAAAAATTTTACCCGGAACAAAAGAAATTCTCGCTGAAAAGGTTAGCTTAAGCCATATTCGCGAAGTTTCTATAGAAGATCTTCTAGGACGAGATGCCGTTACTATTGATACACAATCCATTAAAGAATTTATTTCTCGCAAAACAGTTTTAGTTACTGGCGCGGCTGGCTCTATTGGCTCACACTTGTGCGAACAAATATTAAACTTCTCACCAGAAAATTTAATTGCTCTAGATCAAAATGAAACTGGAATTTTCCATTTAGAACGAGATTTAAAAAAGAAATATCCAAATATATCAAAATCTTTTATTGTGGGTGATATTTGTGATAAGGACAAAATAGAATGGCTTTTTAATACTTTTAAACCTGACGTTGTATTTCATGCTGCTGCGTATAAACATGTACCAGTAATGGAGTCCCATCCAGATGCAGCAGTTAAAAATAATATATTTGGTACTTTAATTGTTGGGGAAACAGCTCTAAAATATGGAACCGAAAAACTTGTTCTTATTTCTACTGACAAAGCAGTTAACCCAAGTTCTGTTATGGGAGCAACAAAACAGGTCGGGGAAATGATTTGTTTATGGTTAAATAAACAAGACAAAACCAAATTCTGCGCAGTCAGATTTGGCAATGTGCTTGATTCTCAGGGAAATGTAGTTGGTATTTTTGAACAACAAATTAAAAAAGGCGGACCAGTTGAAGTCACTGGTCCAGACATGAAAAGATATTTTATGGTAACTGCTGAAGCCTGTTTACTTGTTATGCAAGCAGGCGCTACCAGTAAAGGAGGTGAAGTTTTTGTTCTTGATATGGGAAAACCTATGAAAGTGCTTGATTTAGCCAGAGAAATGATTAAATTAGCCGGATACGAACCTGATGTAGATATTCCTATTGTTTTTATTAAGCCGCGGCCAGGAGAAAAGATGTTTGAAGAACTTCTTACTGATTCAGAAACACCAACAAAACACGAAAAAATATTTATTGCCAAATTAAGTGATTTTGATGAACAAAAATTAATTAATGGATTAGAAAAATTAAAAACTGCTCTTACTGACAGAAATAAAGATAATATAATTAAAATTTTAAAGGAACTCATTCCTACATATAAATAAAAACATGAAAATTTTAGTAACTGGTGGGGCGGGGTTTATTGGTTCTCACCTTGTGGACTCTCTCATTCAAAATAGGCATAAAGTATATATAATTGATGATTTATCGACTGGATTAAAAAAAAATATAAATCCAAAAGCAAAATTCTTTAAGATAGACATTCGAGATAAAAAAGTTAATGAGATTTTTATTAGTGAAAAACCTGACATTGTATTTCATTGTGCCGCACAGATCAATTTAAGAGCCTCTTTAGAAAGCCCTGTATTCGACGCTGATGTTAATATATTAGGATCGCTTAATGTTATTGAAAACGCGCAAAAATATAAAGTAAAAAAAATTATTTTCTCTTCAACTGGTGGGGCTATCTATGGGGAAACAAAAAAAATACCTACACTTGAAAGTTACACTGCTCAGCCAACTTCGCCTTATGGGTTAAGCAAGCTCACGGTTGAAAAATATTTAAAAATTTATTATAATTTGGATAAAGATATCATTCCTTTCAAATTTCAAGGTTCTGACAAAGTCGCGCTTAGCGCGACGAAGTCAGGTTCTTATAAACAATTTGGGCTGGATTACGTTGTGCTCAGATACGCAAATGTGTATGGCCCACGACAAAATGTGCTTGCAGAAGCAGGAGTTATTGCTATATTTATTCTCAATATATTGAACAACAAACCATGTACTATTAACGGATCTGGCAGACAAACACGGGATTATGTGTATGTTGAAGATGTGGTACGTGCGAATTTATTGGCTCTTGGAGGAAATAAAATAGGTATATACAATGTTGGCACTGGGAAGCAAACTAGTGTTAATCAAATTTTTAAAAAATTAACTCAATTTACTAATTCTAAAATATCTAAAAAATATGAACCGCCTATTAAAGGAGAGTTGCAGCGAAGTGCGCTTGATTGGGAAAAAATAAAAAGAGAGCTTGGGTGGAAGCCAAAAATTGATTTAAATACCGGCCTAAAATTAACTATTGACTGGTTTAAAAAACGATGATATAATATATCAATTAGACTGCTTGTTATAAACAATCAATAACCAATAAAAATTTATGAAACGAGTAAAAGTAGAAGTTAATTTACCAGTATCTGTTTTCCGCGAAGGGAAAACCTTTATTGCTTATACGCCAGCGCTTGATTTATCTACATGCGGAAAAAACTATGATGAGGCAAAAAAACGGTTTAATGAAGCTGTTGAAATCTTTTTTGAAGAAACACTTAAAAGAGGTACTTTATCCGAGGTCTTGCAAGAGTTGGGATGGAAACGGGTAAAAACAAAATGGATGCCGCCAGCAGTTGTTTCACAAGAATTGGAAAGCGTCAAAGTACCATTAAATGCTTAAACTACATGTTTCGTTTGGTTCCTATTCATTGGAAAAAATTTGAAAAATTTGTATTATTTGTTGGCTGTCACTTTGTAAGAGAAAAAGGAGATCGCCGAACTTAGTGGAGAGATGATCTAAAAAGACCAGTAATAATTCCTCGATACTCTGAACTGCCAATATTTATTATACGCAACAATTTAAGAATATTAGGTATATCATCAAAAGAATATTTAGATATTTTAACAAGAATTTAACAATCGACCAATCTATGGAAAATCAAAATCAAGAAAAAAACAAGGAGCAAAATGAGATTGCTTCGGCGCCTACGGCGCCTCGCAATGACAATGTTGTTTATGAGGAGGAAATTGATTTGCGTGATTATATTGATGTGCTCTTAAAAAGAAAAGTGCAAATCTTGGCGATTTTTTTTGCAGCGGTAATACTTACTGCGGTCATTAGTTTAACTATGCCTGAAACATTTGAGGCAACATCTTTAGTAAAAATCTCACAAATAAAAGGGTCAAACATAGAAAGTGTTGATGATATTAAGGCAATATTTGATCGGGAAATAACCTTAGAACGACTTCATTCAAAATTAGGATTATCTAATGAAATATTTCCTATAGCCCTAAAAGGTCGTTTTGATATTGATGCTATAAAAAAATCTACCTTTGTACGTATAAAAGGCCGGGGACAAACGCCAGAAAAATCAGTTGAAATGGTTAATGCGGTTGTTGAAATATTGAATAATCGGCATCAACTACTTTTTTCTGAAGCTGAAAAAACATTAAATAAAGAAATTGAAACAATTGAAAAAAATAAAGAAAAAACTTTTAAAGATATTGAAAAAATTAAACAAGATGCTGCTCGTCTGGAAGAAGATATTATGTATTATGAAAAAGAAATTAGCAAAAGGGCTAATGTGCAATCTGAAGGACAAGGACGCATTGCTGAAAGCTATATTAATTTATTAGCAGGTGTTAAAAATCAAGAAGAGAATAAAAAAGCGCAAATTTTAAGTTTAGAGCAGCAATTAATAAATATTGATCAACAGTTACAGCAAAAAGAGTTTGAAAAAGCATATCAAACAACGCCCACCACTGTTGAGGTTGCGGCGGCTCCGCCTGAGACAAGAATCGCTCCCAACAGAACTCAAAATGTGATGATTGCGGGAATTTTAGGATTGTTTATTGGTATATTTTATGCGTTTGCGAGTGAGTATTTTAGGAAGGTAAGATTGTAAATATAATAACCCGTAACGTGTAAATTGAAAGAATAAGAGACCGGGTTTCTCAAGAGGAAACCCGGTCTCACTTAAAAAAGTCCGACTTTTATAGTTGTGGATAAGTGGCATGTAAGTGGTATTGACTATTTTTGGGAATTTCCCTAAAATAGTAAAGTATAATCAAACTATGGCCAAAACTTTAACTAAAAATGGAAAAATTAGTGAAATGGCTCATCGCGAAGTAGTTGGCGCTCTAAGAGAAATATTGAGCGATCCTGATTTTGGTATGCTGCTTAGACCCGAGGCTATTAAACGTTTAAAAAAATCTGTCCGGTCTAAACAGGCAGGAAAAGTTAAGGCCCTTAAAGATGTTTTGGCAAAGTACTGATTATGAGGCAATGGCGATTTATTATTACCGATGAAGCAGAGGAAGATTTAGGACGATTAGATCTTCCCGTTAGAAAGAGGATTCTGCATAAATTAAATTGGTTTATAAATAATTTTGATTATATTACACCTCTCCCTTTAGGCAAACCCTTCAGGGGTTTTTTTAAATTTAGAGTTGGGGATTGGAGAATTGTATATGAATCCGCGCAAGAAAAAAATAAAAAAAACTACTGTTGAACTTATTCCTTTTTATTTCTTTAGTAAATACGTGAAAAAATACAATATACTTTTAATATATGATGTTGTTTAAACTTGTGCAACAATTTATAGTGCCAAGTGTGTTTGTGGGTGTTTTTATTTTAATAGGACTGATTGTATGGAAACAAAAACTCGGAAAAATACTGCTTATTACTGGTTTTATTTTATATTATCTTTTTTCCCTTTCCCCTATTGCTGATCTGCTCCTATATCCTCTTGAAAACAAATATTCTATCGTTACTGAAAAAAATATTAATTCTGCTGATACCATTGTATTGCTCTTGGGAGGTAAAGAAGGTAATGTTTTGCGTGCAAGTGAGATTTTGCGATTACATTCTTTAGCAGACAATCCTCTCGAAATAATTATTTCTGGCTCGCGGCCGCTCAATCCTGAAATAAATGAGGCTGAAAAAGTAAAAATATTTTTAAAAGATCGAGGTATTCCTGAAAATAATATACTGCTAGAAGATACGTCACGAACAACAAAAGAAAGTGCATACTATGTTAAAGAAATGGTCAATAATAAACCGTTCTTTTTAGTTACGTCTGCCTATCATATGCCGCGCTCAATGTATATATTTGAAAAAGCAGGAACCTTACCTATTCCTGCGCCAACTGATTTTAAAGTAGAATTTATCTATGCTATTACTGACATATTCCCCAATGCAGAAAACTTACGAAAAACTGATATTGCATTTCATGAATATATAGGGATGTTGTATTACAAAATATTTTGAGCCTGTGGATAAGTTGGGTTGACTTTTAGTAATAACCCTACTATTATTAAAAAGTATTTAGTAATAACCCTACTATTATTAAAACTTTTTATGGGAAAAGAACGATATTTAAACCGAAACTTATTTACTTATGTTAAAAAATGGATAGATAGAAAAGAAATTTTAGCTATTAAGGGTCCGCGGCAAGCAGGCAAAACTACTCTTTTGAGAATGCTTGAACAATGGTTAACGCAAGAAAAAAAAGTAAATCCAGATAACATAATATTCATTACCTTTGAAGATGATGAAATGTTAGAAAAATTTACTCTTGATGCACGAGAGGCTATAAAAAGTATAATTTCAGACAAAAAAGAAACATTTTATCTTTTAATAGATGAATTTCACTACCTAGAACAAGGCGGACACATTTTAAAACTATTATACGATACATTTGATAATATTAAATTTATCATCACCGGATCTTCTTCTTTAGAGCTAACCGGAAAGACAGCCAAATTTTTAGTAGGAAGGGTATTTTTTCTTGATCTGTGGCAATTTGATTTTGAGGAGTTTTTACAAGTTAAATCTAAACAACTCAATAATGTTTACCAGGAAAAATCTAAGCAAGTAAAAGCATTTATTGATGATTCTCAGCCCTTCATTTCTCCCAAAAAAGATATTTTTAGTAAAGATTTTGAAAAACTATTTGAACAATATACTATATGGGGAGGGTATCCAGAGGTATTAAAAACCAATGATAACGAAACAAAAAGAACAGTGCTTAAAAATATTTATAATACGTATATTAAAAAAGATATTATAGAACTTTTAAAAATAACCAATACTTCAACGTTTAAAAAACTAATTAATTTATTAGGGCTCCGAACAGGCAATCTAATTAAATATGATTCGCTTATTGATGATTCTGGCAGTTACTTTGAAGAAGTTAAACACTATCTTTCTGTTTTAGAAGAAACCTTTATTATCTCACTTATAAAACCATTTTTTACCAATAAAACAACAGAGATAAGAAAATCACCTAAAACCTACTTTATTGACTCAGGGCTCCGAAACTATATTATTAATAATTTTAACGCCATTTCCTTAAGAACAGATATGGGTGCATTAGCAGAAAATGTAGTTTTTTCTCAATTAAGAAAACAGGATGATGAACTAGAACTAAAATACTGGAGAACAAAAGCAGGCGCTGAAGTAGACTTCATTATAGAAAGACCAAAAGATCTTATCCCCGTAGAAATAAAATATTCTGCCTTAAAATCTGCATATATCTCAAGGAGTTTTAGAAATTTTGTATCTCAATATAAGCCTCAAAAAGGGTTAATTCTCACAAAAGGATTTTGGGGAGAAACAAAAATCAACTCTACGTCTATTAAATTTATTCCTGTCTGGTATTTGTGATAACGCAATTTGGGGCTCATTTTGCGTGAGAAAGCGGGATCTATTCGGGGCTCATCTTGTATTGGACAAATCTGCCCATTTACTCTTTTTTTGTATTATGTTATCCTAATACATAAGCGCCCTGATTAAGCAAACGACTTTGCTCAGCACCACATATACGAAAATTTTTAACAAATATAGTACACTATAATGTATGAGAGATAAATTATGAAATCAGCAGAAAAAACAATTAAAAAAATCATTTTTCAATTTCTTGATCCTAAAGTTCACAAAGTCTTTATTTTTGGCTCTAGAGCAACTGGTAAAGCTAAAAAATACAGTGACTATGATATTGGCATTTGGAGCAAAAAACCCATTCCTTCAAGCACCAAGATTTTAATTGAAGAGGCATTAGAAGAATCTGACCTGCCATATAACGTTGATATTGTTGATTTTTCATTCGTTGATAAAAAATTTAAAGACATAGCTTTGTCTAAAATAAAACAATTATGACAAAACTTTATAGTTTAATTAAAGATCTTAAAAAAGCTAACCAAAGACTTAAACAAGCAACAAAGGCTAGTCCTACTAGAATGAATAAAGATGCTACTGTTCAAAGATTTGAATTTACTTTTGAACTTGGATGGAAAACTATTCAGGAATATATTAGAGACCAGGGCCTTAATTGCCAAAGTCCTAAAAATTGTCTAAGACAAGCTGGAAAACTAGAATTAATTGAAAATGTTGAAACATGGTTTGAATTTTTAGACAACAGAAACCGTATTGCCCACACTTATAATGAAAAGATGGCTGATGCAGTTTTTAAAAAAGCTTTAAAATTTCCACAAGAAGTTGATAAATTATTAACTAATCTTAAATAAAATTAGAAAATAAAAAGATCCGGCTCTCATCAGTGAGAAGCTGGATTTTTTAAAATACTGAATTTTATTCTTGTTCTTTGAGGGATTTGAGGATTTGTTTTTTTAGATCAGCTGCCATTTTAGAATTTTCTTTTAAATAATTTTTTGCATTTTCCCAGCCAACACCAAGTTTTTCTTTATCATAGTATAAGGTGTTGCCTTTTTTTGTTACCAAACCATATTTTGCGCCTAAGTTAAGCAAATCACCCGTATATGAAATTCCTTCGTTATACATAATCTCAAACTCAGCAATTTTAAACGGTGGGGCTACTTTATTTTTCACTACTTTTGCCTTAACCCGATTGCCTATTACTTCATCACCTTTTTTAATTTGTACTAAACGGCGCAGTTCAATTCTAACTGATGAATAAAATTTTAAAGCCAACCCTCCGGTCGTGGTCTGAGGGTTCCCGAAATAAACTCCGATTTTCATTCGAATTTGATTAATAAAAATAACTGCAGTTTTTGTTTTACCCACGATGCTGGTTAACTTTCGCAGCGCTTGACTCATTAAACGGGCTTGAAGGCCAATATGATGATCTCCCATCTCGCCTTCAATCTCCTTTCTTGGTGTTAATGCAGCTACTGAATCTATCACAATCACATCTACCCCATTTGAGCGAACCAATGTTTCAACAATCTCTAAGGCTTGCTCTCCTGTATCTGGCTGAGAAATTAATAAATCATCAACTTTAACACCAATGCGCTTGGCATAATCTGGGTCTAACGCATGCTCGGCATCAACAAAAGCGGCTATACCGCCTTTTTTTTGTGCTTCAGCTATGATATGAAGCGCCAGGGTTGATTTTCCAGTCATCTCAAGTCCAAAAATTTCTATAACCCGGCCGCGAGGAATGCCTCCAACGCCTAATGCTAAATCAAGGGAAAGACAGCCGGTGGGAATCACATCTACTTTCATTTTTTTTGCTTCTCCCAGCTTCATAATAGCCCCTTCGCCAAACCGAGACTGCAACTGTTCAACTGCAGATTCTGCAGCTTTTTTCCTGTCTTGTTTTTGGTCTTGTTGTGCCATAAAAATCAATATTAATATACGAATCAGTCCCTCGCTCCTTTCAGTCGCTCGGGATGACAAGGGAGGGGGCTTCTAATACGATCTGGCGGTATATGGTTCGCATACGCGAATATTTTTTCTTGGCTGAAATCTCAATGGTATTTAAACCAGGCAATAAGGCCACGACTTGTTCAAAGCCCCCATAAGCATCAGCGATGCCAATTAATTGATTGTTTATAAATACTTCTATATGAGGTTTTGTTGTACCTTGTACGACAATGCTGGACTTTGAAGCTATAAATTCATCTGGCGGATGTATAATCTCAATTAATGGTGGTGCTATCGCTGTTTTAATATTAACACCAATATATAATAAAATCAAGATAAGGATTGCCAGTACTACAACGTTTTTAGGAGAAGCCCACTTTAGTGGGATGCGGGATGACAACTTTTCCTTTGTCTTCCCGCGCTTCGCGCGGGATGACAAAGGGGAACGGGATGACAAAGGGGAACGGGATGACAAGGGGGGACGGGATGACAAAGGAGCGCTATATTCTCGTTCCCATTGATTTATAATACTTCGCGCATCCAATTCTAACGCCTCTGCATAACGTTTGAGAATCCCGCGCGTATATGTTGTACTGGGGAATTTATAAAAATCATCTGCTTCTAAATATTCTAAATATTTTTTAACAATGCTCGTACTTTGTTCTACATCTTTAAGACTCAATCCCTTATCCTCGCGCGTTTGTTGTAACACATGCCCTAAGGTATCTGATCTCACTTGTTTTGAAGTAAACGACATGTAATAATTTTTTATCTACTCCGCGTCTTCTTTATTAGAAGAAGACGTGTATACTTCTCGTGGTTTTGATCCTTCTTGAGGCCCAATAGTCCCCTCTTCTTCTAATAAATCTAGGAGTCGCGCGGCCCTGGCATAGCCAATACGCAGTCGCCGCTGTAAATATGATGCCGATGCTTTCCCCGCTGCAATTACTGTCTCGCGCGCCTCATCTAAAAGTTCATCTTTTTTTAAATCGCCAAAATGAGAACGTATATCATCTGGCTGTGATTCCGTAACTTCTTCTTTATACAAAGGTTTCGCAATATTTTTTAAATACTCAACTACTTTTTTAATCTCGATATCAGAAACATACGGGCCCTGCAAACGCCGTGGTTTTGAAATCTCAGGCGAGATAAATAGCATATCTCCCCGTCCTAACAACCGTTCTGCACCAGAAAAATCTAAAATGGTTCGTGAATCAACTGCAGAAGCTACTGAAAACGCAACGCGCGTGGTAATATTTGCCTTAATTAATCCCGTAATAATGTCAACCGACGGGCGTTGGGTTGCCATCACTAAATGGATTCCTGTTGCACGTGCCATCTGCGCTAAACGAATAATACAGGTTTCCACCTCATGTGGTGCGGTAACCATTAAATCCGCTAACTCATCTATAATAACAATAATATAGGGGAGTCTACTATTAGAAAACGCGCTATTATACGTACTAATGTTTCGTTTTTGTGCGTCATGCATTATGTCAAACCGACGCTCCATTTCACCAATAGTCCATTTCAGGGCATTAATTGTTTTATCAACATCCACGATAACGGGGGTTAATAAATGCGGCAGTTCATTATATAACGTAAGCTCAACGCGTTTTGGATCAATTAAAATAAAACGCAAATCTTCAGGCGCATTTTGATAAATTAAACTTATAATAACTGAATTTAAAAATATTGTTTTTCCTGATCCCGTACTGCCTGCTACTAACATATGCGGCATATTAGATAAATCTGCCAACCAAATTCTTCCTGCTACATCACGGCCGAGCGATATAGTTAAATTTGATTTTCGTTTTTTAAACGTATCGCTCACTAACATTTCTTTTAAGCGAATCACGGCAACACGGACATTCGGCACTTCAATCCCTACCATAGATCGGCCGGGAATGGGCGCTTCAATACGAATCGGATGCGCTGCTAATGCCATTGATAGATCATTGTGAAGCGTGGTAATTTTAGATAATTTTACGCCTTCTGCTGGCTTTAATGTATATTGTGTTACCGTAGGGCCAACCTTTACCTCTCCCATTTCCACCGGAATATAAAAATTCTCTAATGTACGCTTAATAATTAATTTATTCGCCTTAATATCTCCTGCGTTTGGTTTAGAGCTGGCGCTATCTAATAGATGTAACGGCATATCAGCTTTTTGATATGATTTTATCGCCGTAATAGGAAGTGTTGGTTTTTGTTTTGAGGGAGAGGATAAAGCTCCTTCATCCTCTGGTAATACTTCAAGCAACTTTTCTGTTTCTGATGTGCTCTCAACTGCTGGCTGTTTATGAGATATGAGTTTTTTTATTTTTTCAAAAATACGATGTATAAAGCTCTGTTTTACCACTACCCGTTCTTCTTTTTTCGGTTTTTTCTTTATCATGCCTGAAAGCGCAACAAACAACCCAATAATAAAAGCGGCTGCGAAAATAATCCAACTTGCCCAATTGCCAAAGGTTTTCACCATCACATAACTAATGCCATACCCAATATATCCACCGCCTTGTAATTCGTTTAATGCGGTTGGATTATTAATAAATGAGACATGAAGTGCTGAAGATAATATAACTGCTAAGAGTATTAGGACGAGAAAACGAGTAATAAATGAAGGCGGCCGTTTTAGGCGAAGTATACTCTGATCTTGAATTGCATCATATTTAATACTAATAAACGCTAAAATTAAAAATATCACCGGGATAAACCAGCTCACCCAGCCAAATAATATTTGAAGTCCGAGTGCGAAAAACTCACCTGCTATACCGGCAAGTCCAATTTGGCTTAACAACAAAATTACTGACAGGGCTATCAAAATAATGGATATAGCCTGACGATGAAATTCACTCATTTTTTCAAATCCTTGCTTTTTCCTCCTTTTTCTATTCTTTTTTGTTTTACGCTCTTTTCGAAGCTTTGTTGATTTTCTTTGTCTTTTTTTAGCCATAAAAATCAATACTCATTAATGTTTGAGATTCCTCGCTCGCCTTTGGGCTCGCTCGGAATGACAAAAGGGGGCAGTTCGCTCGGAATGACAAGGTGGGGCTATTTCGTAATTCAAGATCATTAATGTGATCATTATAGCATAAAAAGTTTGCATAGTAAAGCAAACTCATAAATCTAGAATCTTAAATCTAAAATCTAGGCCTTTCTAGATTCCAAACCGGTTCCCGCAGGGATTAATTGTCCCACAATTACATTTTCTTTTAACCCGCGTAAATAATCAGGCCGCCCGCTAATTGCCGCATTAACTAACACACGAGATGTTTCTTGAAAACTCGCAGCAGAAAGCCAGCTATCGGTCGAGAGTGAAACCCGGGTGATACCAGTGAGCAGCTCCTTTACTTTGGCCGATTTCTTACCTTCTTTTTCAACTATCTTATTTGCTTCAATTACATACGCTTTGGGTACAATCTCTCCGGGCAAAAGATCAGTATCACCAGAATCCACTACTAATACGCGGGAAAATATTTGACGAATAATGAGCTCAACATGCTTATCATTTAATCTTTGCCCCTGAGATGAATAAATATATTGAATTTCCCGCAATATATATTTTTCTACCTCTTCTTTGCCGCGCAATGTATAGAGTTCACGCAAATCCAAACTTCCATCAGTTAATTGCTGACCCTTCTCTACCTTATCTTTGTCTTTAACCCATATGGTATATCCGGCCACATCATACTCTTCATGTTTTTCCCCCTCATATGTTACCGTAACCACCGTATCTTCAATAGCAACTTCTCCACTATGCCGCGCCGTGATTTTCTTCCCAGAAGATGACACTTCTTTTGTCTTCCCGCGCGAGGCGCGGGATGACAAGGAGGGTAATATTGCAATACTATCGCCCTTTTTTAATTTTTGCCCTTGCTTAACGTTAAGCTTGGCTTTTTTGCCCGCAATGGTATACGTATCTTCTTGTCTGCTCAGATAGGTAATCCTAACTCTTTTTTGATCATCTGATGAGATAATCTTAACAGTGCCCTTATGCTTTGCCATAACTGCTTTCCGCTTTACTGGCCTAACTTCAAACAGCTCTTCAACACGCGGAAGCCCTTGTGTAATATCTTTACCCGCAACACCTCCTGTATGAAACGTCCTCAGCGTCAGCTGGGTTCCTGGTTCACCAATACTTTGAGCTGCAATAATACCGACTGGTGTACCAATCTTAACCGGCTCGTTATAGCTTAAATCATAGCCATAGCATCGCGCGCATATACCGCGCACTGATTGACACGTTAATACCGATCGAATCCTTACCTCTTCAGGATCTGCATTTTGTATTTCCTCTGCCTTATCATATGATATAACATCATTTTTGCGAACAATAACAGCCTTTGATTTTGGGTCATGGATTGCCTTTTCTGCTACTCTGCCAAATAAACGCGTTTGCCAATTTTCTCCCATTTTTGTATTGTCTTCACGCGTGAACTTAAAACCCTTTGCACTCTTACAATCATTTTTAGTAATAATAATGTCCTGACATACATCAACCATGCGCCGGGTTAAATATCCCGCACTCGCCGTACGAAGCGCGGTATCAGATACACCTTTTCGCGAACCATGGGTAGAAATAAAATATTCTAACACATTAAATCCTTCTTTAAATGAAGATTTAATAGGAAGCTCAATTAATCTGCCGGTTGGCGAAGATACAATACCACGCATACCAAACATTTGGGTAAGCTGTGCCCATGAACCCCGTGCACCGGATTCAACCATAGAAAATATAGGACTAAATTCAGGATCTCGTTTTCTCACCACCTCAGTAATTTTATCTTTTGCGCTAATCCACACTTCGATACTTTTTAAATATCGTTCATTTTCAGATAACAAACCGGTTTCATATTGGTTTCTAATCTCATCAATGCGTTTTTCTGCCTCAGCAAGAATCTCTTTTTTTTGCTCCAAGTCAGGCAAATCATCCATTCCCCACGAAAGCCCTGATCCTGTTAAATACGTGAGTGTAGTTTGTTTAATTTGATCCAACAATTCAACTGTCTTATCTCTGCCATATTTTTGAATTGTTTTAATTACAATTTGTTTTAACGTCCCTTTATCAACCACGGTATCCATAGTATAAATTCCTTTTGGCAGAATTGCATTAAATAATAACCGCCCCACACTCACTTGTCTGCGCTCAGAATCAACTCTAACGTTAATTTTCTCTTGAAGCGTAATTTTCCCGATTGAGTATGCCAACACTGCTTCATCGATACTACTAAAATTCGGATATTCTTTTTTACTTTTTTTGTGAATATAAGAACCGTGCTTCGCAGAACCTTGTTCCTCTCTCCGCTCGTCATAAGAACCATGCTTCGCAGAACCTTGTTGTTCGCTCCGCTCACAATAGGTCATATAATATGCGCCCCAGATCATATCTTGCGTTGGGGTCACAATTGGCTCGCCCGTTGCCGGCTTTAACAAATTGTGTGTTGAGAGAATAATATTTTTTGCCTCATCACGTGCCTGACTCGTAATAGGAACGTGTACCGCCATTTGATCTCCATCAAAATCAGCATTAAATGCTGCACATACCAAGGGATGAATTTGAATCGCTTTTCCTTCAATCAATACAGGCTGAAACGCTTGAATGCCTAATCGATGAAGTGTTGGCGCACGATTCAATAATACATGTGTATCTTTAATAATTTCTTCTAAAATAGCATATACCTCTTCAGTCCCTGTCTCAATTAAACGATTGGCGGATCTCACATTATGAACAATTTCTCGCTTAATTAATTCAGAAGCAATAAACGGCTTAAACAATTCCACTGCCATAAGCTTTGGCAGACCGCACTGACTTAACTTCAGGCGCGGCCCAACCACAATAACAGATCGGCCTGAATAATCTACGCGCTTCCCAAGTAAATTCTGTCGAAATCGCCCTTGCTTTCCTTTTAAAATATCAGCTAAAGATTTTAAGGGCCTTCGCTGCCCAGTCGAGGCAATGGTTGTTTTCCCTGAACGCATTTCATTATCAATTAATGCATCAACTGCTTCTTGAAGCATTCTCTTTTCATTGCGTAAAATCACCTCTGGCGCATGCAAATCATACAATCGTTTTAAACGATTATTGCGATTGATTATCCGTCGATACAAATCATTTAAATCTGAAGACGCAAACCTGCCGCCATCTAACGGCACTAATGGCCTTAGTTCTGGTGGAATCACGGGCACTGCACGGAGCACCATATACTCTGGCTTGACATTATTGGTAATAAAATTGTGGACATACTTTATACGCTGGAGTAATTTTTTCTTTTTAGTAGGATTGGTTGTTTCTCCCCGCTTCTTTTCAAGTTCTCGTGCAAGTTTAGACAAATCAAGATTTTCAAGTAATTTTAAAATTGCCTCTGCACCAATACCAGCCTCAAAAATATGCCCATAGCTCATCGAAAGCTCGCGATATTCTAGTTCAGTTAACAAACGCTTTTCATATAACTCTGTTATTTCACGCTTTGTTTCTTTATATGCTGTCGTTAGATCCTCAAGTCTCCTTGCATATTCCTTTGAATCGTTATGTTTTTCATGTTTAAGCGCTTTTTTCTCATCATTAAACTCTTGCTCTAATTTTTCTTGCGCTTTTTCTTTTAAATCTTCATCAACATGGGTAATGATAAAATTAGCAAAATAAGCCACTTTTTCTAATGCCGCAACTGACATATCTAACAACAGCCCGATTTTTGATGGGACGCTGCGCAAAAACCAAATATGGGCTACTGGTGCAGCAAGTTTAATATGGCCCAAGCGTTCACGCCGTACTAACGATCGCGTTATCTCAACGCCGCAACGATCACACGTGATACCACGATAGCGCAGCTTTTTATATTTGCCGCACGCGCACTGCCAGTCTTTTACCGGACCAAAAATTCTCTGACAAAATAAGCCGTCGCGCTCTGGCTTACGAGATCGATAATTAATGGTTTCTGGCTTCGTAACCTCCCCATATGACCATTCCTCCATAATCTCTTTTGGTGATGCGAGATGTAAACGTATCGCATCAAAATCAGCCTGATGTCTTCTTTTATCAGATGGTAACGTTAATGTGGAAATTGTTGATGGTGTCGGCATGCGATGAAATTAATGTTAATTAATTTTCAAGACCTAGCGCCTCGATTTCTTATCGCGTCGCGCGGGGAGTTTCCTGCCATGACGCAACATATCAACCCCCAACGCTAATCCCTTTAATTCGCGCACCAATACGCTAAATGATTCTGGAATATGAATCTCCTTAATAGGTTCATCTTTAATAATTGACTCATATGCCTTAGTTCGTCCAACCACATCATCGGATTTAATGGTCAACATTTCTTGAAGGGCATGCGCAGCACCATATCCTTCAAGCGCCCATACTTCCATTTCTCCAAATCGCTGCCCTCCAAACTGCGCTTTTCCACCTAATGGCTGCTGGGTAATCAATGAATATGGCCCAATTGAACGTTGATGAATTTTGTCTTCAACCAAATGATTGAGTTTCATCATGTAAATATAGCCAATGGTTATGGGCTCCTTAAATTGCTCGCTGGTTCTTCCATCATAGAGCATAGCCTTACCGCTCTCAGAATACCCTGCACGCTTAAGTTCACGTTTAATCTCAATCATGGTAACGCCATTTAATACAGGGCTTGCTGCCTTATACCCTAATGCCTGGGCAGCTAAACCTAAATGTGTTTCTAAAATTTGTCCTAAATTCATTCGAGAAACTACACCTAATGGATTTAAAATAATATCAACGGGTGTGCCATCTTTTAAATATGGCATATCTTCCTCGGCCACAATGCGCGATATAACTCCTTTATTTCCATGACGGCCTGCCATTTTGTCACCAATTTGTATCTTACGCAGATCAGCAATTAACACGCTTATAGATTTAATTACCCCTGACGGCAATTTATCTCCTTTATCACGGGAAAATATTTTTATATCAATAATTTTCCCATGCTCACCATGCTCTAAATACAAAGAGGAGTCACGAACATCCTGCGCTTTTTCTCCAAAAATCGCACGCAAAAGTTTTTCTTCTGCGGTCAGCTCAATCTCGCCCTTTGGTGTAATTTTGCCCACTAAAATATCTCCAGACTGTACCTCTGCACCAATGCGCACAATTCCTTCATCATCAAGATTTTTTAACTTTTCTTCACTTACATTAGGAATATCACACGTCATCATTTCCGGTCCAAACTTTGTCTCGCGAATATCAATGGTGTGTTCATCAATATGAAGCGAAGAGTACAGATCACTTTGCACTAATCGTGACGATATTAAAATGGCATCTTCATAATTTCCTCCCTCCCATGGCATAAACGCAACCAATATATTTTGTCCCAAGGCTAACTCTCCATTTTCAATTGAAGGTCCTTCTGCTAAAATCTCGCCAGCTTTTATCCTTTGTCCCTTGGCTACGGTTGGCCGCTGATTAAAGCATGTATCAAAATTAGATCGTTGGAATTTATTAAGGTAATATATTTCTTCTCCGCCTGAAGTGTAAGAAATAGTAACATGATTTGCATCAATACTCGTTACTCGTCCTGCTTTTTGAGCATGAATCATATGATCAGAATCTTTTGCAATACGCGCCTCAATTCCCGTTCCCACAAGAGGAGAAGCTGGTCTTACTAACGGCACTGCTTGTCGTTGCATGTTAGTCCCCATCAAAGCCCGTACACCATCATCATGCTCTAAAAAGGGGATCAAACTGGTCGCTACACTGACAACTTGATTTGACGCTACATCAATAAATTCAACTTCTTTAGACCGACAAAATCCTGGACGGCCATGAATTCGTGCTTCAACTCCTTCTTCACTAATGTTCCCATTTTTATCAATGGGAGTAGAATAGGGCGCTAAAATATGTTGCTCTTCCTCATGCGCATTTAAATAGGCAATTTCATTAGTAAGTTTTCCCTTTACTACCTTACGATACGGGGTCTCCATAAAGCCATATTCGCTCAGTCGTGCATAACAGCTTAGATGGTTTACTAAACCAACATTTGGGCCTTCCGGTGTTGCAATCGGACAAATTTTCCCATAATACGTTCTATGTACATCGCGAACCTCAAAGCCAGCACGCTCTCGGGTGAGACCTCCCGGGCCTACCGCGGTTAACCTGCGTTTGTGCTCAAGCTCTGAAAGAATGTTGGTTTGATCCATAAACTGAGATAATTGCGATGACATAAAAAACTCTCTAATCACGCCCGTAATGGGCCTCACATTAATCAATTGTCCTGGCGTTAATGCTTTTTGCTCAACAACACTCATTCTATCCCGAATAATTCTTTGAAGCCGTAACATTCCTACACGCATCCTATTCTGAACTGATTCACCAACAGCACGTACTCGTCTATTCGCTAAATGATCGATATCATCAGGTAATGATTGATTGATACTCAGTCGTATCATCTCAGCAATTACCGCAACAATATCTTTCTGGCGCAATACGCGCTCTTTTACACTTTTATCAAAACCGAGTCGTTGATTCATTTTATACCGCCCCACCTTGCTTAGATCATACCGGTTTGATTTAAACAACATAGCATAAATCAATGATTTAGCATTATCAACCGTTGCCAGCTCTCCTGGCCGAATTTTTCTATACACCTCAATCAACCCCTCTTGTTCAGTCGAGGAAGGGTCTTTTTCAAGGGTTGCTTTAATATAATCTAGTCCTGATCCGTCTTTAAATTGTTTAAACGCATCTAAAATTTCTTTATCCGTACCAAGCTCAAAAACTCTCAGGAGTGCGGTTATGGTCGTTTTCCTCTGTCTATCAATGCGCACCCACATCACACCTTTCGTATCAGTTTCAAGCTCAAACCATGCACCACGGTCAGGAATAATCTTTGCGCCATAAAAAAGTCGCCCTTTGATTAATTCTCCTGAGAAGAATACGCCGGGCGACCTCACAAGCTGTTGCACTACAACACGCTCAATACCATTAATAATAAACGTTCCGCGTTTTGTCATCAGCGGAATGTCACTAAAATATACTTCTTGCGAAGTCTTCTTGCCAGTTTTCTTATTAATTAAGCGCGCTTTTACGGTCAAGGGCGCTTCATAGGTTAGGTTGCGATTTTTACTCGTGATTTCATCAAATTTTGGTGCTCCTAATGAACAACTTTTAAAATGTAATTCATGATTTCTCCCTACTGCATCTTCGATAGGAGAGAATTCTTCAAATAATTCTTTAATTCCTTTTTTCAAAAACCAATCATACGAAGCCTTTTGTATTTCAACTAAATCAGGCAAGGACAGATCAAATTTTGAAGTAAAAAATGTTTTACGTTGTTTAGTAGAGATGGGCATAGATACAAGACGCAAAAATCCCCTCAAGATATCTATAAGGGATTTTTTAATTCAATTTTGTCTCTAAATAATATTCAAGGGGACAAAATTAGTCTATTACCCTGATACAAAAGGGTAAATTTATTAGATTGTATTTTACAATAGCATATTAATTTTGTTTTGTCAAGCATGATTTTTCCCCTTAAATAAGCAAAGAAATAGGTTATCCACAGTTTTTACACACTCCTTTTATGCTCTAACAACTTTTTTACTACTTTTTTATCACTCCATGGTATTTTTTTACCTTTTATCACTATTGATTGCTCTGCGCCCTTACCTGTTATAACAACAATATCATTTTTTTGTGCAATTTCTAATGCTTTTTCAATAGCTTCCTCACGATCAAGAATCATAAAAAGTTTTTTGTGTTTAATTAAGTCTTGATTATTCGCTATACCAGAAATTACCTCATTAATAATTACTTGTGGATCTTCATCGTATGGATCTTCAGTAGTAACGATTATATAATCACAATATTTTTGTGCAACTCTTCCCAAAACTGGTCGCTTCCACGTATCTCTTCCCCCGCCTGCTGCACCAAATACACAAATCGTCTTAGAATCTAATACTTGATACTTGAAACTTTCAATAGTCTTATAAACTTTCTCTAAGGAGTCAGGTATATATACTTGATCAATAATAACTAATGGTTCACGCGCTACTATTTCCATTCTCCCTGGCATATTTTGTATGCCCTCTAATGTCTTCTGGCACGTAGATAAATCTATGCCCTGTGATAACGCAACACTTATACTTGCTAACGCATTATATACACTAAATGTACCCAGCAACTGCAATTGAAATGCCATCCCTTGAATACTAAATTCTACCCCCCTAATGCCTGATACAATATCCTCTGCTTTAATAATGTTATGCCCTGTACTTTGTCTTTTACATTGTATTCCATATTCATATTTTTCATCAGCCCTGTACTTTAAAAAATGTTCTGCATTTTCATCATCACTATTTACCACGATTATTTTTTTAATCTTCTTGCCATTAATTACCTTATTCTTCTTTTTAGTTACATGTTTAAATAGCACTTCTTTAGCTTGACGGTACTTTTTAAAACTTCCATGTGATTCAATATGCTCAGGAGATAAATTCGTAAACACGGCCATATCATAATTAATGCCTATATGTCGAAATTGAACAATTCCTTGAGAGGTTGTTTCAATAATAGCATACTCACATCCAGCTCTATGCATTTGCTTTAATAGACTTTGCAGCTTAAATCTACCCGGCATGGTCATGCGCATGGTATTAACAATCTCTTTATTGCCAATTTTAAAATTAAATGTGGTAGTTAAACCACATCTATGTCCAGCAGCTTCTAAAATGCTTGCAATTAAATTAACTACGGTTGACTTGCCTGAAGTTCCGGTTACGCCAATAACAATCATTTTTTTACTTGGATGCCCATACAAAAACGCAGCTACATATGCCAAAATCTTATGATATAACAATAAAAATTGATTGGGAATCATTTTTTTTAAAACTATTTTTACCATTCTAATTCAAAATGCTCTCAGGAGGAATTGAACCTCCATTGCAGGTTCCGGAAACCTGTGTTCTATCCGTTGAACTATGAGAGCTTACTCTTCTTCGCTTATGAGTGAAGATAAGGGAATATCTCGTTTTAAGCGGTCGTAATCAGGGAGTTCTTTAATATCCACAATACCGAGTTGGCGGATAAAATCTAAACTCACATTATATATCTGCTTATCTTTATTAATCTCAATAATTAATCCTTTAATGAGTAAATTCCGTAAAATAATAGAACAATTTACCCCACGGATCTGCTCCAACTCATCTCTTATAATCGGCCCCCGATACGCAATAATTGATAAAGTCTCTAATGATGCAGGCGTTAATTCTCCGGTAATTTCAGTCTTTAAAAATTTTGAAACTACTTCACTATTTTGCGGCGCCGTTACCATTTGATACTCATTGTTGTTTTGAATAATTTTAATGCCTCCTCCCCTGCTGTTATATTCATTAATCAATATAGTAAGCACTTCATCAACCTCTTCTTTAGATCCATTAGCAAACGCTGCCATTTCTTTTTTTTCTAATGGCCGATGCGCAATAAATAATAAACTTTCTAATATTGACTTTAGTGCCATGTCTATATTTGTTTAATTACAATCTCACCAAATAATTCTTTTTGTTGTACCTGCACTTTTTTTTGCTTCATTAATTCTAACACTGCTAAAAACATTACTGCCTGCTCAATGCGCTTCTTGCCTTTCAGTAGGGGGTTAAATATAACTTTTTCATGTTTTTTAAGCAAAATAAGCAATTCATTAACTTTTTCTCGCAAAGAAATCACTTTTCTCTTTATACTTTTTTGTGAAAGCTTAATCTGCTCTAAAATGTCAAATACAATGCTTTTAAAGTTTTTTTCCAAAAGTAATGGATCTACTTTTAAGTCAAAGGTAATATTTGATGTTTCGGCTAACGGTATCTTTTCTTTAGCAAATGAATACAACGGCGCAGCTACTAAGTGTGATACACCTTTTGATGCATGTGCGAATTCGCGATAAATCTTTAACTGATCAATAAGCTCATCAGCTTCTTCTTCATCAAATATAGCCTCAGGAATCAAAAGCCGCGATTTAATCAAAATCAGCTTTGCAACGACTTCTAAAAAATCAGCAAGTTCTTGCGCGCTTACCTCTTCCAGTGTATGTACATATTTAAGAAATTCATCAGCTACCTTGGATAATGAAACTTCAGTAATATCTAATTTTTCTTTCTCAATTAAACTAAGGAGGATATCAAACGGGCCAGAAAATTGTTCAAGCTTTATTGTATACATACATTAAATGCTTTTAGAATCAAAAACTGAAATCCCTTTTGGTTTATATGTACTCCCCTCAACCACTGCTCTAATCCTTCTCGCTCCTGCAGAAAGCGCTTCATCTTTTACAATTTTAAATTTTCCAATTTGGTTCGTATGTTTAACATGCGGCCCGGTACATACCTCTTTTGAAAAATCCCCCATAGTATAGACGGTCACTTCTTTAGGATATTTCTCTCTAAAAAAAGCAAGCGCACCAGCTTTAACCGCATTTTCAAATTTCTTTTTTTCAACCGTCACGATGAGATCGCGCTCAATTTGCTTATTTACCAAATCTTCAATTGCTTTAATCTCTTCCTTTGTTAATGGCTTAGGGTGTGTAAAATCAAACCGCAGGCGCTCAGGCGTTAAATCAGAACCATCTTGATGCACATGCTCGCCTAGTACATCGCGCAATGCTTGATGGAGCAAATGGGTAGCGCTGTGCTGGGGCGCGACCTTATCTCCCCACTCACCAACACCACTAAACTTATGCACTGCGCCGGCGCGTGATATTTTTCGATGACGCTCAAACTCTTTTTGAAACCCAACTTCATCCACTGTTAATCCCTTTTCCTGCGCCATCTCAATGGTTAATTCAATCGGGAAGCCATACGTATCATAGAGTTGAAATGTTTTTTGAGGATCTAAAACAGTCTCGTCTTGATTTTTTGTCTCTTGTACTAATACTCTAAACCGTTTCAATCCATCACGCAGGCTTTTCATAAATTTTTCTTCTTCGTTTTGCACCAATGTTAAAATATCATTTTGTTTTTTTTGTAATTCGGGATACTGCCCCTTATATACATCAATGATCACTTGGCAAATGGGGATTAAAAAATTTTTCCCCATATGAAGCCTGCGAGCATAGCGCATCGCCCTTCGCATTAACCGGCGAAGCATATATCCGCGATCTTCATTTGAAGGAATCACGCCATCGGCAATTAAAAAACACACGGCGCGCATATGATCAGCAATAACGCGAACTGCTTTTTCATTTTGTTGGGATCCCTCGCTCCCTTCGGTCGCTCGGGATGACAAAGGAGGGGTCGCTCGGGATGACAAAGGAGGGGTCGCTCGGGATGACAAAGGAGGGGTCGCTCGGGAAGACAGAGGAGGGGTCGCTCGGGATGACAAAGGAGGGGTCGCTCGGGATGACAAAGGAGGGGTCGCTCGGGATGACAAAGGAGGGGTCGCTCGGGATGACAAAGGAGGGGTCGCTCGGGATGACAAAGGAGGGGTCGCTCGGGATGACAAAGGAGGGGTCGCTCGGGATGACAAAGGAGGGGTCGCTCGGGATGACAAAGGAGGGGTCGCTCGGGAAGACAGAGGGGGAGATGACAAAGAAATTGGCGAAAGCTCTTTAATTGTATTAACTATGGGCAAAAATAAATCTGTTTCATAATCTGATGATTTGTTTTGAAGCACTGCGGCGAGACGTTCTAATCCCGCGCCGGTATCAACGTTTTGCGCAGGTAATTTTTCATATTTACCTTCACGAGTCTTGCGATACTCCATAAATACTAAATTCCATACTTCAACAAATCTCCCGCAACTACAATTCGGCCCGCATCCATTAAGAGAGCATTTTTCTTTTTGAAAATCTTTGCCTTGATCATAATGAATTTCAGTACATGGCCCGCATGGCCCGGTTGAACCAACCGGCCCCCAAAAATTATCCTCCATACCAAACTCTTTAATTCTTTTCTTATCAACGCCAAATTGCTCCCACAGCTTTGCTGCTTCCGTATCTTTGGACACGCCTCTTTCTCCTAAAAATACAGTCACCCAAAGCTTATCCTGTGGTAACTTATATTCTTTTACCAATAATTCCAATGCCCATTGAATTGCCTCAGTCTTAAAATAATCACCAAATGACCAATTACCAAGCATTTCAAAATAGGTATGATGATATTCATCACCTACCTCATCAATATCAGAGGTACGAAAACACTTTTGCGCACTTGCGGCACGGCGATAGGGCGGTTCAACCTCACCAGACAAATACGGCACAAATTGCTGCATACCTGCTGAAGTAAATAATGCTGTCGGATCAGCAGGAATTAACGAAGATGAGGGAATAATTTCATGACCCCTTCTCTTAAAAAAATCTAAAAATGTTTTTCGAATTTTATCAGTTTTCATGTTATCTTTTTTTAAATGAAACAGGATCTTTTTTCATTGCTTGTTCCAATGAAATTTCTTGCAGCAAGGGGGATTTTTTTTCATATTCTTGTTCCTGTCTGGGCAAATGACTCTGCTGGTTTTCCCATTCTTTTAAACATTTTTTACAAAACACGGGACGCACTCCATCAGGGATAAATGATATATATATATCTGTCTTACATGTATCACATCTTGCTTGGTACATATCTTTTTCTCCTTGGGGAGATACATGTTCATCCTTGCTAATAAGGCCTCGCCATCGCGCTATTTTTTCTTCAACAATTTTTTGTGGCTCAGTATACTGCTCTTGTGAGAGCGTAATAATTTTACGTTTATTTCCCTCAAGGGATGCCATTCTGGGCAAGGTCATGGCGGCAAACGGCTTTGATACGGTACCATCAACTATACGCTTAATATATATCTGGTGCCTATCTAAATTCATTAAATCAACTTTTTTAATCTTTCGAGGAAACAACGTTTTAGATAAAAATGTATTATCTTCAGCACTCACCCTATATATCACCATGGTTCCCACATTATTAAAAAGAGCATCTCGTAAACGTGTATCTCCTCCTGTTACTAACTGATCAATATATTGATGTGCGATAACAAGGTTGAGACGATATGTATGTGCCTCTGATAGCGTTTCAATAAACGAATCAGTGGCAAAGTTATCAAATCCATCAATATACAAATAAAAATCACGTCGCTTATCCTCGCTCATAAGTCTCCGGGCCATGGCCGCCATTTGAATTTTTACCGTCATCATCGCGCCCAACAAGGTTGTCGCATCTTCTCCAATACGCGCCTTGGATAAATCTATAATTACAATCTTTCCTTTATCAAGTACTTCGCGCATATTCACTTTTGATTTCACCTGCCCTACAATATTTCTTACCAATGGTACAGATAATAACTTACTGATTCTATTAGTAATTGGCGTAATAACTTCTGCTTGTAAATGATCTGGGTAGCGCGGATACTCATCTCGCCAAAATGACTTCACTTCTGGATCAGTACTATGCGTAAGTACGCGATCTCTAAATTCCTCATCGGAAAGCATACGCATAATACCCAACAAGGTTGAGCCAGGATACTCAAGTAATGCTAAAATGATGTTACGTAACGTATATTCTAATTGCGGCCCCCATATATCAACCCACATTTTTTTAAAAACAGAGATCAGGCCAGAAACAACTAAAAAATGTCGATAACTTACATCAACATCTTCTAATACATTAAATGCAAAAGGATGTTCTCGGTCAGTAGGATTAAAATAAATAACATCATTAATGCGATGGGTGGGGATAAAATTAAGTACCCGTGAAGCCAACTTGCCATGCGGGTCAACAACCGCAACGCCGCGTCCTGCGTATATATCTTGATATATCATGTTTTCCAGCATTGTTGACTTCCCTGTCTTTGCGGTACCTAATAAATACATGTGCTGTCGGCGATCATTGGTTTTAATGCCAATATCTTTTTTGACTTTACGGTCATACGTTTGCGCAAACACCACAATTTCTTCTTTCTTTGCCTTAACCATAGCAATCAGTATATCATGAAACACCTCGTTTGTCAATTTGAGCCTTTTTTGCAGGCAAAAAACCAATTAAGATAACTGAGAGTGCCAATAAAATGGCTAATGCAACAATTTTTCCGGTGGTGCGTAAAAATAGAGCGGCAATACCAAACAAAACCGCAATAATCCAATACAATAACACTGCTTTTTTATGAGAAAGCCCAACTTCGAGCAGACGAAAATGTAGGTGAGCCCTATCAGGCAAAAATGCTGAACCATGTGAAATTATGACCCTTCTCACCACTACCCCAAACAAATCAAATACTGCTAAGCCCACAATTAAAAACGTAGTTGCTAATTTCCCCCCTGAAATAATAGCAAGGGCCCCTAACATAAAGCCGGCAAATAAACTTCCTCCTTCTCCTAAAAATATTTTTGCAGGGTGAAAATTAAATAATAAAAATCCTAATACTGCGCCGGCAAATAGTAGTGCCATTAATCCTACATCAGGCTGAAAAAATATGGTCAAAAAAGACAATCCTGCAATACTTAACGCCCCCAAAAAAGTTATACCGCTTACCAATCCATCTAATCCATCAAGAAGTTTAGTAGCATACATTACCAGCATTAACCATACAAACGTTACTATATCAGCCAAAGGCGTAAAATAATAGGGGATCCCGCTCAAACGTATAACCTCAATTTTATATGTATCAAGATGTACATATCCTTCTCCTATAGGATTATTAACATATTCGATTCCCATCCCGCTCACACCAATAATGATTACTGCAATAATCGGCCAAATAATTTGATAATATGGTTTTAATTGATATTTGTCATCTAAAAATCCGCCAACCATTATAACTATCCCCCCTAATAATAATCCAATTAAATGTTTTAGCTTTACGGCGCCTTCTGGCCATAGTGGCGTCAAATAAATAACAAACAAAATAACAAAAAAGGTAATAAAAATAGCCAAACCGCCCAAGAGCGGAACTGGCTTTTTATGTATTTTCCGTCCTCCTACTTCTGGCCAATCTAATATTTTAAGTTTTAACGCAAGAGTCTTAACAACAAAGGTTATAAAAATAGAAAGTATAAAGCTTGCAATAAAAAAAAGTATATATATCATAAAGTTTGGATAAAAATATTATTCCTTTCAAACTTCAAGGTTCTGACGAAGTCAGGTTCTTATTTGATCAAGATAATTTTGTAAAATAATTGATGCGGCAATACTATGGCTGGAGATCCGACCTCCCGAGGTGGTAGGACCTTGGAGCAGTGTATCTGCAAGCTTAGTAGTCAATCGTTCGTCAAAGCTTATCACCGGAAGATCAATATCTTTTTTTGTAACAGATATAAACATATCAGTTTGCTGTGTTTGCTGTGTTTCTTTTCCTGATAAAGAGAGCGGCCTCCCGATAACAATCTTTTGTATTTTTTTTGCTTTAATAATATTTTTAAGATCCTCTATTAAAGAGTCTTTATTCTCCAATACTTTATATGGCGTAGCGATTTTCAACGTATCATCAGCCAACGCCAACCCTACAAATTTTCCTCCATAATCAATGCCTAAAATATTCATATAATGATTATACCAAAATACCACGGTAATAAACAGTATGCAAAAAGTTGTCGACTATGACCGACAACTTTTCTATGCTCTTACTTTTATGACTAACTGATCTTTTGCTTATGAACCTTGTTTACTAAAATATAGGAAATGGGACCGAAACAATTAAAACAAAAGCACTAAAAAATACCCATAGCACCGCTCCTGCGACTAAATCTCTCTTTCTGCCCAGCATAAAAAACTCTGCCATTCTATCAACCCCCCACCAAAACATTGCTACTGCCGTAAGCATCCCTATTCCTATCAAAATATCTCCTAACATTTTTCCTCCTAGTTTTTTGAGGTTACACAAATGAAACGAACAACAGTATAAAATTAACATATTGTTATATTCCTGTCAAACAAAATTACTAAATAAAATATGTGGGCATCGGATACCCACAGCAACTGAGGATTAGCAAGGTATATAGTTTAGCGGTTGGGATCAAATTCAGCAGTTTCTTGGGTTTGGCGGACTTTTATAATGGTATTTGAAGGAACAAAACCCCGAATCAAAGCCAAAGGATAGCCAAAAACATTTTTACCAATAAAAACCGCTGGCTGAGTTACGGTGTTGCACCCTAACGAAACATTATCACCAATAATTGCACCGATTTTCTCGAGTCCGGTTTTAATGCCGTTAATCTCGATTTCCTTAAAGGTCACCTTGAGGTTAGATAATTTTGTGCCGGCTCCTAAGTTTACTTTATTGCCTAATAAGCTGTGCCCGACAAATGCAAAATGTGGCGCACGCGCATCATTTAAAAAAACAGAATTCCCCACTTCTGACGCATGACCAATTACCACACGATCACCCGTGAGAGTATTGGCGCCTACATACGCGCCATGTCGAACCTCACAATTTTCACCAATAATAGCCGGCCCATGCACCCACGCACCTGGTTGTATGACGCTCCCCTTGCCAATATATACGTTATCGCCAACATGGGCTCCTTTCATTACGGTACCATGAATTTCTGATTTAACATTATTTTTTACATACTCAGTAAGTTTTTTTAAAAAATCAAATACATACTCACTGCCCTCAAATAACACTTTATGAGCAAAATCAGAAAGATCAACATAGTATGATAGATTTGTTAATTCCATATTTTTAAAAAATCTTTAATAACATCTTGATTGCTATCAAACGCAATATTTTTAGGTATTTCATCTTTTGAAAACCAACGGCTCTCGCTTACATCATCTTCTGCCCCTACCTTATCAGTATTACAGCTTGCAATATATACTATACTTAGTATATCAAAGGGATCAAAATCTGATGGATATGTGCCTAGATAAATACCAAACAATTTTTCTATTGTTATATCAAGTCCGGTTTCTTCTTTTAACTCACGAATAGCACACTCTTCTGGGGTTTCATCTTTATCAATAAAGCCGCCTGGCAAATCCCACCAATTTTTAAATGGTTCACGCGCACGTTTAGTGAATAATAATTTATTATTATACAACACGAGCGCTGTTGCTGTAGGCCGCGGATTTTGATAATTGACAAACACACACTGCGTACACGCAAGGTTATTATTTTTGTCCGTACGCAATGATGCGCCGCACATTGAACAATATTGATACGTCATAATTTTGTTAAAACTTCGCAGCCAGATTTAGTAATTACAATGGTGTGTTCAAAATGGGCTGACAAACTGCCATCTTCGGTTACAATGGTCCAGCCGTCCTCTAATGTTTTAACCTTCCAATGGCCAATATTAACCATTGGCTCAATTGCTACTGCCATGCCTGACTTTAATATAATGCCCGTACCAGGTTTCCCATAGTTTAAAATGGTTGGTTCTTCATGAAGGTTCTTCCCAATGCCATGCCCAGATAATTGTCGTACCACTGAAAATCTATTTTTTTCAACATAGGACTGCACTGCATAAGAAACATCGCCTAAATGAATTCCCGACTTTATAATTCCTATGGCAATATCCAAGGATTTTTTTGTTACGGTAATTAATTTTTTTGTCTTACGTGGTATCTTACCTACAGGTATAGTCACGGCCATATCAGTATAGTATCCTTGGTATAAGACGCCGCAATCAATGCTAATTATATCACCTGACGTAATTATTTGATCTTGTGAAGGAATAGTATGCACCAATTGTTCATTAATTGAGGCGCATAAGGTAGCAGGATATTTTTTACCCTTTGTTTCATATCCCTTAAAAGCCGGTTGTGCGCCGGCTTTTATAATGAACTCTTCTGCTAAGGCATCCAATTCAAATGTTGAAATACCGGGCTTAACATCAGATACAACGCGTGAAAGTACACCAGCAAGTATCTCGCCGGCAATTCGCATAATTTTGATCTCTTCTGGAGCTTTGATAGAAATTCCCATGGTTTCCCTCTACCTTATCTTTTGGCCTAACTTTTGTACTGTTTCTTCAAAAACGTTCTCAATTGATTGCTCTCCATTAACTCTGATCAACATTTTACGCTGTTGATAAAACTCTATTGCCGGCATCACTTTCTCATGAAACCACTGTAATCTTTTCCTAACTGCTGTCTCGTCAGTATCATAGTCTCGCACCACTACCTCTCCTCCACATCGAGGGCAAATTTTTTTATCTCGTCCAATTAATACTGTTTTGCACTGCCTACAAACTGAGCGATTTAAAAGACGTCTGAGAGCCTCTTCATCGCTCACCTTTATTAAAATAGCAATCCTTTTCTCTGCTATCTTCAAACTGTTCATTATTTTATCTAGATCTTTTGCTTGACCAAGCGTACGCGGATAACCATCTACTAAAATTCCTTTATCCGGCTCGATATTCTGAAAAGCCTCGCGCATCAAAGCTAACATTATATCATCAGGTAAATGCCGACCACTTTTATGAATTTCATGTACCTCTCTTCCTAATTCAGAATCCTCTTTTGCTTTAGCACGAACCAATTCTCCTGCTTCTATTTTTTGGAGATTATATTTTTTAACTAAAAGATCTGCCTGCGTTCCTTTGCCAGAACCCGCTGGTCCTAAAAGAATAAGATTAAAAATTTTCTTTGACATACTATCCTCCTTTTAAGTGGCTGGGAAATGTAACGATCTATACAATAGTATAACACAAGTTCTGTATTTTCCCAACCTTTATGTTGGATCGCCCCCCCCCGTCACCCCGCGCGAAGCGCGGGGTGACAGGGGGGAAGCTGGTTATACTCCTTCATATTCATGCATGGCAATTTGCGCCTGAATTTGTTTTACTGACTCCAATACCACGCTCACCACAATTAATATAGCAGCACCGCCAACCACAAATGTCGTTACCCGAAATACATTTTGGGTAATAATAGGAAGAATCGCAATAACCCCTAATGAAAGTGCTCCTGCGGGCATTATTCTATTACTTACATTTTTTAAAAATCTCGCAGTCGGCTGGCCTGGCCGAATCCCCGGCACAAACCCACCCTGCTTTTGTAAATTATCAGCAATTTGATTAGGATGGAAAATAATGCTGGTATAAAAGTACGTAAATGCAACCACAAGCGTAAAATAAAGAAGCCCATAGATCAACTGATTTTGATTGATCTGCAATAATATATTACCAAACCCAGCAACAAATGATGAAGCTGACCGCACCATTAACTGCCCGACTAATCCGGGGAATAATACAATAGAAATCGCAAAAATAATTGGTATCATCCCTGCTTGATTGACGCGAAACGGTAAATAGGTATCCGTACCGCCATACATACGATTGCCTCGAATACGACGCGCATACGTTACCGGAATATTTCGCTGTCCCTCCGTGATTATAACCACGCCAGCAATAGTAATTAATGCAAGCCCTCCTAATACTAACCAATTCATAGCCTGCGCTTTTGAAAACGTTACAATAGACTGCTGCAAAGCAATAGGTATCCCTTCCACAATACCGGCAAAAATAATTAACGAAATACCATTACCGATTCGTTTCTCTGTAATCAACTCCCCAATCCACATTAAAAATATTGTTCCCGCGCTCATTACCATAAGAATGTTGATAAGTTCAAATGTAGAAAGGCCTCCAATAATTGGCTGGGCAGATTGGCGAAACAACATAATTAGCCCATATGATTGAAGCAGTGCCAAGGGCACGGTTAATAGGCGAGAATACTGATTAATTTTTGCCGTTCCAGATGAACCTTCTTTGCTTAATTCTTCTAATCGGGGAATTACCATAGTTAATAGCTGCATAATAATAGAGGCGGTAATATAGGGAGCAACGCCCATAGCAACGATAGAAAAATTTTTCATTGCACCACCCGATAAAATATTTAACATGCCCAACATTTCATTTTGAGAAAAAAAGTTTCTCAAGTTTTCTATATTCGCGCCAGGAACAGGTATATGTGCGGCAATTCTAAAAACTATCAGCATGCCCATTACAAAAAGCAGGCTATTGCGTAAATCTTTAATTTGAAAAATTTGTCGTATTTTTTCAAGCATAATTTTATTGTATTACAATTACTTTTCCTCCGGCTTTTCTAATTAATTTTTGCGCAGATGATGATATGGCATGTGCCTTAATGGTGAACTTTTTATTTCCGCTTTTTTTTAGCTTTTTGTCAGAACTCTTTTGAGGCGTTTTACATAAAATCTTAATTTTTTGAGTTTTTTCACTTATCAGCCCAAATTTTTTTAATTTTTGAGGATCAATAGTATCGCCGCTTTTAAATTTCTCACCAATATCTTCGAGATGAACAACTTCTGGCCTTACTGCTTTTGATTTAAATCCGCGAAGTTTAGGCAAATTCCGTATATTCCGCCTCATCCCTTTTAACTTAAGTCCTTTTTTCCCTCCTGATCGACTTCTCTGACCTTTTTGTCCTCTGCCAGAATACGTACCATAGCCTGATCCATCACCACGCCCCAGACGCTTCTTACGACCTTGTGATCCTTTTTGAGGTTGTAAATTAGATAAGGTAACTGCCATACTATTTTTTAAATGACTCAAGCGCCTTGAGTGTTGCTCTTACATTATTAATTTTATTTTTTGATCCCAACATTTTAGCAGTAATATTTTTAATACCTACTAAAGATAGAACTGTTCGTGCGGCACCGCCAGCAACAATACCATGCCCCTTGCGTGCAGGGCGAAGCAGAACACGTGCTGCACCATATTTTGCTATAACTTTATGAGGAATAGTATCATTTACCATGCGCACCTTTACTATTTTTTTATTTGCTTTTCGCACTGCCTTTCCAATAGCAATTTGTACATCTGCCCCCTTTGCTACACCAGCGCCAACCTTTCCCTTTTGATCGCCAATAACCATACAGGCACGAAAGCTTAAACGCTTCCCGCCCCTCATTACCCGTGTTACCCGCGCAAGATCGACGAGCTGCTGCTCAAATTCGGGCTTTGTTTTTACCTCCCTCATTTGTCTTTTTCTTACTCTTCTTTTTGCCATATTTAAAACGTTAATCCGCCTTCCCTGGCTCCATCGGCTACGGCTTTTACTCTTCCATGGTATTTATACCCTCCGCGGTCAAATACCACACTGGTAATTTTTTTCTTTTTTGCTTTCTCTGCTAAAAGCTTACCTATCTCATATGAAACTTGTGTTTTTGTTAATTTCTTGTTTTTAGAACTTACTCCTGCTGTATGTACGCTCACTAATGTATGTCCGTTATCATCATCTATGAGCTGGGCGTATATATACTTATGTGATCTAAAAACACATAGTCGAGGGCGCTTTTTAGTGCCATAAACTTTGGCACGCACCCGTCTGTGCCGCCTTGCCCGTCTAATATGCTTTATATACGAAGACATACTTTTTAAAAAAATAAATAACGCTCTTTACGTTTCTGCCGTTGCTGTTGCTTTCTTCCCCGCCTTTCTTCGAATAATCTCATCACTATATTTGATTCCCTTACCCTTATATGGTTCGGGCTTTCTTAATCTTCTGATTTGCGCTGCGGTCTCGCCGACCAACTGCTTATCAATCCCTTTTATTATCACAATATTATTTGATTCAATTGTTACCTCAATACCTTGAGGAATTTTAAACTTAATTGGATTGGAAAATCCAATATTTAATACCAAAATTTTATCTTCAACGCGTGCGCGGAATCCTACGCCAACTAACTCTAATCGTTTTTCATACCCCTCTCGTACGCCATCAATCATATTAGAAATGAGTCGTGCATACGTCCCCCAGAGTGAGCGCTGCCCTTTATTTTCTGGATCTTTCACGCGCACGACGAGCTGATCTTCTTTTTTCTCAACTGATACCACACGGGGAAAATTCTGAGTTAATTCACCTTTTGGCCCTTTTATAATGATTGTATTATCGTTAATGGATAGATCAACGTCTTCAGGAATTGTAATAGGCTGTTTTCCAATTCTACTCATAATATATAATTAGCTTATTTCACAAATTAATTCTCCCCCAATACCTTTTTTATATGCCTCCTTCCCTACCATTATTCCTTTAGACGTGGAGAGAATAGCAAGTCCAAATCCACTTAATACAATCGGGGTCTTATCTTTTTTAACGTAGACACGCCTTCCTGGCGTGCTCACTCTTTTAAGGCTAGTGATTGACGGCTGATTATTATCGTTATAGCGTAACGTTATCTTAAGATGCTTAAACTTTGTTTTTGATTTTGCGCTCAGTGGTTTTTGACTTATTACTTCTACTTTTTTAATCCACTTTTCTTTTTCTAAAATCGTAACAATATCAAACTTAATTTTTGAATATGGCATAATTACCTCTGACTTTTTCGCTGCCAGAGCATTTCGAATTCTTGTTAACATATCTGCGATTGGATCAGTCATATATTTATAATTTAACAATAAAGATGGTTAAAACTTCTTAAATTTCAAGCTTTGCTTATAATTTAGCAATAAGATAATGAACCTTTTAAATTTCAAGCTTTGCTTATTGTGAGCGAAGCGAACAACAAGGTTCTGAGAGCGCAGCGAACAGGTTCTTATAATTTTAATTACCATGAGGATTTTCGTACGCCAGGAATTGCTCCTTTTGCAGCTAATTCCCTAAAACAAATCCTGCATAGATCAAACTCACGCATGTATCCATGCCTTCTTCCACAACGCCAACAACGCCGAATGATGCGGCTTGAATATTTTGGCTTTTTATTCGCCTTTTCAATAAGTGCTTTTCTCGCCATATAATTATTCTCTAAAAGGAACTCCAAACAATTTAAAAAGCTCTATCGCTTCCTCTCGTGTTTTTGCCGTTGTTGTAATAACTACTTGCAGGCCGTGCGTTCTCACTACATTTTCAGGATTAATTTCAGGAAACATAATCTGCTCTTTAAATCCAATGGACAAATTTCCATTTGCATCAACGCTTTTTCTTAAAAGTCCTCTAAAATCCCTGATGCGCGGAAGGGTGACATTAATAAGTTTTTCAAGAAAGTCATACATTTTTGACGCTCGCAGGACTGTGTTTACTCCTACAACCGTAGTGTTTCTAATTTTAAATCCTGCGATTGACTTTCGCGCCCTCTTGGTAACTGGTTTTTGTCCCGTAATATTTTGAATCGTTTGTATAACCAAATCAATATACTTAGGATTTTTTTCACTCATTGATCTATTTATACCTACATTAACCGTAACCTTTTCTATTTTGGGTACAGCAAGTGCATTGGTATACCCAAATTTCTTCTGCATTGCAGGAATAATCTCTTTCTGATATGTTTGTCGTAAACTCATTGATTAAGAAACTAAAGTTTGGATAAAAATATTACTCCTTTCAAACTTCAAGGTTCTGACGAGCGAAGCGAGTCATGGTTCTTAAAGTTTGTAAATATAGCTAAAAAACACCTTTACATCTTCTGCAAAATCGTTTTTTCTTCTTATTAGCTAATATCTTATATCCTACTCTCATTGCCTTTTTACATTTAGGACATATAAGTTTTACGCTGGAAGTATCAAGGGGCGTTGCCATTTTAATTCGCTGACCTTTTTCTCCCTGACGACGCGGCCTGACATGTTTTACTACCAAATTTAAGCCCTCAAGCACAACCTTATTTTTCTTTGGCAAGGATCGCAGCACGCGTCCTTTTTTACCGCGATCTTTGCCCGCAATAACTTGTACGGTATCATCTTTTCTAATCTTCATATTTATATTTATTTACAAGACTTCGGGAGCCATAGAAATAATTCTTATATACCCTTTATCGCGGAGTTCTCGCGCCACAACACTAAAAATTCTGCTGCCTTTTGGCTCTTTTTTTTTATCAAGAATTACCGCCGCATTATCATCAAACCGAATATAGGTACCATCTTTGCGACGGTACTCTTTTTTTGTTCTGACAATAACAGCGCGTACCACATCTCCTTTCCTCACCATACTATGGGGAATTGCTTTTTTAACGGTTGCGGTAATCACATCACCAATTCCTGCATACCGCCTCCTACTCCCACCCAACGGGCGAATACACATTATTTCTCTTGCACCCGTATTATCAATGGCTTTTAAACGTGTTTGTGCTTGAATCATGTAATAATTTTAATGAGTCGCCACTTTTTATGTTTTGACAAGGGGCGACATTCCTCAAATATCACCGTATCGCCTACGACTGCCTTGTTATGAGCATCATGAACTTTATACTTTTTATGTACCCGATACCGTTTTTTATATAACGGATGCATTTTAATCCTCTCCACCTTCACTACAATAGTTTTATCCATTTTATCACTTACCACTTTCCCTTGAAATTGTCGTTTATTCATATTTTTCTTTTAAAATAGTTAAAATATGTGCGATCGTCTTTTTAATTTTTCGTATCTCACGAACATTTTTTGACTGCTTTAATTGAATATCAAATCGAGCCGCGCGCAACTGTTCTCGCGATTCTACTAACAATGTTGTTAATTCCGCCTCTGTTTTTTTACGAAGCTCATTAATTTTCATACCACTGTCCTTTTGAAATAAATTTAGTTTTCACCGGCAACTTATATGATGCTGAATTCAAGGCATGCTTGGCCGTTTCTTCATCTATGCCCGTAATTTCAAATATAATTGTGCCTGCTTTAACGGGTGTGACATAATGATCTACCGCACCCTTGCCGCCTCCCATCGGCACCTCAGACCCTTTCATAGTTACTGGTTTATCAGGAAATATTCTAATCCACATTTTCCCTCCCTTTCTTAAATATCGTGTCAAAACACGCCGGGCCGCTTCGATCTGGCGAGCCGTAACCCAATGTGTCTCTAAAGATTTGAGCCCATACTCACCAAAACTCAATGAAGTGCCTTTTGTAGCAACTGCGTGCTTCCGCCGCCTGCCCTTTTGCGCTTTCCTATATTTTGTCTTTTTTGGCATTAACATAAAAAATCGTTATTCCTTCTTCTTAGTCTTATCTTGCTCAAACTTCTCCCCTTTATAAATCCAAACTTTTACCCCAATAGAGCCATATAAGGTTGCTGCGGTTGCGCGTGCATAATCAATATCAGCACGCATGGTGTGGAGCGGGAGTTTACCCTGAATTAACTTTTCTGAACGCGCAATTTCCACTCCACCGAGTCGTCCACTTACCATTATTTTTACTCCCTGAGCTCCCGCAGACATCACTTGTCTTACAACTTTTTTTAACACTCTTCGGTAGGGGAGTCTCTTTTCTAAATCACCAATTGCACCTTCTAACACTATTGCTGCTGAAAGCATTGGTGAGGACTCTTCAATTACATTTATCTCAAGTGTTATACCCGGTCCTAAAAATTCATCTTTAATAGTCTTTTTAATTCCTTCAATATCAAGTCCGCCTCGACCAATAATAAGGCCTGGTTTTGCGCTATGAATAATAACGCGTATCGTATTGGCAACGCGCTCTATTCCAATCGATGAGACCCAACAATTCTTTAACCGCTGCTCTAAAAACTTTCTGATCTGTAAATCTTCCTTGAGAAACTGTCGAAACGTATACCCTTTCGCAAACCACTTAGATTCCCAATCTCGTACCAGGGGAATACGGAATATTCTTGGATTTACTTTTCTCCCCATAAGTTTAAATTAGTTAAATACTTTTTCTTCTGAAAACAGTAGCGAGTCCTCCTTTTTTCCCTTTACGCCGGACTTTATCAAGATGCTGTTTTGACCTTTTTTTACCTTTGCGGCGAATATCAAAAATCTTTTTTGCCCTTTGTTCTCTTTTTTTCTTTGACACGTCCTTATCTTTTTCCTCAACTTTAGCTGGCGCTCGCTTTTCTTTTGCTACTGGCCCAATAGCTGGTTCTTTTAATTTTTCTTTCCGCGATACTACACTTTTCCCTTCCTCAATTTGCTCTAAAATTACTGATATATGTGAACTGCGCTTGCGAATTGGTGCAGCTCGCCCAAAGGCACGAGGGCGCCACCGTTTTAACATTGGACCTTGATCTACAACAATACTCTTTATAACCAGATTATCTTGTTCAAGCGAAAAATCGTGCTCAGCATTTGCCACTGCTGACTGAAGTGTTTTTGAAATGAAATGCGTAGCTTTTTGCGGCATAAAGTTAAGATAATCAAAAGCCTCTGAGACACTCATGCCGCGAATTGCATCAACAACACGCCTCATTTTCTTAGGAGAAATCCGTAAATATTTTGTACTTGCTCTTACCTCCATACCATAAAATTAAAACGCTATTTTTCTTTTTTAGATTCCTCAAGTCGACGCTGTATTTTACCACCGTGTTTTGTAAACCTCCTGGTTGGGGCAAACTCTCCCAACTTATGGCCAACCATATTCTCTACAATAAATACAGGCATATGTATCTTACCGTTATGAATACCAATGGTAAATCCCACCATTTCTGGTGCAATAGTAGAGCTCCGCGACCAGGTCCTTATCACAGTTTTATCACCTGGCTTGAGCCTGGATATTTTTTTAAGTAATTTTGGATCAACCCATGGACCCTTTTTTAAACTTCGTGCCATATACTACTTCTTTTTTCTCTTTTTAATTCTCCGCTTAATAATATATTTATTAGTCCACTTTTTTTTAGCTCGCGTCTTCACCCCCAATGCCGGCTTTCCCCATGGTGTTTTTGGATGAACTAATCCAATAGGAGAACCTCCCTCGCCACCGCCATGCGGATGCGCAACCGGCGCCATTGCTTTCCCGCGGACGGTAGGCCGAATTCCTCGATGACGGCTTCTTCCTGCTTTTCCCCACCGAATATATCGCTGTTCAGGATTACTTACCCGCCCAATACTTGCCAAACATTGAGATGAAACAAGTCTAACTTCAGTTGAAGGGAGCTTTAACTGCGCAAATGTCTTAGTAAATCCCATAAGAATTGCTGCGCTGCCAGCTGAACGCACAATCTTCCCGCCTTGATCTTGCATAAGTTCGATATTATGGACAGGTGTCCCGAGCGGAATATATTTCAACGGCATTCGATTACCCACACGTACCTCGATTTTCTTTTGCGAAGACAAAATTTTACTGTCTACGCCTAACCCTCCAGGTGCAATAATATATCGTTTTTCTCCATCCTTATATACCACTAATACAATGTGTGACGTGCGATTAGGATCATACTCAATACTTGTAACTTTTCCTTCAATATCAAATTTATCTTGTTTAAAATCAATTTTTCGATAAAAACGTTTGTGCTGTCCTCCTTGATGGCGGACCGTAACTCTTCCTTTTGACCGTCCGGCTTTATACTTTTTAATGCTTCTCAAATTTTTAGGAGGCCTTGATTTACTCAACCCTTTACTATCTAAAACGCTCATTTTTCGCCGAGATGGTGTTGTTGGTTTATATACTTTAAGCATATTTATTGTTTCCTTACAAATTCTATTTTATCATCACTTTTAAGATATACCATTGCCTTTTTCCTATTCTTTGTTCTCCCCACAGAACGACCGTAGCGTACTTGCTTTCCTGTCGTACGAATAATCCTCACTTTAACCGGCTCTACATTATATAATTCTTTAATTGCCTTTTTTACTGATATTTTATTCGCACGCAGCACTACTTCAAACGTATATATTCCTCGCGCTTCAGCATATGTTGCCTTTTCAGTGATAACAGGACGAACTAAAACATGCGGAGCAATCCTTGTTGCTTTTTTAGACAACGCCTGAGTTGGCTTTTTCTCTTGTACCGCTAGGGGTTTTTGCTTATCTTCTTTCTCAGCTGATATTTTTTGTGGCTTTTCTTCTAGTTTTTGTTCTTTTTTTATTTCCGGCTTTTTTCCAGCTTTTTCTTTTACTTGTTTTACAGCCTCTTTCTCTGGTTTTTTTTCTTCTACCTGTTTTTTCTTTTCCTCAGAAGGCTTAGATTTTTTCTTAAAAAATAACATACAAACTATTTACTAAAATGTTCTTCTATTGCCTTGATTCCTTTTTTCGTGGTTAATAAATAATCTGCGCGAAGCAGATCTAAAACATTTAAATTGCTCACGGGAATTGTTTTAATGCCATTAATATTTCGTGCTGATTTTATGATAGTTTCGTCTTTTTTATCTAATCCTAAAAGAATTTTTTTATTTTTCTTATCTAGACCCTTAATTATCTTATTAAGAATCGTATGAAATGTCTTTGTTTTAATATTTTTTATCTCTAGCTTATCTAATACATACATATTTTTTTCTTTTGCCTTGTCTGAAAGACACATCAAGAGTACTTTTCGTTTTAGTTTTTTATTGATTTTTTTAAAATAGTTTCGTTCTTTGCGTGGTCCAAAGGTCACCCCACCGCCACGCCAAATTGGGGAACGAATGGATCCTACACGCGCCCTCCCCGTTCCCTTTTGCCGCCATGGTTTACGTCCCCCGCCGCGAACCTCACCGCGCGTTTTTGTGTGTGCCCAGGGATGGTGAAAATTTGAGCGCAGCGCAACTACTACCTGATGAATTACTTCTGGCTTTATCTCAACACCAAAAACCTCAGCATCTAATGTTTGTTTGCCGACTACATTTCCCTCTTGATTGTACACATCAACTTTCATCATACTGACTTAATTTCTAATAAACTATTCCGTGCACCCGGCACTGCGCCTTTAACAAATAACAAATTCTCTTTTGCATCAACATCTATTACTTCTAAATTCTTAATAGTTTTTCGCTTACCACCCATTCTCCCAGGCATTTTTTTCCCTCTAAATACTCGTGCTGGTCCTGTTGCGCCGATAGATCCTGGCATACGCTCTTGATCTTTGGTCCCATGAGATGCGTCAGCGCCGTGAAACCCCCATCGCTTTACTACGCCCTGAAACCCACGACCTTTAGAAACTCCTGAAATATCTACTGTATCTCCTTTTTTAAATACATCTACATCAATCTTATCCCCTGCTTTATATTTTGAAATATCTCCCTGAAACTCTCTTAAATATCTAAAAGGTTTGGATTTTTGAGGCTTTTTTACTTTTCTGATATCTAATTTTTCAAAACCAATCTGAATAGCATTATATCCGTCTTTTCTACCCCGCTGGATCGTGGAAACTTTACGGGGATCTTTTGTTCTTATTTGGGTAACCAAACAAGGCCCGGCTTGTATGATTGTTACCGGAATAACGATATCGTCAACAAATTTCTGACTCATCTCTACTTTTTTACCTAATATAAATGCCATAATTTCTGGATAAGAGATTAAAAAAAATCGGGCTAAGGCAATAGCTCTCTCTCCCAAAACCCGGCTTTGTAAAAAATATAAGCTAGATTGTTGTTTTGTTTGTCAGAGAATTTTTAAAACCTCAACATGTGCTATAAAACCCTTGCTGACACTTCACCATATCATAGTGGTTATCAATAAAGGTTGAATAGCGTGTTATTGTATACGAATAACGCATACTACATTTTAATTTCAACATCAACGCCGGCAGGCAAATTTAAGCCGGTTAATATTTCCATAGTTTGCTGATCAAAATCAACAATATCAATCAGCCGCTTATGGACCCGTTTTTCATACTGATCTTGTGAATCTTTATGCACAAATGACGAGCGCAATACCGTATATTTTTTCTTCTCGGTCGGGAGAAAAATTGGTCCAATAATAGTCGCCCCGGTATGCGACAACGACTCAATAATGCTCTTTAATGCCTCATCAATCACTCGATGATCATATGATTTAATCTTAATACGTATCCGCGGCTTATGATCAGCCTTTTTTGATTGAGATGTTTTCTGCTTGATTGTCTGTTTTTTTTTCGCCATTGAAAAAGTACAATGGTGACACGTGTCCTTCAAAACGAACGCGTGCACACTTCCTTGTTTATGTTCAGCCCCGAAGGAAATTCCCTTCGGGGCTTAATAAATCAATCTATTACTTGCTAATTTTAGTAACCACGCCTGCGCCAACTGTTTTTCCACCTTCACGAATCGCAAATCGTTGCTGTTCTTCTAATGCAATTGGCTTATATAATTTGATCTTGAGATTAAGTGTATCGCCTGGCATCGCCATCTCAGTTCCTTTAGGCAAGGCCGCTTCTCCGGTTACGTCTGTCGTACGGATATAAAACTGTGGCTTATATCCGGTGAAAAATGGGGTATGCCGGCCGCCTTCTTCTTTGCTCAAGATATATACCTGCCCTTCATATTCAGTATGCGGGGTTACGGTTCCTGGTTTGGCGATAACTTGGCCACGCTCTATATCTGTTTTTTTTGTCCCACGCAACAAAATGCCGGCGTTATCGCCAGCCATACCTTCATCTAATGACTTTCGAAACATCTCAATACCCGTAACTACTGTTTTTTGCGTCGGGCGCAAGCCCACAATTTCTATCTCATCATTTAATTTTAAAATACCTCTCTCGATTTTACCCGTCACCACCGTCCCTCTTCCCTCAATAGAGAAAATATCCTCAATCGGCATCAAAAATGGTTTGTCAGTATCCCGCTTTGGTTCAGGAATATAAGAATCAAGTGCTCCAATCAGCTCAAGAATTGGTCCACAGACTTTACACTCTTTTTTACCACAGCCGCACTCAAGTGCTTTTAATGCAGATCCTTCAATAATCGGAACTTCATCACTAGGAAACTCATATTTTTTAAGCAGATCTTTAACCTCTTCTTTTACCAAATCAACAAGCTCTTTGTCATCAACCATATCCACTTTATTTAAAAACACCACAATAGCGGGAACGCCCACCTGACGAGCTAACAGCAAGTGCTCTCTGGTTTGCGGCATAGGCCCATCAGTAGCTGAGATTACTAAAATAGAGCCGTCCATTTGCGCAGCTCCGGTAATCATATTTTTAATGTAATCTGCATGACCAGGACAATCAATATGCGCATAGTGACGTTTATCTGTTTCATACTCAACATGAGCCAATGCAATGGTAATGCCCCGCTCTCTTTCTTCAGGTGCATTATCAATTTGCTCAACCGTTCGCTCATCAGCAACATGGCCGGCCTGCTTGAGCGTTTTTAGTATTGCCGCGGTTAACGTCGTTTTACCATGGTCCACATGGCCAATGGTTCCTACATTTATATGCGGCTTAGTTCGTTCAAATTTTTCTTTAGCCATAATTATTTCTCTTAATTAATGAATTAATAAATTTGTAATCAATAACAAAAATAGACCTTTGGAATTAATATTAATTGTAACAAAATTTATAAAAGTATGTCAACCCCGTTAGAAAGTGATATGTGGATATCTACGATACTAAAATATGAGCAAGCTGTTTAATTAATGAGACTGTTACCGGCGGAGCGAGTAAACTATAGGCATCATTTCCGTCATCATCTTTTATGATCCATGGCTTCTCTCCCACCTTAACCTTATTATTCCCGCCTAACTCATACACATATTCTGGCGTAATTTCATAATCATCCACGAACTGCCCTGCAGTTTCAACCGGAATTGAATTTCGTATCAAAACCTTTGGAATGCCATGTAGGGAAAAAACCTTTTTAATTAATTGGTCATCCAGTTCAAGCCGCTCTCTAATCGCCTCAATACCAAGATTATCGCCTTCTTTCGCATACATACGAGTCTTTCTACATTCTGGATTATCACATAGTAAATAAAACTCTTTTGTCTTGTTATCATAACCAACATGTTGCGTGGTAAAAAGTTTTACATTTCGTGGTGTATGACATTTCGGACACACAACCCGATACTTCATGCGCTCATCAATTACTGATTCAGGAATATCAATCACCACAAAAATATCTGGGTCCTCTCTATAATTAATCAAATCTCTAAAATATAGTGAATAAGAAATTTGATCAAGTTTTCGAGGAAAACCATCAATAAAAAGTGTTTTTCTTGGCATGGTATCAATTTCTCGTTTTACCAAGGCTAATATAAACTCAGTAGGCAATAGAGACTTGGTGCTTCGCCCTAACAGTGCGTCAATTGCATTATTAACTGAAATATATCCGCGGTAATGCTTTTTTAAATAAGCAACAAGTTCTTTTCTCTTATTGTTATCAGCTATATCCTTATGAACTGCCCGTACCACATCGCCAATTGATATATGTCCGATCTTGTCTTTGCCAAATATCTCCATCATCAGCTTAGAATAGGTCCCTTTTCCCGCATTCTTTTTTCCTAACCAATAGGCAATAAAAGTATTATTCTGAAGATAGTTTTTAAGTTTTTTAATCTCTTTCCCTGCTTTTTCTTCAAAATATTTGCTTCGCTCTTTTGGATCAGATAAATTAAATGTTTTATTCAAGCCAGCTATTTTAGTTTTTGATAAGGATAAAGGAAAATCCTTTAGGTAGTCTTTCATAAAAACTGTAGTTAATATTTATATTTGTTTCTCAATCCCATCAGTACTTACCCTTCCATCTTGCCATTGGCCCTCATATGCCCTACTTAATCCTCCTACAACTTCCTTAAAAACCAGATTTGCAATTCGCGCACCAAGCTCAAACTCAAAAGTCTGGTTTCCAACATTTGCGAGACCAAATATTAATTGCCCAAAATATCCAGGATCAATTTTCGTAGCCCTCAAATAAATACCGCTGCGCTGTAACGTAGTTCGCGGATAAACATCTAACATCAAAAGTGCAGGACTCCTACCTTTTGTAATTACAATCTTTTTACCAGGAACGTTTACTTTTTCAATTGTTTTTATTAATACAAAATCACCCGGTTTTAATATAACTTTTTTATCTCCCCGATGTATATCAGCGATTTTTTCAACATCCGGAGTGTTTCTTTTTTCAACTCCTAAATATCCTTTTTCTTTTAATTTGTATACCTCGCCTACTCGTATATCAATGCCCACCCCCTCCGGAGTTAATTCCCGTTTATCAAGATTTTCGATTAAATTGTATTTTTTATTTAATTCAATTATTTTTTTCGCAGAAATAATCATAATCTTTCTATTAATTTATTTTTGTATTTTTACGTGCAACGTCTTGCCATCGGATGTAAATAGTATATCACCATCTTGATCTGTACGCAAGATCTGGGCACCACTTACTTCCAGGTTTTTCAACGCCCGCAAACTGGGATGACCAAACGTATTATCTTCACCAGTAGAGATAATCCCATAGACAGACTTAACTGCATTTATAAATTCAATACTGGAAGAATATTTTGAACCATGATGTCCTACTTTTAATACATCTGCGGTTAAATCAGTATTGTTTACAATCAATATCTCTTCTGTCTCAATAGTCGCATCACCCGTTAAAAGAAAACTCGTATCGTCATATAGTAATTTAACAACTACTGAGGCAAAATTACTATCAGCTTCTTCATCGCTCATTTTATCTTGATCAGGCCATAAAAATTGAAGTAAAAGCGCGTCTTCTAATACAATAGTCTGTGGCGCATCAACTGAGACTCTTGAAATATTTTTTTCGCTTATCGAGTTTTGCCATTGATAATATGCAGGTGTATATCCCTTGAGACCATTATCTAAGACAGATTTTACCTCATATCGATACAATACCTCTGCCAGCCCTGTTATATGATCGAGATCCGCATGCGTTGCAATCATTATATCAATTGTTCTATCAGTAATGGGAATATATGAATCTAATTTATAAATAATACTTTTATCTGGACCGCCATCAATTAAAATATTTTTCCCCTCAGGTGTTTGAACTAATATTGCATCGCCTTGGCCCACATCTAAAAAAATAACGCGCAAATTCCCTTGTTGATGAACATCAACAAGAATAGTCCCGTACCCAACAATAACAAGACTAACAATCAATAACCCACCTACGGCATAAATAATAATGTTATGCTTTTTTGTTTTCATTGCTCTTTATTTTTAAATGATTCCTCTCTTTGTCATCCCTTACTCCCCTTTGTCATCCCTTTTTTGTCTTTCCGCACTCCTCATTGTCATCCCGCGCTTCGCGCGGGATGACAAGGTGGTTACCCAAAATATAAGTAACCCATATAATATAATAAGGGCAATTATAGGAAATCCACTAATAACAAATGACGCGTAGGGAATAGACGACCCTATTTTTGCAACAAGGATTACAAGGGTAAGTAACATCCATAATGGCCACAAAATAATATAAGACAGCCATGTATGAATTAATCCGAATATAACAAATAAAAATCCAAATGCCATAACTAACGGCATTATGGATAAAATCAAAATATTTGCTATAGGTGCAATAAGCGAAAAATTGCCAAAGTAATATAAAATAAGAGGGAGTACAAATATTTGTGCACTAAGAGTTGCAGACAAATACTGCCGTATCGGTATCAATCTAAGATTAGGTACATTCTTAAAATGAGAATTAAACCAGGGAGATAAAAAATAAAGACCGAGCACTGCGGTAAAAGACAATTGAAATCCAATATCTGCTTTTAATAATTTTGGATTAATCAATAACATTGCCGCAGCGGCAAGCAAAAGTATTCTCATTGATGAATATGGCCTCCCTAATTTTTCTGCATATAACAACGCAAGACCCATAATACCTGCGCGTACTGCTGAAGCTGGCGCACCTGCTAATAGTACAAATAAACTAATCAAAACGAATACAAGCCAAAATGCATGCTGGCGACGGATCAATAAGGTGCTTACTAGAAAAATCATCAACATCTTAGTTAAAATAGATATATGCAGTCCTGAAACCGCTAATAGGTGCGCGGTCCCCGAGTTAACAAACCAATCTCGCATTTGTTGTGGAACTGATCGCTTCAATCCTAAAATAAGCGCAGAGATAAATGAGGACTGCGGCTCGCTCAGATTCGTATCAATAATATGTTTCACACGTGCTTTTACTGACAAAAGCGCTGAATATAGAAAAGAGCCTTTTTCTTTCTCAGCCAAAGTTATTTTTGGCCAATAACATGTTGTATAAATATCATACCGGGCTAAATATTCATGGTAATTAAATCTATCGATAACACCAGGTTCTTGTAATTTACATTCGATCTCTACTATATCGCCATACTCATATCCAGAATACAATGGTGTATTGACTAGTACTTTTCCCTTCACCGACTTAAAAGTCGGACCTTTAAGTATGATGTTTCCAATGGTGAGTTTTGTTTTATCAAGACGCTCATCTGGTTCTTTAATTACTTTTCCTTGAAATGTAATTTTAGAACCGTTATAAAATGCGACGTGATTTTCATTTATTTTTGGAAAGCTTATTTGATAGCGAACTACGCCTAAAATAAAAAACAAGAGGCAGAAAAAAATAAATAAAACCCCGCCTAACTTTTTTTTAAAAAAACCTAAGCGGGCAAGAATCAAAATCACCAAGCCTAAAGGAATATATACATAAAAAGGAATATTTAAAAAAGAGGCTGCCCCAATGCCGAATATAAAAAACAAAATAGAATAAAAACTGATTTTGGAAATAGAAACAGTCATACATTTCAGATTAGTAAACTGTTATAAAAAAACAAGGCTTACACGCCTTGCTTTTCATTTGTAGACGGTTAGGGCTTGAAAAGACCTACTACAGCGCTAACGGTAGTCAACCAAGTACAACTGAGCATGATAGAACTCCCTAGTTGTGGATCTATATCAACATACCCAAACCCAAATAAAACTAACGATGCAATAAATCCTACAAAACCTATCCACGCCGCACTGACACAGAGTATCAACTTCATCTCTTCCTCCTCTTTAAACTTTAACACAAAGAACATTTATATACTATCAACTATTGTAATTCTTGTCAAAAGATTGTTGTGGACAAGATTTCAAATAATAAATCGGGAGGTTGACTCCCGACTTAGTATTTGGTCTTATGAAAAATTAATCTTGTTCTGTATACTCTGAAACAACTACATTTATCACAAATGGTTTTGTTTCTAATATAAGAAATAGTCCTTCGCTTCTTTCTTCAAATCTCGCTACCGTGCGATCAACCTTTAACTGTACTGTATCGCCAAGATTATATTTCTCAAACACTTCTGTTAACTGACCATATACCTCAATCGCTACTTCATCAACTTCTACAACACGGTCGCCAACTTGTAAGCCTGGTTCGTCATCGGATGAGGCAGGAGCAAGAGTTAAACTCGGTGGTGCAGTGCGGTACGGTGCATCCACAATCTCTGCTCCATCTAGCGTAGATACATAATAGACTCCAAAACGCGGAACATAACTATACCATCCTGCAAGCTCCACGTTTATTACGGCTTCATAACGTAGAGGTACTTCTGCGTCCATTATGCTAAGGGCACCTGAACGTAAAACTTTTAACTCAACGCTATCTCCGGCTGTATGCTTTTTAATTTCATCTTTCAATCTATCTAAGCTATCAATCTGTACACCATCAACTGCTAAAATAATATCGCCTACAACCAGTCCTACTTTATCAGCTGAAGCACCAGGAACAACCTCAAGAATAAAAGCGCCGATAACAAGATCTTCCAAGCCAATAGCCTTTGATGTACTATCATCCATGATTCTATATTGAACCCCAAGATAGCCAGGATTAACTTGAGCAGAAACACTCCCAAAACCGATGAGAAGCAAAACAATAACTGCTAGCCCGAGTGATGTTTTTCTCACGTTTGTTCCCTCCATATAAGGTTAAGAACTTATGCCATAGACATACACTGTCTTGGCACATTGTAATAATACCATAATAAAAAAACCTGTCAAGGTTATATTGTTGGGGGTAAAATTTCAAACAATAAATCGGGAGGTTGACTCCCGACTTAATGTTTGACCTTATGAGAAATTAGTCCTGTTCTTTTAACTCTGAGACTACTAATTTTTAAATTCTACGGGACCCGTTGTATTAATATTTGAAATAAGCTCAGATCTTAATTTAGCTCCGTCAGGTGTAATTCTATAAGTCCTATCACAAAAGCCATTATCTCTCAGCCATGCTTTAATCCAACTAGCAGGTTTGTGATCCCCTACTAAAAATTTAACTGCTCCTACTGTTTTCAATCTTTCAAATAATGCTTTTCGCCTCTTGGGATAAAGAATAAAAATTTGCTCCTTTAGTAAATAAAAATTTTTTAATATTTCTAAAGCGCCAATCCGTAACATATATCCGTTCTCGCCAGATCTGTTGACTTTAAATTTGATTTGCGCCTTCTTTAAAATATCTCTTAAAATAAATATCTCTTTTTTATTAGTAAAAATCATTACATGCCCTCGTTTTGTGGCAGATGCACACCCGTCCCCCTCCATCACACCACAAATAAAATCTAGAGCTAATTTTTTATTCTCTTTAGATAAAATTTCTTTTATTAATAATTTAAGAAGCGCATTGTACAAATCTAGTAAAATCTGCCTATGTTCTCTAATAATAAGGGTCCCATATTGATTCCATTTAGCAACTAATTTTCCTTCTGGCTCCCTTATCCTAAATTTATTTACCTTTATTCCGGCGTTATTTCCCCATACTTCAACTAAATTTTTCTTAAGTTGATTATTATCAATTTTATGAATATTAGTATAAGAAATTGTAAATTCTGGTCTGGAATTTTTAATTAATAAATTGTGCATTTTTAAATAGTATTTCGCCTGTTCAAAAGTAGATGCACAAATTGCCCAACTATTCCCCTTTTTTGTTCCGTCGGCAAAATATGCTCCTAAATAGAAAGCAAGCCCAGGATATTTCAAATTAGAATTCATAACTGCGGGAATCTTATTCCCCTTAAAAACAATAAATGAATTCCTATTAATAAAGGCGTAATGCATTCCTTTTAATAATTGAGCTACGAGCGAATTTAATTTTTCCCCGTCGGCCTCTTGGGATTGTTTTTTAATTCTGAATAGAATTTCTTTGGCATAAAAAGCCTTATCAAAAATGCAAGTATATTCCGGCGCCCTATTGTTCCTTTTTGTAACGTGTATTTTAGAATATCTTTCTTGAACAATCCTGTGGCTCTCTATTCCTTGAATTAAAATAATATCATTGGGCTTCAGTTTTTGCCCCTCAATAATGTCTTTCGGAATATATATTCTGCCATCCAAATACATTTTAGCGTAAAATCCATCTACTTTCTCAACAGTAATTTTAATTTTTCTATTTAATAAATCATTCTCTCTCATAATATGTTGGGGAATATAAACCCCTCGTCGGGAAGAATAAGATATCAATTTTGCGAAGAAATAAATGTCTTCTAATAATTTAACCTTTATCCAATCGCCTAAACTAAAAAAGCCTATCTGGCTCTTAGGTATATAGAGAAAACCGGTTCCACTCTTGTTAGCTCTTCTAATATTAGAAATAAATTGAATTCTCATAATTTCTTTAATTATATCTTGATCAAAAAATCGAAGCAAAGCCCCTATAGTTTAAATTAATTTAGATAATTTTTGTTTTATTGTTACTCTACGCTGACAGCTTTCGCAAGGTTCCTTGGTTTATCTACGTCACATCCGCGAATGACCGCTATATGATAGGCTAAGAGTTGCAGGGGTATTACATTTAATAAAGGTGTTAAGTATCCATTTGTTTTGGGCACATATATTACCTCAGTGACTAAATCTTTAATACTTTCGTTGCCTTCTGTAGCAATGGCAATAATATTACCTGACCGGGCTTTTACCTCTTCAATATTAGACACTACTTTTTGATAAATTACATCCTCTGTATCAGTGGCAACTACTACCACCGGCATATTTTCATCAATTAACGCAATCGGGCCGTGTTTCATTTCAGCGGCTGGATATCCTTCTGCATGAATATATGAAATTTCTTTTAATTTTAACGCGCCTTCAAGAGCCGTAGGGAAATTGAATCCGCGGCCTAAGTATAAAAAGTTATTGAATTTGTAATACTTTTGCGCAAGTTGTTTAATTTTTTCATTTTGATCTAAAATCTCTTGGACTTGTAACGGGATCTTAACTAACGCATCAATACGAGATCGTACTTCTTTGGGCACCGCTTTTCCTCTGCGTACCCCTAATAAAATCGCCAACTGAGACAAGACCGTGACTTGTGAAGTAAAAGCTTTTGTTGAGGCAACACCAATCTCAGGCCCGGCATGCAAATACACGCCCGCATCAGTTTCTCGCGTTATAGACGACCCCACCACATTAACAATACCAAATACTTTTGCTCCTCCCTGTTTTATTTTTCTTAATGACTCTAAGGTATCGGCGGTTTCTCCTGACTGGGATATAACAAAATAGGCAGTTCTTGTATCAATAGGTACAGATTTATACCGAAACTCTGATGCATACTCTACCTCTGAGGGAATGCCGGCAATATGTTCAAATAAATATTCTCCAATTAAGCCGGCATGCCATGAGGTCCCGCATGCTAAAAATACTACACGATCTACATTAGTTAAAAAGTCAAGCCAATCACTTACGCCGCCCAATTGAATGCGATTCTCATTTATCAGCGCACGGCCGCGGATAGCATTTTCAATAGTTTGTGGCTGCTCAAAAATTTCTTTTAACATAAAGTGGTCAAATCCTGTTTTTTCAATCTGCTCTAAATCCCATTGAATTTCTTGCGCTTGCTTTTGTACCTTTTTATTTTCTAAATTAGTAATATGCATTCCTTTACGCGTCAATTTTACTACTTCGCCATCATCTAAATAAATTACTTTTTTAGTGTGCTCAATAATAGCTGCCGGGTCTGAAGCAAGAATATATTCACCATTTTTTACTACCCCTACTGCTAAAGGAGATCCTTTACGCGCGCCGATTAAGGTATTAGGTTCGTGTTTTGAAATAATGCCCAGTCCATAAGTCCCCTCAACTAAAGAAAGTGCTTTCTGCACTGCTTTTAATAAATCGCCATTATTATGCTCTTCTATTAAATGCGCGATTACCTCTGTATCTGTATCACTTCTAAATTTATGTCCATGCTCTTTGAGCCATGCTTTTAATGTTGCGTAATTTTCAATAATCCCGTTGTGAACAAGTGCAATTTCTTCACGACAGTCAACGTGTGGGTGGGCGTTGACCTGATTAGGCTCTCCGTGAGTTGCCCAGCGACTTTGGCTAATCCCCGTAGCTCCTTCAAGTCCCATTTTTGATAAATTTTTTTCTTCTTCATCTAATCTACCGGGTTTTTTAAAATAATCAATATTATTCTTCTCATTCATTACTGCAAAACCAAAACTATCATATCCTCTATAAAGGAGACGTTTTAATCCGTTGATTAAAATTGGAGTTGCATCTTTTTTGCCAATATAGGCAACGATACCACACATGTTCCCTCGCTCTGCTCGGTCAAATGCAAAGTGCAAAATGACAGATTAAAATTAAAAAATAATTATTATATCTTAGACCTTTGTTTTAAATTTGATTCAATTATTTCATCAAGGTCTCCATCTAAAATTGATTGGGCATCATTGGTTTCATACTTGGTACGCAGGTCTTTGACCATTTTATATGGATGGAGTACATATGAGCGAATTTGATTTCCCCATGATGCAGATTTAAATTCACCGCGCAACCTGTCTTTTTCTTCCTCTTTTTCTGCAGAATAAAAATGATATAACTTGGTTTTTAAAATTTTCATTGCCTGCTCCTTATTTTGATGCTGGCTCCTTTCAGATTGGCACACTGCGGTAAGCTTTGTTGGCACATGCATAATACGTACTGCGGACTCAGTTTTTTGCATATGCTGACCACCAGGGCCTGATGATAAAAACGTATCAATACGCAAATCATCAGGATTAATTTCTGCTTCCACATCTTCAATTTCTGGTAACACTTCAACTAATGCAAACGAAGTATGGCGCATTTTTTCCGCATCAAAGGGTGAAATACGCACCAAACGATGCACCCCTGCTTCTGACTTTAAAAATCCATACGCAAATTCACCTTCAATCACTACTGTCACGCTTTTAATTCCTGCTTCTGATCCTTTTGACTCGTCAATAATTCGTACATCCCACCCCTTGTCTTCCCCATAGCGCACATACATACGCAAGAGCATTTCAGCCCAATCCTGCGCATCTACGCCGCCTGCACCTGCAAATATAGAAAGGTAGGCATTTTTTTGATCATACTTTCCTTTTAAAAACGTCAACTTTTCAAACACTAATAATTGCTTTTCAATATTTTTAAACTCCTGCTCAATTTCTACTCTTATATTCACTGTTTTATCTTCTTTGTCTGTCTTCGCCAACTCTAGGAGATCATCAATTACATCGCTCATATTTTCCCATTTTTCAATATTGCTTTTGAGATTTGCTAATTGTTTTGATTTTTTCTCAGCCTGTTCTCGATCTTGCCAAAAATTCTGTTCAGCCATTTCATACTCTAACTCTTTAATTTTTATTTTTTTTGCATCAATGTCAAAGATAGTCTCCGACGTGTCGGAGCCTCGTTTTAAAATCTTGTAATTGAGAAATCAATTCTTGCATATCCATAGTAATAACTATATCATCTTTTATAATTTTGACAAGATCTTAAATAAACAATAAGGCCCGCCGAAGCAGGCCTATCAACTAATTCTTCGAATAGACTAAAGGATGTTTACCAGTCGCCAAAGGCGGCCTCTTCTCCTCTACTGCAGTCGCAAGTAAGGCGACCGCTAGCCTAGCCGGTAAGATAAATTTTTGAAGCCCTCCTAAAAATTATTATAGCACATGTATTAAAAAGATCAAGGGTCCTTTATGTGGATAAACATATATGATATCATATAAAATATGAAAATAAAAGATATTGGATTTATCTCCACTCGCTTATCTGGTATTGATGGGGTCTCTCTCGAGGCAAAAAAGTGGGCAGATGTTTTAGAACGAAACGATTATGCCTGCTATTTTATGGCTGGAAAACTAGACTATCCAACCAATAAAAGCTTGATAATACCTGAAGCTCATTTTAAAAATCCAACAATCCAAAAAATTCAAAATGCATGCTTTAATAAAAAAAGACGTTCCAATCATATTAATCACCTTATTCAAAGCACTAAAGATACATTAAAACAAACACTTTATCAATTCCAAAAACAATTCTCGCTTGACCTTATTATTGTTGAAAATGCGCTTGCTATTCCTATGAATATTCCCCTTGGTTTAGCGCTTGCTGAATTTATTAAAGAAACTAACATGCCTACCATTGCCCACCATCATGATTTTTATTGGGAGCGTGATCGGTTTTTAGCAAACAACATTGAAACATATCTTGACTCATGCTTTCCACCACGCCTTTCAAACATCAAACATGTTACGATTAACTCAATGGCTTCTAAAGATTTACAAGCCCGCCGCAAAATAAAAAATACCATCATCCCCAATGTGCTTGACTTTGCCTATCCACCACAACAAACAAATACCTATGCCCACGATCTGCGTAAAAAAATTGGCTTACGTAAACATAATCTTTTTGTTCTTCAGCCAACCCGCGTAATCCAGCGCAAAAATATAGAACAAGCGATTGAATTAGTGACCCATCTGGATATGGAACATCCAACATTGGCTATTTCTCATGCCGCTGGTGATGAAAAAACTAACTATGAAAAAATATTAAAAAAATATGCTAAATCTTTAAAAATAAAATTGATTAACATCTACCACTTAGTTGATCTCAAACGAGGTAAAGACAAAAAAGGAAATAAAATCTATTCTTTAACTGATGTGTACTCACAAGCTGACCTTATTACGTATCCATCAGTGTATGAAGGATTTGGTAATACATTTTTAGAAGCAATTTATTTTAAAAAGCCAATTGTTCTCAACCGCTACCCGGTCTATATTGTTGATATTGAACCAAAGGGCTTTGAGGTTATCAGTAGTGAAAGCTTTGTATCTGATAAAACAGTTAATGAGATTAAACAATTGCTTGCCAACTCTGAGAAGCTCAAAGCAATGACAGATAAAAATTATGCAATCGCACAAAAATATTTCTCATACGAAGTTTTAGAAAAAAAACTACTAAAACTGATTCATTTATTTGAATAAATCCTCTTTCTCATCCTGCATTTCACCTGGACAAAAAAGGTATCATTCCTCGCGAACGAAGTAAGTGAGGAACGGAATGACAGGGAGTTGGAATGACAAAAGGAAAATTTCTCAAAGCAAAAAGCCCGCTGATGAGCGGGCTTTTCTTAATGTGTATTTATATTTTTTCTTCAAGGGTAGCATAGTATGCGTCAAACACTTGTTTTATTCTTTTTCTACACTCTCTAAGATTTTCTCGAACTTTTTTCAATGTCTTACTCTTAAAAGCGGTTTTTGTTAGTCCAATATCGCTTATTGACTCAAGGATAGCTGCATCTGTACGACGCAAAAGCTCTCTATCCTCTTTTGCCTGTCTTTTTATCTGCCTTATCTCTTCATCTCTATCTAAAAGCTGTAATTTAAGTTCGGTAATCTCGCGTGGTTGAAATTCATCCATGACTGTTTGTACCTGGGATCGGATATCATCTAAAATTGCATACAGTCTCTTGGGTGTTTTGAGCAATTCATCCTCTCCGCCTTGTTTGAATTTTTCTACAAGATACTCATAAAACCACTCAGACGTCATCGATAAACCTGGAACATCATTAAACTCAAATAAGTATAATCCCACTTCATGATCGCTTACATAAGAAAGGCAATATGAATAACACTTATCTGGATTATCTGGATCTGCTATCGAAGGATAATCTGATTCTAGCCCATCTATTTGTCGTTGCCTGAGACCCCCAACAAATCTGCTTTGGAATTTTTTCCAATATTCTTGTTCTGGATCTTCTTGGATAAGCAGAGTCTGTAAAAAACGAAACACCATATTTTCAAGAGACTTTACTTCTTTTCTCAAGTGCTCTACATGATACTTTATAAAACCATTAAGGTACGTATATTCTGTGGATGCTTGTACTACTTCTTCTCTCTGACGCCATGGCAATAATAAAACATCATAATCATATGCTGACATGGTTTCCTCCTTTATTCTTTTTATGGCGACTTCCCTGATCTACTTGATATGCTTTAAACATATCGTTCATCAAGGCCGTCCCATAAACCGATGTAAGGAACAGTGCTGCTTTAGGAAGCTATAAAAGTCTAGCTCCGATCTTCATACTCTTATAGCTCTCTCCTCAGCAGCCATGTATTATTATATAAAAATAAAAAAACTTTGTCAAATAAAAGATTCCATCAAATCTGGAGTCTTTATTAAAAACAAAAACTACTTAGTGTGTTTTTTTATTTTAAATTCTTTATCTAATACTTTAAGTGTATCTTCTAGGCCAGTATATGACAATTCAGTTTTTTCAGCCATAGCAACACCAAACGCGCCATGCTTTCGCATAATCTCGGCTTGCTCCTGCGCTTGGAATCGCGCCCGATCCCAATATACTTGGCCAAACATATCAACATAGCTATGACTTGAAGAAAGTCCACCAAACTTTCCATCTTTATCCATAGAAAAGGCGCAACAACTTACTATAGGAATACAATACTTTCCCGTAACAGGCGTATTAATCGCAACCGGCATCAAAGGCATAGTATGAGACCCACGTGCATCACCGGTAACATAAAATGTTTCACTAAATGGGCCCACGACTTCTTCAGGTGCAGGAAAAATTCCCTGAGTGCGTACAATTGCTACAGGATCATCTTTGCCTGTATAGGTCCCCGCAATGTTGTGCAATCTGTCGGCAGATACTGATACAATTTGTTCATCTTCCTTATAGCGGGAATAAATTGCTTTTATTGCAAACCGATTAATGTCATGAAGCAAAGCAACCACATCCCATGCTCCCTCGGGCACGGACAATTGAATAATTCGATCTGCATCCCTACTTTTATAATCCATATCAATAATTTCAATAATAAAGCCTTTATGCATTTTAGGACTTAATAACAACCCGCCGCAATGGTTTGGATCACAAAACACTAAATAAAATGGAAGATTATATGCGCCGGGCGAACACTTATCAGCAGCAAATACTAAAAATGCTTCTGCTGGCCGATCTTTGCTATGAGCATCGCGCTCAAATTCAATTTCAGCAACAGCCGGACCCGCACCACGAACCGTACCCGCAGGTGCGTCAACTAATAAATCTTGCCCTGCACCATAAAGCCCCTGTTTTTGTGCAATCTTGGTCAAATCTTTAAAGCAATTCCACGCAAAGGTATGAACAGATTCGGCATTAACGCCATAAGTATGGCTCATCAACAAATTAATGTCATCGCCCGTAGATATTGCCAACCCATCAACGAGTAAACCTTTTTTTATTGCATCTTTCACACACTGCTCTGCACCTTTCATCATTGCTTGTGTTGGCCGCGTATGCCCGCCAATACTACCTATATCAGCTTTAATAGATGAAAGCGTAATTTTCTTTGCCATATAGTATGTATTTAAAAATTCTTTAACGTGCTATTACTATAACATATATACATCTTTTGTATACCATTGTGTGGATAATGTCCGGTCCCATAAACGCCATGTCAACTTGACAAACGGTCTTAAATTTGTTAAAATATAGATATAACAATCAAAAACATCAAAATAGGAGGATAGCCATGTTTGATCATCCTAATCTTGACCCCCGGCTTTCTGCACGAATAGATAAAACAGCCAAGGAAGATGGTATTTCTGTTAAAAAATTACAGGTGGGAGATGTTATTGAAATCGACACCTTAAATCATACCTACAGACTTAAGATGCTTGATCCGAAAACGAGTAAGGTAGAGGTAAGCAGTGACGACCCTTTCTTTATAAGGCCCGTCACCACACATGCGATTGGATCAAACCTAACTAATTACTGGGGTAGTGTAAAGCAGGGCTTAATCATGGTAGGATATAGCTTTGCACTTGGAAGAGATATATATCTCCCTCTCACACAAACCGTTCGCATCAACGGAGTCCAAATTCTTCCACGAGATACTAAAGACACAAACTAACACTGACTTCTCTAACAAAGAGCCCGTAAGGGCTCCTTTTGTTTATTGTCTATATTGTCATTCAGTGCTTTTTCTTTTTATCTTTTGGAATAACAATAAAAAAAATATGGCACGGGCATTGTGGAAAACTATTATTGATTGATCTATATAAAACAGTATAATCTATAATGTCAGCTCTTTTTAACCAATACAAGGAGGAAAAACACGTGAAAAAAATTATTGGCCTGGTTGTCATTTCTTTATTTTTGACAAATGCCGGACTCGGACAAACCGCTCAACCAGAGATATGGGAAGTAAAGATAGTGGAAATCGATAGCACCCATATCATAGTAGAATCCGTAAAAACGCAAAATGATTCAGCAAATGCATATACCAAAAATTCAGATCCATATTCATATACAGAGCTTCTTATTTATAACACTGTCTCAGGATTAACGCTTCACAGCGCACTCGCATCTAATAAAAATATAGGAACGGAAACAATCTCTGCTTTTAACTTTATACTCTTTGGCGGGATATTTATTCTTGAAGTTGGTGATATTATTTTTGATTTTATTCAAGGAGAAAAACTAACAAAAGAACGATTTACTACACTTGCCGTAACCGGATTAGTAACAGGCTCGTGTATTGTTTACTTTACAACTCCTGGATCAAAAAATCCTGCATTTACGCGCATCGTGGATGGAATAATCGCAGTTAAAAACATCAACCACCTTGCTAAAAAATATGCAGGCAAATAATAAACGTATAAAGAGCCCTGTCTTAGGGCTCTTATTTGTTTACCAAAAAGCTCTTGACAGAAATATGAAAATATGTATACTGTATAGTGGAGGTGAAAGAAGGTTCTTTCACACATATAAATTCAAATAGAAAGGAGTAGATAGTGAAACAAACTGCGCTACTACAACCTACTGCGATTCGAGACTTTATTGCCTTTGAGGACCACATCAAGGCGTTGCGCCAGAAACGCGGTAAGCGCGTTCCCGATGTATGGTACAAAATGCCACTTCACTACCGAGGAAATCATCTGAACGTATCTGCCAATGGAGATGTAATTCCTTGGCCTCGGTACTGCAAAGAAAAGTTTGATTTCGAGCTTGAGTTAGCCTGTGTGATCGGAAAAAAAGGAATTAATATTTCTGAACGTGAAGCTTCCCAGTATATTGCAGGATATATGATTATGAACGATTGGAGCTGTCGCGATATCCAGCGAGATGAAATGCAAGGCGGGCTCGGTCCAGTTATGGCAAAGCCTGGCCCCTCATTTGGCCCCTATCTCATCACTGCTGATGAACTGCCAGATCTTGCCAATCTTTGTCAAAGTCCGAACAAGGGCCCACATATGCGTGCATATGTGAATGATGAACTTTGGTCCGAAGGACGTTTTGGCTCAATCTACTGGAGCTTTGCACAGATGATCGCCCATATCTCTCAAGATAGCTGGATTTTTCCAGATGAAATTCTGGGATCAGGCACTGTTAGTAGTGGATGCGGCGCCGAATTGGATCGCTGGATTCAACCTGGTGATACGGTAAAGCTTGAAATTGAAGGAATCGGCCAACTTTCCAATAGCATTGGCTTTCCCGCAAAAGACAAAAAAACAAAGTAAAGGAGGTAATACATGGATTATGTACCAACAAAAGCAGAATTTCCTGTACTCCGGACGGTACGAAAAGATTTACAAAACAAAATCCCCTTCCCCTTGAATGGAAGAGCGCCAAAAGGTTTCTGGACACGTAAACTAGATTTTCTTATAGAAGTTATTCACGAACATCCCCCTACGGTTGTCAAGAAAGTATCAGCTGCTGATCGACCACATCTTCCTAGATGTATGCTTCATGTAATGCGTGACACCACGCCTATTGGACGCCGGGCCTTTAATTTTACAGATTTAGAAACGCAGGATGGCTTTCCTGTTCCCGTCTTATGGGGAGACGATGTTGTTGTTTCAGTTTTAGCTGGACAGACAAATGCACAAAATCGTTTTCGCCATGCCCAAGCGCATACGCTCTGTTTTGTCCACAGCGGCAAGGGAACAATAAACACTGACTTTGGAACACTTACCTATACCACAGGAGATCTTATTGTACTTCCACGGCAAACAACATATGCTTTTACAGGTTCAGGGCCTGTTTGCTTGTTACTTTATGAATGTATTGGAGGGCGCATCATGCGACCGCATCATCATCATAACCGTGTATATCCTTTTGTTCCAAGCTCACTTGTTCCATCTCAACCAAAAAAGATTTCAGATCCACCAGCATCTGATAATACCTGGCCGGTCTATGTAAAGCGGCATACTGGTGTATGGACACTCTTGCAATATCCCTTTTCGCCGTTTGATGCAGTGGCATGGGAAGGAGAATTATATCCATTTATACTGCATATGGAAGATATTCGTACGCTTACTTCGCCAGACTATCATGTCGATCCAACCCTTTTTACTGTTTTCATAACCGAGGACGAGAGTGCTTCCTTTCAAGTTTTTCGACCAAGCTGGAAACATTCGCTTCCGTATAATCACAAAAACTACGTTACCGAGGTATTATTTAACCATCGCGGCTACACCGCGCGTCCAGAAATAAAAGACGGATTTGCTACGGTTCATCCGCCAGGAATTTTTCACGGTCCAGATATACAAGCCCTTTGGCAACAGAATCAACAGAAATTCTCTAAAAAAACGCTCCCCTGGGATGATGGAATAGCAACAATGCTCGAGGTTCGCTCACCATTGGTGGTGCTTCCGGATGCCACAAAAGTTGAGGTCCCTAATTACGAATCTTCGTGGTATGAACAGTATCAGGAACTCGAACAGCAAAAAAGCAACAAATCAGACAAAACAAGAGAGAAATAATCCTGTATAGTGAACACATCAAAGTCCGTCAAAACTTAGTTGACGGACTTTTTAAAATCTCCTCCCCAAACCCTCCTGACCAATCTTAAAAGAGCCCGTCGTAAGGACTCCTTTTATTTTAAAAATTACCTGTTACGTACTCCTGGTTACTTCTCTTTATATTCTTCCAAAGTTGCGGTAACGGTTTTTTCTTCACCGTCGTGAAGAATTTTTAGTGTAATCTCATCTCCTGGCTCATACTTTTGAATTTGTTTCGCAAGTGAACTACTTTCAGTAATTTTTGCTCCATTAACTTCTAAAATAATATCATTTTCTACCAATCCTGCTTTATCTGCAGGAGCCCCTGGAATAACTGCCAAATCCTCTATTCTTGATCCTTTGACAATTAACGCACCGTAATCAATGTCTAAATTATTTGCTTTTGCAATTTTTTCATTGATTAATACATATCTCACGCCTAAAAATGGCCGTACAATCTTGCCATACTTTTTAATGCTCTCTACCACTACTTTTGCCTGATTAATAGGAATCGCGAATCCAATTAATTGTCCAGCCCGACTAATTGCGGTATTAATACCAATAACCTCACCGCTTAAATTAATCAATGGCCCGCCAGAATTACCAAAATTAATGGCCGCATCAGTTTGAATTACGTTCTCAAGTACTACTGACTGTCCCATAGCATCACCAGCAACCACACGGCGGCCAATGCCGCTAATAACACCCTTGGTCACCGTATTTCGATACTCTCCCAAGGCATTACCAATCGCGATCACGCTCTGCCCAATTTTTAAATTATCTGAATTACCTAATACCATCTCATCTAAATTAAATTCCTCACTATTTATTTTTAATACCGCAATATCATTAAACGGATCACGTGCTAATACCTTTGCTTCATACGTATCGCCTTCATTGGTTACCACCGTATATTCTGCTTCTTCATCAGAAACTACATGCTTATTAGTTAAAATAAGCTTATCTTTTGAAGAAATTACAAACCCGGTACCGCCGCCGACTTCTTGCTTTTGTTTTTCCTCTTGTGGCGCAGGTGCTCTTTCAAATGGCCATGGACCAAAAAATTCCTCAAAAAAATCATCATAGGGCGATTGTGGGAACGTGCTATAATAACGAGAAACATATTTTGAAACTACAATAGAAACTACTGAAGGAGATGCCTGTTCTACAACCTCAACAACATTTGTCTCATTATCCACCACTTCTCGTACTACGGATTCCCGACTTCCCGCGGGAAGTCGGGAATCGGGAGAGGGAGCTTCTCGAATTGTTTCAACCGGCCCTTTATCTACTTCAACTATTTCTGAAGGGCGAAATAGTTTCTGATACAAAAGAGAATACAAAAAAGGGGTATCACCACGTGCAACAAGATTAGCTGCATAAAAGCCTGCTATCGTCCCTGATAATGTACCAACTAACAAGCTTATTACAGCCACTGTAATAAGAGATTTTTGCCATTTTGTATTTGGTTTCTTCATATATACTATTATATAAAACAGAAAATCCTTTTGTCAAGCAAGAATAAGATCCCCGATGTCCTCTTGGACATCGGGGATCGGAGGTGGGAAATTAAAAATATGCTCCGTAATGCTACGAAGCATATTTTTTGCGCAAACGTTGTGTTGCTTTTACTAAATTTTTAAGCGAAGCTTTGGTTTCTTCCCATTTTCTTGTCTTGAGTCCACAATCAGGATTTATCCAAATATTTTCAATAGGCACGACCTTTGCCACTTCTTCCACAATTGCTTCCATCTGAGATGCACGTGGGACTGCTGGTGAATGAATATCCCACACGCCTAATCCAATTTGTCGGCTAAATCCGGTTTTTGAAAACACCTGTATAATATCTGCTCGCGACCGTGCTGCCTCAATTGAAATAACATCAAAATCCATATCTACAATATAGTCAATAATCTCTGAAAATTCTGAATAACACATATGGGTATGAATCTGGGTTTCTGGCTTTGTATTCGATGCAAGACGAAACGCTTTAACCGCCCAGTCAAAATATATATCCCAATCTCTTTTCTTCAGTGGTGCTTTTTCTCGAAATGCTGGCTCATCAATCTGGACAATTTGAATGCCATTTTCTTCATAATCCTTAATCTCATCTTGGTGGCACAGGGCAATAGAATATGCAACCTCATCAACAGGGATATCATCTCTAACATAACTCCACGCAATAATGGTAACCGGACCGGTCAACATTCCCTTAACCGGTTTATCAGTTAAGCTCTGCGCATACGTAACTTCTTTCACCGTCATTGGCTCTTGTCGAGAAATATCACCATGGATAATAGGCGGACGGTATCCTCGTGTACCATAGGAGATAATCCATCCATTTTTTGTCGTCACTATACCATTGAGTTTTTGTGCAAAAAACTCAACCATATCAGATCGTTCAAACTCGCCATGAACTAAAACATCAAGACCGCTATCTTCTTGAAAACTAATCAAATCAGATATTTTTTCTCTCACAAACGCATCATAATTGTCTTTACTCATTCTTCCCGTCTTAAAACCAGCACGCGCTTTTCTTACTTCTTTTGTCTGCGGATAGCTGCCAATCGTAGTCGTAGGAAACAGCGGAAGATTCAACACTTTTTTCTGAATTTCAACCCGTTCTGTATAAGGGACTGATCTCGTAAAATCAGTCTCTTGCAGTTTCTTAAGTCTGTGTCCTACCTTTTTATCAACAGCAAAATAGTTTGTATCATCTGTGCTACTCCATGCCTGTACTTCTTTTCCAAGCTCGCCTTCATATGCTTGACCAATAAGCTGAAGTTCGTATAAACGCTCTTGTGCAAACGAGAGCTTCTCAAGCAAGCGAGGATCGAGCTGTTCACCTTCAATCGTTACGGGCAAATGATATAATGGTGATGCATTAGAAACCATGAGATCAGGAGCATACAACGATAATTCATTAAGTATCTCTACCGCTTCTTCAATATTTGTCCGCCATACATTTCTGCCATCAACGAGCCCCGCTATCAAAATCTTAGTTTCAGGAAACCCATGTTCTTTGATAAAATCAAGATTTTTACTTCCATAAATCAAGTCGAGTCCAATGCCTTTTACCGGTAACTGATACACCTCTTCTAAGAAATCCACGCTGTCGTAGTAGGTAAACAAGAAAATATCTTTATGAGCTTGATTCATTATCTCATAGGCGCGCTGAATTAATTCTTTTTCATGATCAGTGATATCTTGTACAAATGCAGGCTCATCAAGGTGAACCATGTCATGGCCTTTTATCAGTTCAGTGTATGCATGAGCTAATGAGATCAAATGCTGTTCAAACTTTTCTTTTTCATATCCTTTTGATAGTTTTAAAAACGTAAACGGACCAACCAGATACGGGATACCTTGTTTTTGAATACATAACTTGTCAAACTTCTTTTTTGCTGACCGCACTTTTGATGGTTTGGGGATAGATGATATCTCTGGGACCAAATAATGGTAATTAGTATTAAACCACTTGGTCAACTCCAGCGCATTTTTACCTCGACAGAGGTCAAAATACTGGTCAAAATTTTCGCACGTATATATCCCAAGCATTAAAGCCATATCTAACATTGGATCATATAATGTCATCTCACCTGAGGGGAAATAATCAACATATTTCTGATACAAAGCTATTCTTCCTTCTTCTAAATTTTCTAAACCAGACCGTAGCTCCTCTTCTGATACTTTCCCGCGCCAAAATCCTTCAATCAGCTTTTTATACTCCCTGTTTGTTCCCAAACGCGGAAAACCATACGCATATGTTTCCATATTTTTTCTCCTGTTTAATTAGTAAATAACTGCACTTATTATATGCAAATCTTACTTATTTGTCAAATTATTATATTAACAAAAAGCCATTTTTGTGCTAAACTATAAATAAAGAGTTACCATAGACAACAAACAATCTTTCACAAAGGAGGAAAAACGAAATGAAACTATCTGTTCGCATTCTCTGTTTATCCCTTCTGTTTTCTGTCACCGCCTGTGAAGGGCCAACCGAATCAATTCAGGCAGAACCCATTCAACTCCGCGTCTTGAGTTATAACATCCATCACGGCGAAGGAACAGACGGGGTTATTGATTTGGAACGAATCGCTGAAATCATCAATGCTACTAATCCTGACATTGTGGCGCTCCAAGAAGTAGATCGAGGCATGTCACGCACGAATGGGGTTGATCAGCCTGCAGAACTTGCGCGACTCACTGGCCTTACCGCAATTTTTGAACCAAACGCATACTACGACGGCGAATATGGCAGTGCGGTACTGACACGGCTTCCAATCATTCAATACAGAAATCACCTGCTTCCCTATGTTCATTTTATTGAACAACGAGGGATGCTCGAGGTAGAGTTGGGAATCTCTAGAGAAGGCAATCGTGATGACGTTGCGCTACGACTTTTTGCTACCCATCTTGATTTCAGGACAACTGATACTGAACGGCTTGCTGAAGTAGATAGTATTGAAACAATCGTTAGTACAACGTTGGGGAGTCCTATGATTTTAACTGGTGATCTCAACGATGTCCCCGAAAGCCGTACGCTCGCTATTTTTAAACGAATCTGGTCAATTGCCAGTGATGGCAAAGACTTAAAAACCGCACCATCACATTCCCCAAGGCGTCAGATCGACTACATTCTTTACCACCCTCAAGATCAATGGAAGGTCATAGAAGTGTACGTCATCCCTGAAACAGTTGCCTCAGATCATCGACCCATCTTTGCGGTTCTCGAATGGCAAAATAATGACTAACGATCCTTTCCATACGAATAAGAGAATAGGGCTTCTTAACTGAAGCTCTATTTTTTAATCGCTCTACCTAGTCTACTATATCATAGCAGTCATTTAAAAACAAAAAGTCGAATTATCAAATTAATCTTGACTTTTTTAGCAAAATGTGCTATCTTATTAGAAACGAAAGAGCTCTTTAACACAACCGAGGAGGTTACCTGTGATAGTAACAAATCCGTATCCGTTTTCTGTTGCCATTACTATTGAGGAAGATGGTGGACTACTCCATCACGGCAGCGGCTTTACTTTTAACAAACAAAGCGGCATAATAGCGACGGCACGCCATGCTGTCGAGCTTGCAGAAAAGGATAACTCCATATGTAAAATTCTCATGGGCGAACATGAATGTACTGCTACGAGCTTGTGGAAGCACCAAACCAGCGGACATTGGCCTTCTACAGCTTGACTATCTTGATGTGATGCGCTTCAGAGAGTCACTTACCGAAGCGCCACTTTCTGCAACTCTTCTTTCTGTTGGAGACTCTGTTACAATTGTAGGATTTCAGTTTGACTCTGCGCAAAATGGCTATTGTTTGGATAAAAAGATAAGACGAAAAGGAAAGACATATTACATATGTCAACGCGAAATTTCACTAACGGTAGAGCTTGTTGATGCGCCAACACAAAGAATTTCTTTAGCCGAGGTAATAAAGGAAATCGAAAAATGGACAGAACTAAAAAAAGAAAACCCTACCCTGAAATATGAAGATGTATTTTATGCAAAACATTTAGTAGCTGCGTCTGATGATATGAAATATTTTAACTACGAAAGTGGTGGATTAAGCGGTAGTGCTTTGATTGATAGCCAAGGGGTGGTAAGAGCTGTCTTGTGGGGAACCACGCCCATCGGAAGGTTTATGACCGTCCCGTTACGAGAAATTCTTAAAGAATACTGGCCTATAAAAACTCAAAAAAGCAACCACTAATAAGTGAGTTGCTTTTATATTTTCTCGCTCTTGTCAAGTTTAAAAAGAAAAACTGCACGACTTAACCAGCGTGCAGCTTCTTTAGATCTTTAACTTCGGATATCTTTATTACTACCCATACTGCCCAAAGAAATAAAAGGACTTCCAAAATAGATCCTAACCACATCCTCTGCATTGCCGATGACACCACTGAAAATAATATTCCACCTGCCATCACGGCAACTCCATATGCTGTTCCTCTACGACTTTCTTTAATCCATCCTCTCCGTGCTATTAATACTCCTGTCAAAATAATAATGAGGCCATCGAGCGCAAGAATTTGTGAAAAATCCATAACTCCTCCTTTTCTTTTGAAAAATATTACGTACCGTAAATAAATATAACATACATAATATTTTTGTCAAATACGTTTTTCCACAGTTCTAAAGTTTAGCAATAAAATATTATACTTTTTAAAGGTTCTGCGAGCGGAGCGGGCAGGTTCTTATAACAAGGATTTAATTTGCTTAAGTGCTTCGGGGAGAAGCGGGAGTAATACTTTGCCAAAACCGATTAAGGGAGAGGCAAAGCGCGAACTATCAAGTGCTTCTAGCCAGCCAGATCCTAAGGGAAACTTGGTTGAAAAATATAACACTAAACCAATCACTAACGCCCCTTCAATAAGACCAAAAAATCCGCCAGCTAATCGGTTTAAAATATTTAAAAACGGGAGTTTAAAAAACTTATCAATAATGCGGATGATGATCGACAGTATAAAATGCGCAATTACCATCACCGCAATAAACGCTAAAATGCGTGACAGATTAAAATTATCACCTAAAATCGGCAATAATTTTACTGCTAAATCTTCATACCATCGACTTGCCACAAACACTGAAATAACCACGCTAATAATTCCGCCAATCGTACGAACCAAACCATTCCAAAACCCAAACCAAATAAAGCCAAACAGGATAAGGAGTAGAATAAGATCAAAAAATGTCATAAAAGATTTAAAATTAACTATTTTTTATTATAATTGTGGGAATAATATATCACCTTGACTAATATTATTAAACTCAACTTTTCCCCATTGTTTCCCTAGAGATAATGATTTTTTTGTTTCTGTTTTCAGCCCTAATAACTGAAACAATACATTGCTTTTCTTAGGCATAAACGGATATATTAACCACGATAGGTGACGAAGAACCTCTAACAAATTATATACAATCGTTTGATATTGTTTATCATCAGAAGATAACCTCCATGGCTCGGATGAATCAATATATTTATCACAAAACGTCACTATATCATTAATCGCGCCTATCGCAGTTTCAAATTTAAGATCATCAAGTGCGCCCTCATATATTTTCCATGCTTTCTCAATCATTTGTTTAAAATCAACATCGATTGCTTTTGGCGGCTCAATCGCGCCTTTATATTTAAGCGCAAGCGCGATGGTGCGTCTCACTAAATTCCCTACCCCATGACTCAGGTCAGCATTATACTTATCATAAAACTTTGACAACGAAATATCTCCATCTTGTCCAAACGGAAATTCAGAAAGTAAAAGCCAACGAAGCGCATCAGGACCAAACGTAGTGGCAAGTTCTTCAGGATCTAATACATTTCCTAATGATTTACTCATTTTCTGTCCACCGACCGTAAAAAACCCATGTGCATATAATAATTTTGGCAATGGTATGTCTAACGACAATAAAAATGCAGGCCAAATAATTGCATGAAACCGCAAAATATCTTTCCCAATTAACTGAACATCCGGCGGCCAGTAATCTGGCATTTTTTTGTTTTTGCCATCCCAGTCAATTCCTGATAAATAATTAAATAATGCATCAATCCACACATAAATACTTTGCGATCGCTCCCATGGAATGGGAATGCCCCACTCTACTTTTTCCCGAGAAATAGCTAAATCTTCTAATGTTTCAGATTTAAGAAACCCCATGACTTCATTTTTTCTCTCCTCTGGCTCAATCACCCACTCATTGGTATCAATTAACCGAAGTAATGGTTTCTGAAACGCAGATAGTTTAAAAAAGTAACAATTCTCAGATAACGTAATCGGCTTTTTATGATGAAGTGGACATTTACCATCTGTTAACTCTTTTGAGGTATAGTAGCGCTCACATCCGACACAATACAAGCCAGAATACGTGCCTGAATATATTAAGTTTTTATTTTGAATGGTATTTAAAACATGAGATACCATTTTTTCATGAGGTTTCTCTGTTGTTCTGATAAATCGATCGTATGAAATCTTCAACGTGTCAAATACTTGCTGAAATTTTGCTGCATTTTGATCGCACAATTGTTGTGGCGTCATGTTTTGCTCTCGCGCCGCCTGTGCTATCTTCTGCCCATGTTCATCCACGCCGGTTAAAAAGAATGTGTCATCTCCTCTCATACGATGCCATCGACTCAACACATCAGCTGCAATCGTTGTATAGGCGCCGCCAATGTGCGGCTTATCATTTACATAATAGATAGGGGTAGTGATATAAAATTTGGACATATGTTTTTATGTTTATGGTGCAATAACAATTACAAATTCCCCTTTAATAGTATCTTTATTAATCTGATCAATTACTTCACTAATGGTTCCGCGATATATAGTTTCAAATTTTTTAGTTAATTCTCGACACACAACAATTCCTCTATCTAACCCTAATACTCTTAATTCCTGCAATGTCTTTATAATCCGATAGGGAGATTCATATATAACACTTGTTGTTTCACTTTTAATAATGCGCGCTAATATTTTTTGCCGCCCTTTTTTCCTTGGCAAAAACCCATAGAATATAAATTGGTCAGCGGGAAAACCAGAAATACTTAATGCCGCAACCAATGCTGAAGGACCGGGAATTGGTATAATCTCGAGCCCATGTATTTTTTTGTGTGCAACGCTGATAAGTTTGTTTCCTGGGTCAGAAATCGATGGTGTCCCTGCATCTGAGGTCAGCGCACAATTTTTACCTTGTCGAAGTAAATCTAAAATGTAGTTAACTTTTTTTAGTTTTGAATGTTGATGATAGCTTATGGTTGGGGTTGTAATATGGTAATGAGAAAGTAATTTTTTAGTTTGACGCGTATCTTCACACAAAATATAATCAACTGCCTTTAATATTTCAATAGCACGAAAACTTACATCTTTAAGATTGCCAATCGGGGTGGCAACAATATATAACTCCATAAAAATTAAACCTACCAGCGCTTGTTACCTTTATTATCTGATCTTTTTGGCGATGAAGACGGCTGTTGACGGCGAGGTGGTGGTGAAGAGATTTTCTTCTCTGGCTCAAATTCAATACCAAGCTCTGATAAAGATGAAGAGCCCCCTCTTTCCGTATACGCAGCTTCAAGTTCAACCGTGGGCGGACGGATCTCGCCGCTTTTTACTTTATCTAAACAAATCTTGCAATAAATAGGTCGACCAGGTTGTGGTTTAAATGGTACTTTAGTTTGCTTATTACACACTGAACACACTGTTTCATGTGTGCCGCTTCCCCTACTTATACTACTGCCACTGCTCCACTCTTTAATTTCTTGTTCTACTTCAGCAGTGGGACGCGCATATAACTTGCGTGACGTTTCAATAAGTTTTTTCGCATCAACCGGTTTTTGTCCTTGAAGCGTAAAGGGCGGTATTGTTTTTGCAGAAAAGGGACGAGACGTAACATTATCAACCATTAACTTAAGATAAATACGGTAGTTGGGCAAATTCACAATATCTTGCGGCGTAAACTCTGGCTCAAACTCTTTTTCTAAAAATTCTGCATCAGCCGCACCTACCCGAAAGGTAACCATAGTCCCCACATTGCCAAACACTGAATCACGAACCTTGGTGGATTGATCCGTGACTAACTGTCCAATATATTGGTGCACAATAATTAAATTAAGGCGATACTTGCGCGCTTCAGAAAGCATACCTGCGAATGCATCAGTAACAAAATTTTGAAACTCATCAACATATAAGTAAAAATCCTGGCGCTCTTCTTCTGGAATACGCACTCGCTCCATAGAAGCAAGCTGAATTTTAGTAATCAACATGGCGCCCAAGAGCGATGAATTATCCTCGCCAATTCTTCCTTTTGACACATTGATTAAAAATATTTTTTTTGTATTCATCATATCAAATAAATCAATGGTACTCTTGCTTTGTCCTACCACATTACGCACTAATGAGGTGGAAAGAAACTGCCCCACTTTATTTTGAATCGGCGCAATTGCTTCGTTTCGAAACCTATCCTGCCATTCTTCATACTCATTTACCCAAAATGCTCTTACCACAGGATCTTTTAAATTTGCAATAATTTTCTGCCGATACTCTTTATCAACTAAAAGCCGTGGGATACCTAACAAGCTCGTACCCGGCGTATCTAAGAGAGCCAAAATAGCATTATTAAGAATATATTCCATTCGTGCTGACCACACATTTGCCCACATTTTCGTAAAAATACCCATCAGTCCTGATGCCACTAAATGTTTATACTTGGGATCAGGCAATTCTAACACATTAAAACCAGTATGATAATCTGTATCAGCCGGATTAAAGTATATTACGTCTTTTTCTCTCTTTTTAGGAATGCTCGTCAAAATGGTCTCAACAAGCTCGCCGTGAGGGTCAACAACACACACTCCCTCGCCATTCATAATATCTTGCAAAATTATATTATGAATAAATACTGATTTTCCCGTGCCCGTCTTCCCGACCACATACATATGTTGACGCCTGTCTTTTCTCTTAACACCAAAAAGTTTTTCCTGATTACGGAAATCAGTTTTGGCAAGATAAACAATATCTTTTTCATATTTTGTATCTTCTTCTTTTTTCAACATATCATTATGATTATAGCATATTTTCTTTGTTGTTGCAATGTTTACACAACTTCAATCTGATAACACTTCTCGCAATAGATGATCTCAGGACGGTTTGGTGCGTACGTGGTTTCAAATTCATTAGGGCAGTGGTTGTTTTTATGGAAATGCTTAATAGTATTCTTGTATACCCCGTTGTCTGATTTTTCTCCTGCACATTGGCATTTTCGATGCCAAAGTTTTAAAGGATTACGTTGTTTTAAACGTTGGTAATGCCTACAATTCGGGCATAATCTGGGCACGGGCAGGTTCATTTTTTGGTAAAATTGTAACTCATCAGGAATAATTTTAAATGCAGTGGTGCATTGTTCAGTGCATTTACGTTTATGTTCGCATCCAATGACAGACTTTAAAATGTCATCGTTGACATCTTTAATATGGTCAGGCAAATCTTCTGACTTTATGGTAATTTCATAATCTCTTGTTTCTGGATCCTTCCATGCATAGTCTTGCTCTATTGCCTGTTGTTTTGTTAAAGAGAAGTATTCCTGAGCTATGGTTTCATTGTATGCAAACGGGGATAATTCTACAGGGAAAAACTCACCGTATTTGTATACCCTTTCTTTTTTATCCTTGTAGGGCATGTCATTCATATGTTTGGTGATTGAAAGTATTAATTTTTGATATTCCTGCTTGCTATATTGCTTGTTTAATATGCAGTATTGCTTATTGCGAAGCCCATAACATCCAAATAAACTATTTGACCCGTGGCAATTGATGCTGTAATAAACATCGTGGGAACCGTAGACAACGCTTGTAAAATACAATCTACTACCAGACATACCCGTATCAAAAGAATCATATGTTTGTTCAACATTCAAGGCAATTCCTGGTCCGCAATCGTAAGCATCTTTTAGGTTGTACCCCGCCCACACAAGAAACTTGCAGTCCTCTGCCGATGGTTTGCCAATCACATCAAAACAAAATTTACAGTTTTTTGCATACTGAACGTTATCACCAGTCACATTAACCGATTTAAGGATGTGAGCGAAACGGTGAATGCTCTCCAACATAATGGATTTATGCCTCTCTTGCAGTTGACGTATTGTTGAAAAACTTCCGAGGTCAAACTCTTTAATCTTTTGCTCGTACTCCTCTTTCGTGTACGGCTGGTTAAAAATGTAATAGGATTTGTTGCGCAAATTAGTACACCCAAAACAATTACTGCAATTGGTACAATTATAGAGAAACGCAGAGTTCACGCACTGCGTACAGTTAAAGCCATAGAAAAGCTTGAAGCATTGACTGCAGTTTACAATCTCATAGCAAAGCTCGCTGTGATTGCCAATATAAATATCCATTGAATCTTTATTGAATACCGTTCGATTTGAAAACATGACCAGCTCATTCCCGTCGGACGCTGAAATTAAATAGCAATCCTTGTCATCAGCTGAAACATTGCAGTAACTACAATTCACCATATTGGTTACTGAAAGCGCGATAAGAGGAACACGCTCAAGCAATTCGCGGTACTGAATAAAAAATGGCTTTTCAAAATCGTATGGCCTGCCATAATCCATTGGATCCCATTTATCGCTCCACCAGTATCGATCATCATATACAATCAATGGTTTATTTTGTGAAAACACTGAAATAATCTCTTCATTATGACCCGGGGCATTACATTTTCGCTTATACAAACTGCGCTCGTTTCTCCATGCTGAACGGCGCTGGCGCCGACAATCAGGACAAAACGTAGGCGGCGGCATCCTGATTTTTTTATAAAAATCAAAATCCTCGGGTTCGATTATAAATTGTTGTTTACAATTTTGGCAAATTTTGGTTTCGGATTTCATATAATTTCTTTAAGATAACATTTCTCGCAGTAGACTATTTCTTTGCGGTTTGTGTCATACGGAGTTTTAATGGAATTGGGGCAATGTTTAGATTCATGAAAATGCTTAATCGTATTTTTGTATACCCCATTATCTGATTGTTCTCCAACGCATTGGCAGGTACGATTAAAAAGTTTTCGCGGTAAAAGTTGAGAAATTCTATCATTGTGCCGCTGAAGTGGTGCACGTCGCGGAATCGGAAGACCCATTCTCCGATAAAATTGGAGTTCCATGGGAATAATACGATATGCCTTGCCCAAAACCTCACATTTCAAAACCTGCTCTAAAATATCATCACCAACATCAGAAATATCATCGGGAATTATATAATTAGAAAATTTATACTTCGTATCTGATTCATAATTACTCCATGGATAACCTTTTTGTAATGCTTGCTCACGAGTGAGTGGATAATAATCCATAGCAGCAGTCTCATTATAGCCAAAAGGTGAAAATTCAATGGGGAAGAATTCACCATATTTGTATACCCTTCCTTTTTTATCCTTGTATGGCATATCATTCATGTGTTGAATGATTTGAGGAACCAATTTTTCATACTCTTGTTTTGAGTATTTTCTATTTAAAATACAATACTCTTGATCTCTTAAATTGGCACAACCAAAACAGTTGTTACTGCCCGCAACAGTATAACAATATTCCAACTCAGAAGAGTGTGTAGTCCCTAGAGGATCTTTTGACATACAATATGAAAGAAACTTAGAATTATAAACTCCCCCGCCGCTTGCACATTCATATCCTAATTCTGAGGCGCCATGAGATGTTTCGTCATAACTGTCTTTTAGCCAGCCGCCGATATAAATGTTCTTGGCGTCTTCCACGCCTTCAGTATTCCAGCAATTATGTGCATTTTTTGATTCATGAATAAAATTACCATCAGAATTAACCGATTTTACAATAAATGTATCACGATGAGGAACTGATAACCATACTTTTTCTGCCTTTTGTCTTGTATTCAAAAGATTGGTATGCGAGGTAATAGGAGCTTCTTTTAAAAATTTTTCATACTCTTCTTTGGAATGAGGTTTGTTAAAAATATAATACTTTTTGTTACGCAACCCTGCACAGCCAAATACATTAGAGCAATTGCGGCAATCATATGACAGAATCGTATCTTGACAATCAAAACATTCTCGTGAAAATAATGTTCGATAACACCGCTCACAATTTATATCTTCATAACACAGTTCACTATGGAGCACCCAAAAATTATCAAAACAATCTTTCCCATACAGCTCATATGTATTATATGCTGAATCCTGATTATAATGTCCGCCTACATTTAAATAACAATTCTTATCATCTGTTTCCTGATTCACCCATTCACTATCTACAATATTTGAACTTAACAATGAAATATGAGGTGTTTTCATCAGAAGCTCTTTGAACTGTTTAAAAAATGGTTTAGTAAAATCATAGTCCCTGCCATAATCCAATGGATCCCATGTATCAGACCACCAGCATTTCTTGCAATACATTGGATATGATTTGTCCGGAGAAACGCGGGATACCACTTCTTTCCCGCACAAATCACATGTTCGTTTATATAACGCCCGTTCATTGCGAAATGCAATCCGCCGTTGCTCTCGACACTCTGGACAAAACGTTGGTGGTGGGACTTTGATTTTCTCATAGAATACAAAATCATCCGGTTCAATCGTGAACTGTTGTTGGCAATTTTGACAAATTTTAGTTTGTTGATTCATATTATTTCCTTAAGATAGCAGGTTTCGCACCAGATTTTGAACCTTTTCTGTTGTTCTGGTGTATAAGCGGTATATGTTTTTTGACCGCATTGAGGACATACGTAGTCCCATAGCTGGAATGCCGTGCGCTTTGTATAACGATTACGAATGCGCTGACGTGGGTGAATGGTGGGAAGCGTAATCCCCTGTTTTTTATAAAACTCTAACTCTGGCTTAATAATACGAAACAACATACCTGTTTGCTCACACACAATAGCATGCTTTAAAATATCATCTTCTACCTCTCGAATATCAACAGGTACTTCATGTGCTCTCAGTGTTGGCAAGGTCTGTTCCTCTGATCTCTCTTCGTCTTTCCACCAATAACCTAACTTTTCTGCTTCTTGTTTAGTTAAGGGAAACTCCCATTGAGCAATGCTATTATTGTAGGGATGGAGTTTCCATTTTGGTGAAAAAAATTCACCATATTCTCCGTCGGACAACATTTTAATTTTAATCACATCTAAAAGTTTCCAATACTCATTTTCCAAATACTGGCGGTTTAAGATACAATATTTTTTATTACGTAAACCGACACACCCAAAGCAATTCTGACAATTAGCTAGGTTAAGACAATACTCTAGTCCAGAAGATCCTCCCCTAATAATCCAAGACATTTTTATACGATCACTGTCACTTACAGATTCGACTTCATATAATAAAGAAACTGATTTTCCTGCTCCAAATACATCCATAGAATCTTTTATGCCTAAGAAATAATCACTGTAACGGATATTTTCAGCATCCTTAAGCGCAAAAAATACCCTGAAACAATTCTTACAGCCCCGCATTTTATTACCCAAAGAGTTAATAGTATTCTTATTATCAAGTGCTCGACGGAGCGCAGCCTTGTATAAAGGATCAAATTCTTTCTTTATTTTATTTAATACACTACGATCTCCTAAAAATACTTTTTCTCGACGTTTACGATATTCTTCTTTGGATACCTGTTCATTAAACCAACAGTATTGTTTATTGCGCAGATTCGTACACCCAAAGCAATTCTGACAATTTCTACAATCAAACAAAAAAGCACTATCTACACAATGCATACAATCCTGAACAAAACTGCAGTTATAACAATACTCAGCATCTATTGCCTCATAACAGAGTTCAGAATTAACAATCTCAGTTACGTCAACACATTCTTTTGAATACGCAGCAACAAAACCATAGTAAATATGCTCTACTCCCAAAAGGCCTCCCGCATAATAACAATCTTTAGCATTGAATCCGCCTATTGCATAGTCACAATTGACACTACTAAAGGGACGATCAATGGGCGGTAATGGAGTGGTAACAATCAGTTCTCTAAATTGGTCCACAAAATCTTTATCTTCTTTATATTCCCTCCCATAATCTAAAGGATCCCACCTATCAGAAAGCCAATAATCATAATCATAAATAGTTAAAGGACTATCTGATGGATGCTGCGATACTACTTTTTCGCTATGGCTCGGCGCTTGACACTGGGGTTTATAGAATCTGAAAGTTCTCAGAAAGAATGCCATTCTGCGGCGCTTCCGGCACATCGGGCACAAAGTCGGTGGTGATACGCGCAGCATATGATACATATCAATATCCTCTTGAAAAACCTCAAACACCGTGTCACACTGTTGGCATGTACGTGTATGCGGCTTAAGATTTCTTAAAATTTCATCTAAAGCTCTATCAAATTGTGGTGTTTTACTCATACAACTTGTTTAAGATAGCATTGTTTACACAAAATTGTTTTTGCCCGTTCTTTTGAATATGAAGTTTCAAATTCGCTGCTGCACTGTGAACACGTTCGTGTAACTATTTGTAAATTCTTAACCCATTGATTAAATTTTTTATTAATGCGACAAAACGGACATGATCGGGGCAGGGGCAAATTCATTTTATGCAAAAATCCTAACTCCATTTGAATAATCTTAAATCCTTTCCTACACTGCGCGCACTCAATCACTTCTTGTAACATATCATCGGATACATCTTTAATATGATCAGGTAAATCATTTGCTTTTATCGTAATCTCATAGGTATGCTGTTCTGGATCTTTCCATTGATATCCTTTATTTATAATCTCTTGTTTAGATAGCGGAAAAAATCTTTGTGCAACTGTTTCATTATAAAACTGCGGGCTGAGCTCTATGGGAAAAAACTCGCCATATTTATACACTCGCCCCTTTTTATCTGTATACGGCATATCATTCATGTGCTGAATTATTTTTTTGCGCAATGTTTCAAATTCCTCCTTAGAGTACCGTTTATTTAAAATACAATACTGGCCCTTCTTCGCTGATACACAACCAAAATGATTTGATCCGCCGGTTGATAACTTAGAGTACTCGGCATTATATAGCGTAAGACCTGCTTCTTGGCAAAACTTAACATTGGAAACATTCTCTCCTACCACATTACACTCATACGAGAGCGTTTGATTATTCCCCCAACTTGAAATATCATAACAGTCTTTAATGGGCGGATCACTCATCATAAAAAGATATTTACAATCTTGAGCACCATCTACCTCATAACACTGTTTGCAGTTTTTTGACTCAAAAACATAATTACCTGTCACATTAACTGATAATTCGTCCCAGCGCGGTTTGGGGGGGAACTTTTTCCAATGCTCTTTGGCTAACTGTTTTATTTCTTGATACGTTTTATATGAACCTAAATCCCATTGTTTAATTGTCTTAAAATATGCTTCTTTGGTATAGGGTTTATTAAAAATATGATATTTTTTATTACGCAGGTTAGCACAGGCAAAACAATCTTGACAATTAATACAATCACGTAAAAATGCACAATCAAGCGATTCAACAACATGATTGAGTCCAATTCCCCTGCTGTTTTTAAATACATGAATACAATCATAACAAAGCTCGGACAGCCTAATCAACGAGCAATCAAAAACAGATTTATTATAAAAATTCACCATCCCATACGCAGAATCTTCGCTGCAATCGGCATGAAAAATAAGATAGCAGTTTTTAAGATGACCGGCATGGTTATTATGAGGAGAAGCAAGGGTAGTGGGCAAATCAAGAGAAAGTCCCAAGAGTGGGACCTCGTGCCATAAATCATTGAATTGTTCAAAAAACGGGCGAGAAAAATCATAATCGCGGCCGTACTCATATGGATCCCAGTTGTCAGACCACCAACAATGGGGACAATATACGGTATAGGGGGCATCTGGCGCATACATTGAAACCTTTTCTTCTTTACAAAGATCGCACGGACGTTTATAAAGATTGATTAAATTAAAAAATGCAAGCCGCCGCTGCAATCGACATTGCGGGCAAAAAGTTGGTGCAGGCACCTTAACTTTTTTGTAAAAATCAAAATCATCAGGTTCAATCATGAACTGTTGTTTACAATTTTGACACTGTTTAGTTTCTTGTTTCATACGACTTCACTTTGGTAGCACTTTTCGCAATATAAAATCTCTTTACGGTCACGCGAATACGTGGTTTCAAACTCATTCGGGCAGTGATTACTTTTATGAAAATGTTCCACTGTATTCTTATAAATATTATTATCTGATTTCTCGCCTGCGCATTGACATTTTCGATTCCAAAAACGAACAGGGTTAAGACGGCTAAATCGGCCTTGATGACGACAATTTGGACATTTTCGCGGAAGCGGCAACTTAAAATGACGAAGCAATCTCAATTCTGGCTTTATAATACGAAACGCCCCTTTACACGCACTGCACTCTAAAATCTCATCCACTATAGTATCAGGTGCATCTTCAATACGATCAGGAAGAGCTTCTGATTTAAGCGTAATTATATAGTGCCCTTTTTCTGGCTCTTCCCATACATACTTTTGTTTATGTACTTCTTTTTTATCAAGAGGAAAATACTCTTGCGCAAGCGTTTCATTATATGCAAACGGGCTTAACTCTACAGGGAAAAATTCACCATATTTATATACTCGTTTCTTTTTATCTGTATACGGTATATCCTTCATGTGCTGGATAATCTTGGGAACTAATCTTTCATATTCTTGTTTTGTATATTGTTTGTTTAAAATACAATATTGTTTCTTTTTTAATCCAACACATCCAAATAAATCTGAAGATGATATGGCAAACATAGAATATTCAATATCAGAACAGTGTGGCCAACACTGATATGAAAATCGAATAGTATCAACGCCCTCACCTACTGAAACACACTCATAAATACGCTGAGCATTATTCCCATACTCAGTATAATCATATGCATCTTTGGTCGACTGTAGGGTTATGAACTGGCAAAACTTACTATCTTCTATGTATCGTGCCGAATAACTCTGCTGAGTATTTTTTGAATGGTATATATAATCGCCCGTTGTCCTTACATTATGCTGTCCGTGCATAAACTTATGGGGAAATTTATTCCAAAAAGCCAACGCCTTGTTTTTTACCTGTTCAACTGAACTATATGAGCTAAGCTTATATTCACTAAGTTTTTTCTCATATTCTTCCTTGGTATATGATGTATTAAAAATATGATATTGTTTATTCCTTAAATTGACACACCCAAAACAATTACTGCATCCAATACAATGTTTTGAAAAATACACATCATGACAGTCAGTTAAATCTTCTGAAAAGAAAACACGATAACACCTTCCACAATTAATGTTCCCATAACAGAGTTCGGATTCTCCTAAGATGGTACAGTCCATTGAATCTTTATCGTGTGAGAGAATATTTGAGTAAAAAACACTATCACAATAATCCGCAACATAGATAAGGTAACAATTTTTCAAATGCCCAGCATAGTTTACGTATGTACTGTTGACTAGCGATGGATAATCAACGGACAGAGCCAGATGCGGAGTGCTATAAAAAAGCTCCCAGAGCTGTTCGAGAAACGGGCGTGAAAAATCACACTCACGAGCATACTCCATACCATCCCATTGATCAGACCACCAGCAAGAAGGACAATATACGGTTATCGGTTTGTCAGACGAATAATACGTAACAATTTCTTTATTGCAACAATCACAATTTCTTTTATATAAAAATCGTTCATTTAAAAATGACAACCGCCGTTGCAAACGGCACTCCGGACAAAACGTAGGCGGCGGTACATCCATTTTCTCATAAAAATCAAAATCCTCAGGTTCAATTATGAATTTCTGTTTACAATTTTGACAAATTTTAGTTTCAGACTTCATACAACCTCTTGTTGATAACATTTTTCACAATACACAATTTCTTTTCGTCCAAGCGCATACGTGGTTTCGAATTCGTTGGAACAGTGATTAGATCCGTGATGCTGATGAACAATGGTGTTCTGGTACAGATTATTTTCTGATCGTGTACCAGCACACTGACATTTTCGCTTGTATAGTTTTGCTGGATTTCTCCACATTATCCTCTTTGCGTAACGGCAGTTTGGGCACAAGTGCGGTACGGGCAAGCTCATCCGTCTGTAAAATTGAAGTTCTTGAGGAATGACCTTGAACGCCGTACTACATTGATCATCACATCTTCCCTCATGTTCACAGCTGATAACTTCGCCGGTAATGCTATCGTTAACCTCCTCTATTGTTTCTGGAAGATCACTTGATTTTTTTGTCACCTTATAGTCTCTCTCCCGCAGGGGTTTCCAATTATATCCTCTTACTTTTGCCTCTTCTTGTGCAATGGGAAAGTGTTCATACGCGGTTGTCTCGTTGTAGCCAAAAGGACTTAACTCGATTGGGAAGAACTCTCCGTAGCGATACACGTTTCCTTGTTTGTCTTTGTACGGCTTTGTATTCATCTGATCAATAATTTGCTCCCGTAATATCTCAAACTCCTCTTTCGGGTACTGTTTGTTTAAAATGCAGTACTCTCTTTTCTTCAAACCGACAGAGCCAAATATATTACTTCCCCCGATGATAAACATACTATATTCCACTTCTCGAACACCAGAGAGAACAAACCAGCTAAAGAAAATACGTGATGCCTGATCGCCAATTTGCAATCCTTCATAAAATAACTCCCCACCTGTATAGTGAGTAAAGTCATAGCAGTCCTTGAGCCCGCCAGGACTAACAATAGAGCAAAATCGGCAATTTTCACAATCGGCTATGATGTATGAATCACGGGCGTTTTTTGAGTTGTAAATGTAATCGCCTGATACGTTAGTATTCTTCCTCTCGTGCATGTACTTTTGGGGGAATTTATTCCAAAGCTTTTCAACGTGCTCTTGGATTTTTCTTCGAGCTGTGAGAGTCTTCGGTTGTAGCTCCCGTATCTTTTCTTCATACTCTTCTTTTGAATACGGCTTGTTGAATACGTGGTACTGCTTATTCCGCAGATTCGTACAACCAAAACAGTGGCTACATCCTATACAGTTTCGAGAAAAACCTATATCATGGCAATCTTGACAATCAATAGAAAAGAAGGCGTTGAAGCATCTCCTGCAATTCACACATTCATAACAAAGTTCGCACTTATCTACCATAAGACTGTCATACGAATCATTTGTATGGGTGATAAAAGCCGAGTAGGCGCAGTTTTCGTTATGGTCGCTATGACTTACGAGGTAGCAGTTCTTGAGATAACTCACCATGTTTGTGTATTCTGAGTTCACCAGTCCTGCGTACAAACAAAAACGATTCATAACTGGTACCCTTTGTAATAGTTTACGTAGCTGAACCAGAAACAGCTTTTTGGGGTCAAAGTCAACGCCGTACTCCATCCCATCCCATTTGTCCGACCACCAGCACGGCGGGCAATACACTGTTAGCCCTGTATCTTTTGAAAAAACAGAGATCATTGCTTTTCCACACCTATCGCACTCTCGCGGGTAGAGAAAATATTGATTCCGCCAAGCAAAACGCCGAATTAAGCGACACTCCGGGCAAAAGGTCGGTGTAGGAACATTAATTTTATTGTAAAAATCAAAATCCTCAGGTTCAATCGTGAACTTGTTTTTACAATTTTGGCATGTTTTTGTTTCGGATTTCATGCGACCTCTTGTTGATAACATTTTTCACAGTACACAACCTCTTTTCGCTCTGGTGAATACGTAGTTTCAAACTCGCTCGGGCAATGGTCTGAACCGTGGAAATGTTTGGCAGCATTAGTATATACTTTGTTATTAGATCTCTCTCCTATACATTGGCAGGCGCGATGCCAAAGTTTTCGAGGATTTCGTAGTGCAAATCGATCCTGCCTTCGACACGGAAAACATTTTCGAGGCAACGGGAGGTTCATTTTTTTATAAAACGTGAGCTCAAGTGATGTAAACTTGAATGCGGTAGTACATAACGGGTACTTCTTTTTCGTCTTACTGTCCTCTTGCGTCACGCACTGAATCGTCGCATGCAAAACTTTTTGATTAACTTCTTGTATAGTTCTCGGCAGTTGAGATCCGATCATATCTATCTTATAATCACGGCTTCCTCTGTTATACCATGTATATCCCTTTTGTTGCGCCTCTTTTTGGGTAAGTGGAAAGTAATCTTGAAGCACTGACTCATTATATGCAAAGGGAGACATGTCTGATGGAAAAAATTCTCCCCACTCCCCGGTACGTTTCATATGAGAAATAATTTTATCTCGCAAATCAAAATATTCTTCTTTCAAATACTGTTTATTAAGAATACAATATTGCTTTTGTTTGAGGCCCATGCATCCGAAAAGGTAGCTGCCGGTAAAACAAAGATCGCAATAATAACAGTCAGTCAGTGTCCAACAACTTCTTAGCCCAACACAACGATTAAGATGTGCACATCCTTGAGTTTCATATGAAAGCTCAGCATCTAAAATCTCAGTCATATCAAGACAATCCTTTATCTGCCACGCATCCTGAAGATAGGCAGTATCTTCGTTATGACGGCAGTTAAAACTCAAACGAGTACTTTTAGTACTTTCAAGATAATCACCGGATGAATTTTTATTTTTATTGCCATGATAAAATTTGTATGGAGATGACATCCAGAGTTTTCGTGCCGTTTTTCTTACTTTCGTAATAGCTTCATGCGACCACGAAAAGGATTGAACTCTTTTCTGGTACTCTTCTTTAGAAAGCTGTTTATTAAAGAAACAATATTTTTTATTACGGAGACCAATACAACCAAATACACTGTCACACCCCCTGCAGTCTTTGGAAAAATACGCATACGAACAATCATAACAATCTTGAGAAAAGGCACATGAGAAGCAGCGGGCACAGTTTAAACATTCATAGCATAGCTCACATGCTTCGAGGTTATAGCAGTCAGCACAAAGGTAACATCCAAGTTGATACCAATTACCATACATACACTTTTCACTGTCTCCGGTTGCCGAGACCATATAGCAATCTTTATTATCTTGAGATTGGTTTGAATATTGGGAATTCACACTATTGGAGTTAACAAGTGCAAGATGTGGGACAACATCACGAAGCTCTTTAAATTGTTCAAAAAATGGACGGGAAAAGTCAAACTCTCGGCCGTACGTTACCGCATCCCATTTATCTGATTTCCATACATCTTGCTTATAAACGGGAAAAGGCGCTTCGTCGCGATAGATTGATACAATAATTTCTCCAGTAAAATCGCAGGTCCGTTGATAAAGATGCCACTCATTTCGATTTGCCAATCTTCTTTGATATCGACATTGCGGACAAAACGTCGGCAGTGACACATCCATTTTTTTATAAAAATTAAAGTCGTCCGGTTCAATAATGAACTGTTGTTTACAGTTCTGACATGTTTTGTTTTCAGATTTCATACGACTTCATTTTGATAACATTTTTCACAATATACAATCTCAGGGCGGTTTGGAGAATACGTTGTTTCAAATTCATTCGGGCAATGATTGGTGCCGTGAAAATGTTTGATCGTATTTTGATATACTTTGTCATCAGATTTTTCTCCCGCACATTGGCAGGTGCGATGCCAGAGTTTTAAGGGATTGCGCTGTTTTAAACGTTGGTAATGACGGCAATTTGGACATAATCTGGGCAAAGGTAAATTCATTTTTTTATAAAATTGTAATTCGTCAGGAATAAATTTAAACGCGGTTGTACATTGCTCATTGCAGGACGCGGATAAACGCAGATTATCGCTGATACCTGCATGGGCGCACTGAATAGTCTTGCCAATAATGTCATCACCAACGTCCTTAATATGGTCGGGTAATTTGTCATTTGGAATTTGTATTTTGTAATTTTTAGTATCTGGGGCTTTCCACCTATATCCTTGCTCTATTGCTTGTTGTTTTGTTAAAGGAAAATATTCTTGCGCAATGGTTTCGTTGTAGGCAAAGGGGCTTAATTCTGCAGGGAAAAATTCACCATATTTATATACTCTTCCTTTCTTATCAATGTAGGGCATGTCATTCATGTGTTGAATGATTTGAGGCACGAGCTTTTCATATTCTTGTTTTGAATACTGTTTATTGAGAATGCAATAGGATTTATAACACAAACCCACACAGCCAAAAAGGTGAGAGGAGCCAATACAAATATCGGAATAATACACTCCCAAGCCCTCGCCCGTTATCCAATTATTGAATGCTGACCTCGAAAGACCCCTACTACAACCGCTTCCCTCATAGAGCAGCGATGATTTAGAACCAGCGTCAAATACATCATAACTATCACTAATCCCCAAACCAACAAGAGTGGCATAGCGGCAATCTTCAACACCATATGTTTCAAAGCAATTGAAACAATTTTTTGTATTACGGATTCTATCGCCCGTAACGTTTAGAGAATTTACAACTTTTGCAAAACGGTGGGGCGAATTTAACTTTAATCCCTCAAATCTTTCTTTTAATTTTAAAATTTCATTAAAACTACCCATTTCAAGTTCGTCCAGCTTTTTAAAATAGTCCTTCTGAGTATAAGGGTTATTAAAAATATGGTAGGATTTATTTTTTAAATTTACGCAGCCAAAACAATACGAACAATTTACGCAGTTATACAAAAAGGCCGACTCTATACAATGGTCAGCATATTGACTAAACAAAACCTTGTAACAACGATCGCAATTATTACAAAAATAGCAAAGCTCACATTCAGTAACAAACCATGAATCAACACACCTTTTACTTTTTACTACAATAGAAAATATACAATCTTCACTTCCGAAACCTGAGCTCATGTAACAATTTCTAGAATTAGTGACAGCGGCGCAATACTCACAATTTATTGAGTTAACATTGTACGTATGATAACGCGGCACCTGTTTTTGAAGCTCGTTCAATTGAACAAAAAACGGTTTTAAAAAATCATACTCTTTGCCATAAACTAAAGAATCCCAGTTGTCGGAGAACCAATATAGCCTATCATAAACTGGATAGGGAGTATTAGATGGATAAATAGAAATTAATTCTTTGCCTGTAGCATCACAAACTCGTTTATATATCCGACAAAAGACATTGATGTAATACATCATTCGCCTCGTCATCCTACACTGGGGACAAAACGTTGGTGGAGGCACCTGAATTTTTTCATAAAAATCAAAATCATCAGGTTCAATTATGAACTGTTGTTTACAATTTTGACATATTTTTGTTTCTGATTGAGACATATTGTTTGCTTTGTCATTCTTTTTTTGTCATTCCGCACGAAGTGCGGAATGACAAGAGAGTGCGGAATGACAAGAGAGTGCGGAATGACAAAGGGGAAATTATACGACTTCTTGTTGATAACACTTTTCACAATACACAATCTCTTTTCGCTCTGGATCGTAGATTGTTTGGATGGCTGTGCCACACTTATCACACGTACGTGCATATAATTTGAGTGGGCCACGGCGGCGTAAGCGATCAAGGTGGCGACAATTAAAACATTTACGTGGAACAGGAATCAACATCTTCCTATAAAATTCAAGCTCAGAACGAATTAAACGATAGTTGTAGCCACAGCTTACACATTTCAAAACTCCCTGAAGAATGCTATCATCAACATCTTTAATATGATCAGGTATTTGCTCTAACGACATCGTTTCTTGATCTCTCGTTCTGGGAATATCATCTTCCCAACGAAATCCTTGCGCAATTGCCTCCTTTTTAGACAAGGGATAATTTTCCTGTGCCAACGTTTCGTTGTACGCAAAGAACGACATGGAAGGCGGGAAAAAAATTCCATACTGCCCGCGCTGGATAAGTTCATCAATAATATGCTTTCTTAATTTCTCATATTCGTCTTTGCTGTATTGTCTATTTAAAATACAGTATTGTGCATTACGCAATCCATCACAGCCAAAACAATTCTCGCAGTCCTCGAGCTTAAGGCTATACTCCACATTCCTCAATGCCCTCCCTCCCCAACTTGCAATAACGTTATATGAGTAGCCAACAGCTACTGTTTCTAATAAAAGCTCAGAGCTGTAGCCATAGCCAACACAATCATACGAATCTTTTGTTGCTTTTATTGCAAAACCGAACTTGCAATCTTCGCATTGGGTAGCCTCAAAACACTGCTTACAATTTTTTGATTCAAAAATGTAGTCACCTTCAGAATTAACTGATTTTATATTGTTATCTTGTCTGCGCGGAAACTGCAAGGATAACTGTTCAAATTTTTTCCCTGATTCTTGAATTTTTGTATAACTCCCTCGTATTTCTGCAATACGCTTCTTATACGCTTCTTTTGAAACTGGTTCATTAAAAAAATGATACTTCTTGTTATACAAATTGACACATCCAAAACAATTCTGACAATTCCGACAATTGAGTAAAAACCATGAATCAAGACAGCCAACTACATTCTGCCCCCAGCGTACGCTATAACTTCCCTCAGCATTTATACACTCATAGCAATTCTCTGATTTTATCGCAAAATAACAATCAGTTGTTTCTTCGCAATGACGGAGTCCTCTGGAGTAGCGGCATTCTTCACTGTTACCAGAATTAAACACGAGGTAGCAATTTTTATTATATCCTGCAAAATTTTGGTATTCTGAATTAACATTGGTTCCTACATTGGTATACACCGCCTGATTAGGGGTCTTGTGTATTAAACCGTGGAGCTGCTCGAGAAAAGGACGCTTCTTATCATACAGCACGCCAAATGCATATGGATCCCACGCGTCAGAGGCATAGCAATCCTGACAATATACGACATAGGGCGCTTTCGGATGAAACATAGTGATTACAGGACGTTTACATAAATCGCACGTTCTGTTATATAGAGTTCGTTCATTGCGCCACACAAGCTTTCTCTTCATGCGGCAATCTGGGCATAAACCTGGTGGCGGTACCTTGAATTTTTCATAGAATACAAAATCATCAGGTTCAATTACGAACTGTTGATCACAGTTTTGACATATTTTTTCTTCTTGACTCATAAAATTAAACCACTTCGTTTTGATAACATTTTTTGCAGTACACAACCTCTTTTCTCTCAGGGGAATACGTAGTTTCAAATTCATTCGGACAGTGATTAGTACCGTGAACGTGTTTGACTGTATTGGTATATACTTTATTATCTGATTTCTCGCCAGCGCACTGGCATTTTCGATGCCATAATTTTGTTGGATTACGTTGTTTACGTCGTTGATGATGACGACAGTTATGACAAAGACGCGGCAACGGAAGATTCATCCTTTTATAAAACTGGAGTTCATCTGGGATGATTTTAAAGGCCGTAATGCACTGTTCCTCACACTTGCCTTGATGCTGACATCCAATGACCTCATCGCAAATAGAGCCATCAACATTATGTATGGTATCAGGCAAGTCTTCTGGCTTTTTGGTAATCTCATAATCTCTTGATTCAGGCGCCTTCCACTGATAGCCCGCCTTCGCTGCAGCTTCGGCGGACAAAGGAAAATATTCTTGCGCTGTTGTTTCATTGTACGCAAACGGAGATAATTCTGGCGGAAAAAATTTGCCATACTTGTACACCCTATCCTTCTTATCTTTATACGGCATATCATTCATGTGTTGAATGATTTTGGGAACTAATGTTTCGTACTCTTGTTTACTATATTGTTTATTTAAAATGCAGTATTGTTTATGTTTCAATCCTATACAACCAAATAAATTGCTTGAGGAAAAACACAAATTGCAATACATAAGATCGCTATTGTTCCAGCATGAATCGCAAAATGTACAATTATTTAAACCAGCGCATCCAATGGTTTGGTAGCAATAATCTGATCGATCATACCCCATCTTATTAATATCCATTGATGAATACGTTTGAGTAATTTTATGGTATGCGTATTTACAATCTTCACTATATTCAACATTAAACCCGTGCTGAATGTTTTTACAATTTTCTAAATCTGAACCAATGCACCGCACACAATTTTTCTGATATACGGGATCTCTAATTGTCTCTGTTTTAAGTTTTTGGAATATATCAAGAGCGCGCCCTACGCTCTTGTATTGCCCATTTAAAAATGATGATACTTTTTTAACATATTCATCTTTACTACAAGGTTGATTTAAAAAATAATATTGTTTGGTGCGCAAATTTGTACATAAAAAACAATTCTGACATCCGCGCAAGTTATAGCTAAAATAACAATCAACGCAATCAAAACAATATTCAAAAAAAGCACATTTATATAATTTGTCACCAAAATTTCCTTGATAGCATAATTCACTTTTAATTACCTCTAAACAATCATAGCAATCCTTATCCTGCCAATTATACCAGCAATACGCACAATTCTCATTATAATGACCGCCAAAACAAAGATAACAATTTTTATTCTCTAAAGAATAATTACAATAATCACTGTTTACACTTTGCTTATTAATAATGGATAGACGGGGAACTTGTAAAAATAACTCTTTAAATTGAGCAAAAAATGATTTGTTAAAATCATACGCTCTTCCATATTCCATGGGATCCCATGTATCAGACCACCAATATTTTTGATCATATACTATAAATGGTTTATCCTGTGAATAGATTGAGATTATTTGCTTAACACTCGCATCACACTTTCTTTTATAAAAAATGCTTTCATTACGAAATGCTGATCTCTCTTGGGACCTGCAATCAGGACATGACTCTGGCGCAGGCACCTTCATTTTCTCATAAAAATCAAAATCGTCAGGTTCAATTACGAACTGTTGTTTGCAATTTTGACAAGTTTTAGTTTCTTGTTTCATAAAATTAAACTACTTCGGATTGGTAACACTTTTCACAATATACAATCTCTTTTCTCTCAGGTGTATATGATGTTTCAAATTCATTCGGGCAATGAGATTGCTTATGAAAGTGATCTATAGTATTTTTGTATACTTTATTGTCAGACTGCTCTCCTGCACATTGACACTGTCTATGCCAAAGCTTTAATGGATTACGTTGTTGTAGGCGCTGGTAATGGCGACAATTGGGACATAATCGTGGCAATGACAAATTCATTTTTTGATAAAATTGAAATTCGTCTGAAATAATTTTAAAAGCGTTTGTACATTGTTCATTGCACTTCCCTTGATGTTCACAGCCAATAACAGAATTTAAAATATCATCTGTTATGTCTTTAATATGATCCGGAAGATCTTCTGACTTAATCGTAATCTCATAATCTCTTTTTTCTGCACCTTTCCATATATAGCCTTGTTTTACTGCCTGCTCTTTTGTTAAGGGTAAATATTCTTGTGCGAGTGTTTCATTATATGCAAACGGAGATAATTCTACAGGAAAAAACTCTCCGTATGTATACACTCTGCCCTTTTTATCCTTGTACGGCATATCATTCATATGTTGGATAATTTTGGGGACCAGTTCTTCATATTCTTCTTTTGTATATTGTTTGTTTAAAATGCAGTATTGTCTTTTTCTTAAACCAACACAGCCAAAAAGATAAGAAGAAGAATGACAACTTATTGAATACTGAGCATTAATTACTTGATCCCATAATTCATTACTAAAATAAATTTGAGAGCATTGATATCCAATATTTACTGAATCATAAATCATCTCAGTAGTGCGCCCAAAAAAACTATAATCCATTACATCTTTTGCCTCCACCAATGCAAATAAATACCTACCGTCTTCTACTTTTCGACAGCTAAAGCCAGCTTTAATATTTTTGCACTCCTCAAACCAATTGCCTGAAACATCACGACTGTGACGCTGGACAAGCGCGGGGACAATATAGCGCAGCGCATGGGATCGGGCTTTTAGACTAAGACTCTCGATCATTAATGTACTTCCCAAATCAAATTGTTTTACTAATTCTTGATATTTTTCCTTGCTATACTGCTTATTAAAAACACAATATGATTTATTTCTCAAATTTACGCAGCCAAAACAATTATCGCAATTACGGCAATCAAAAAGAAAGGCCGAGCTGCTACAATTAGTGCATTCTTGCGAATACGCTAAGTCATAGCACCCAAAACAATCAATACATTCATAACACCGTTCTGATTTCTGTACTGCCAATCCATCAACACAATCCTTGGAATCATTAAACCACGTACCATATAAACAATTTTCATTAAAATTGCTGCCGAAAATAAGGTAGCAATTTTTTAAATTACTTGTCCTGTTGGTATACTCACTATTTACCATTGTCCCCTGATGCGCGGTCCCCGAACGGGGTACTACTTTGAAAAATTCATAAAACTGCTCAAAAAATGGTTTACTAAAATCATACGCCCTGCCATATTTCATAGGATCCCATTTATCAGACCACCAACAATCTTTACAGTACACAGTATATTGTGAGGTCGCGTCAATCTCCCCAATCTTATCTTTTTTACATAGATTACATGAATATTTATATAAACCTCGCTCATTACGCCACATAAGCCGCCGTTGCAATCGACATTCAGGACAAAAGGTCGGCGCAGGCACCTTGATCTTCTCATAAAAATCAAAATCATCTGGTTCAATAATGAACCGATTTTTGCAACTCTGACATGTTTTTGTTTGTTGATTCATAGCACTGTCTCTTTATATGCTTCTTCAGAATAAACTATCTCAGACCGTTCAGGTGCGTAGGCTGTAAGAATTTCCTTGCCTGTTTTGGCACACTTTCTTTTATAGAGTTTACGACCCGGACGAAGTTTTAAGCGTCTGCGGTACCGCTCTTCAGGATGAAGGCGAGGAAGAGGAATAGTATTTTGTTGATAAAATTGCAGCTCACTTGGGATAATATTGTAATTTTGTCCTGTTGCCGTGCATTTCAAAACGTGTTTCAAGATCGAGTCATCCACATCTTTAATATTATCAGGTATATCTTTTGGCTGAATTGTTTCTTTGCCAAACGCGCCTGGCATCTTATCCTCCCATTTCCATCCCCTGGCAAGAACCTCTGCTTTTTTCAAGGGCATATATACCTGCCCTTGTGTTTCATTATACCCCCACAAAGAAATCTTGACAGGGAAAAATTCACCATACTCACCCGTGCGCCTCATGTGTTCGATAATACGTTTTTTTAATTCTTTATATTCCTCTTTTGAATATGTTTTATTCAAAATCATATAGCTTCCTTTTTTCACACCCACACAACCAAAAAGTTTTTCACTGTTATGACAATTATCACAATACTGAATATCTGCATTGTGATAGCAAAGAACACTAAAAAGAGTGTTGTAGTTATGGATCTGCGCTTGTCCTTCATACAAAAGTTCGCAGCCAAATCCAATATGGTAAAGATCCATTGAATTCTTCACATCAGGACCAACAATGATATACTTTGAATCCTCAGCATCTGCCATATCAAATGCGTGATGAGTATTTTTTGAATTATAAATAATATTTCCAGAACAATTTGTTGATCTCTCAATAAGAGCAGCTCGATGAACGGCTTTATGCTGAATAATATTGAGCCATTGATCGTATAAGCGCTCCCTGACCTTATACGAGCCGAGTTGATACTGTTTAATCTTTTTCTGATATGCTTCTTTTGAATATGGTTGATTTAAAATATGATACTGCTTATTCCGTAAGTTATATGAAAGAAAACAATTTGAACAACCGCGACAGTCAAAGCAATAATAGCAGTCATTACAGTTTTGAAGATGATATCCATACTGGCACTTGTAGGAATTCCATGCATCAATACACTCATAAAGCAGCTCATTATGCCCTTCAGTATGGTAACAATCAACACAATCTCGCGAAGCTTCCCACACATTTGTCGAATACATAATATTTTCAGAATCCATAACACTCACGGAAAGATAACAATTTCGATTATTGTTTGCGTGATTGGTATACTCTGAATTAACACTATTTTTAGTAAGCAGCGCAATACGCGGGACCTTAAGCTGGAGCTCTTTAAATTGTTCAAAAAATGGGCGATTGAAATCATACTCACGGCCGTATTCTTGTGTATCCCATTTATCTGACCACCAGCAAGGAGGACAATAGACCGTATAAGGTTTATTGGGTGAATAAACCGTAACCGTGCTTTTCTTGCATAAATCACAATCTCTCCGATACATCACTCGTTCATTGCGCCATGCATAGCGACGCTGTTGTCTACACTCAGGGCAAAAGGTTGGCGCAGGCACCTTGATTTTCTCATAAAAATCAAAATCTTCAGGTTCAATAGTGAACTTATTTTCACAATTTTGACAGATTTTAGTTTCGGATTTCATAGCTAATTAAACTACCTCACTTTGATAACACTTTTCGCAGTAGACTATTCCCTTTCTCTCTGGGGCATATGTGGTTTCAAATTCATTCGAGCAGTGTTTTTCTTTATGAAAATGTTCTACGGCATTGGCATATACTTTGTTGTCTGACTTCTCTCCTGCGCACTGGCAGGTGCGATGCCAGAGTTTTAAAGGATTGCGCTGTTTTGTTCGCTCATAATGCCGAGAATTAAAACATTTTCGTGGCAGAGGAAGATTCATTCGTCGATAGAACTGGAGTTCTTGTGGAATAATTTTAAACGCCTTAGTACAATTGTGCTCTTGGGCTTTCTCGTTGTCAGAATCCCATGCCTGACAAAGAATAATCTCGTCCAAAACCGTATCTTTCACTTTCTCTATATTATCAGAAAGAGCTTTCCAAGAAATAGTTGGCCTATACTCTTTAATCTCTAAATCTTTCCATCTATATCCTTGCTCTGTTACTTGTTGTTTTGTTAAAGGAAAATATTCTTGCGCAAGAGTCTCATTGTAGGCAAACGGGGATAATTCTGGCGGGAAAAATTCACCATATTTGTATACCCTGTCTTTTTTATCAATATACGACAAATCATTCATGTGTTGGATAATCTTTGGCATCAATTGTTCATACTCTTTCTTGTCATATTGTTTGTTCAAAATACAGTATTGTTTATTTTTCAACCCAACACAACCAAAACAATTTGAACACGTGTGACATGCCATACAATACTCGAGCTCTTGACAGGCAGGGTAACAATTATAGCAAAATTTAAGTTTTGTATTTCGGCGTCCGCTATCTGAACATTCATATATTAATTCACTTCTCCCGCTCCATAAAGAATAATCCATTGCATCACGGCCAGAACTTAAATGAAAACAATAACGGTAATTCTCACCTCCTTTAACAAAAAAGGAGCGATAGATATTACGAGAATTATAAATGTAATTTCCTGATACATTGGTATTTTTAAGGCCATCCATGAACTTTACGGGGTAGCGAAGCCGCAATTCTTGCATGCGATCTAACAGTTCTCGAACAGCCCGAAAAGAACTCAGATCATATGCCGCAATCTTCTGTTTATACTCTGTTGGTGAATATGGCTGATTAAACAGGTAATACGACTTATTTTTAAGGTTTACACAGCCAAAACAATTACTACAACCAACACAATTCCGAGAAAAGATCACATCTTGACATGAATCAAGATGGGCAGAAAAAAAGCATTGGTAGCAGTTATAACAATCAAAATCGTCGTAGCAGAGCTCAGAATCGCGGACGCGCAAAAGATCTAAGGAATCACGAGAATGTGACGCGCTTACACTATAAGCAACGTTTTCACACCCTGAGCCATCAAATGCCAGATAACAATTCTTAAACTCGCCACAGTGGTTGCAGTAGTCACTGTTAACAGGATTGAGGGCTTTTCGACTTGCCCATGGAACCCTACCCATAAGCTCGCGGAGTTGCTCAAAAAATGGCTTGTTCCAATCATATTCAGTTCCATACTCCAGAGAATTACAAATATCAGACCACCAGTCATCGCGTTCCCAAACTTTCAATGGTGCCTCACTAGAAAATCCTGAAAATATTTCCTTACCGGTACGACTATCTTTTCTCTTGTAGAGCGTATGTTCATTGTGCCAGATGAATCGCCGTATCATTCTACACTCGGGACACCATGTTGGCGGCGGCACCTTAACCTTTCTGTAAAAATCAAAATCTTCAGACTCAATCGTGAACTGTTGTTTACAATTTTGACATTGTTTTTGCTCAAGCTTGCTCATAAAGTTTGGATAAAGATATTATTCCTCTCAGACTTCAAGGTTCTGCGAACGTAGTGAGCAGGTTCTTAAAGTCTGGATAAAGATATTATTCCTCTCAGACTTCAAGGTTCTGCGAACGTAGTGAGCAGGTTCTTATATTAAACCAAGCCCGTAAGAAATTTCTCAACGCTTATTATACGAATATTATTCTGTACAAAATCAACATCTGGTTCTTGCACCACTTGATATACCACAGGAATGCGGAGCTTATCTTTAAAATATTGTAATTGCTTTGATAATTTTGTTGCAGATAACTTTACCTCCACCGCAAACCATGGCTTTTTATTTACCGTAACGATAAAGTCTGTTTCTCTCCCCTCAATGTCGCGTAAAAAATTAAGTCCTATCTTATGTCCCTCACTATCATAGATAAAGTGGACCGTTTTTAATAAGTGAGAAGCAACCATATTTTCTAGGCGTATACTTTTATCTTGTATTTCAGACCAGTCCCATAAATACATTTTAGGCTGTTTGCGCAGTGACTTAATCTTTTTTGATGCGAACGGATAAATTCTAAAATGGTAATAAAACCGTTCTAAAATATCCATCCACAAAGCTATTGTTTTATATGCCACCTCTAAGTCCTGTCGCAGCGTGTTTAATGATAAGAGGGATCCAACCTTTCCTGGTAAAATCTCTACCAATATTTGAAGCGCCGATAAATCCCGAACCGACTCAATGTCTCTAATATCTTCTCTAATGAGTCGATCAACACGTTCATTATGGAAACGGCGAAGCACCTTATGCTCTTTTTTAAGAAACGGCTCAGGAAACCCGCCAAAAGTGAACAAGTCGGTAAATATAGAAGCCGTCTTCTTATTACTGTTTACAAATTCTAATTCTTTAACCAGTTTCGGTTTTGTATTTATCTCAAGCGCCTCAGCCAATGAGAAGGGGTGTAACCGATAGTAGTGGTATCGCCCCATCAAAGAGTCGCCGCCTTTTCGATACAAATCAAGCCGTGCACTGCCGGTTACCAAAATATGAAACCTACTTTTATACTTATCAAATTCCCCTTTAATATAGCTCTTCCATTTCTTATACTTATGAATCTCATCAAAAATGATTAAATTTGATTCAGCGCCGTACTTGCCAGCAAGAATATCTTTCCTGTCCTGACGGCTATCCCAATTAAGATACGAATATTTTTTATAATCTTTATTACCTATATATTGTGCGAGGGTGGTTTTTCCAACCTGTCGCGGCCCTCCTATAAAGACCATTTTTTGTTTTAAATCCGAATATATAGATTTATGTAAATATCTATCTTTTATCATATGTTTTTATGTTAATTGATTATTCCTAAAGTCTGGATAAAAATACTATTCCTTTCAGACTTCAAGGTTCTTCCGAACGAAGTGAGGAAGGCTCTTATATATTATACCAAAGTCAAAAAATCTTGCAAGCACTTTATACTTTGGTAAAAAATTATTATTATACTACCTCACTTTGACCCCTCACCCGGCAAAACTGGGTGAGGGGTTTTTCATACAACTTCTTGTTTGTAGCATTCCTCGCAATATATAATTTCTTTTCTCTCTGGCGCATAGGTAGTTTCAAATTCATTTGGACAGTGATTGGTCCCGTGAACGTGTTTAACAGTATTGGTATATATTTTACTATCTGATTGTTCCCCGGCACACTGACATTGTCGGTGCCAGAGTTTTAAAAGATTTCTTTCTTTTAAACGTCGGTGATGGCGGCAATTCGAACATAATCGTGGCAAGGGTAAGTTCATTTTTTTGTAAAATTGAAACTCGTCTGGGATGATTTTAAACGCGGTCGTACACTGTTCAATACATTTTCCTTCATGAGCGCATCCAATAACTTTTTTCAAAATATCATCGTTGACGTCTTTAATACGATCGGGAAGATCTTGCGGTTGTATGGTGATCTCATAATCTCTTTGTTCCGGATCTCTCCACGAATATCCTTGTTCAAAAACTTGTTGTTTTGTTAAGGGGAAAAATTCTTGTATACTGGTTTCGTTATATGCAAAGGGAGAAAGTTCTGGTGGGAAAAATTCTCCATATTTGTATACCCTGCCCTTTTTATCTGTATAGGGCATATCATTCATGTGTTGGATTATTTTAGGAACCAATACTTCATATTCTTGCCTACTATATTGTTTGTTTAAAATACAATATTCTTTACTCTTTAAAGATACACAAGCAAAAAGATTAGAACAATTATTATAACAGCGCTTACTATAATAAGCATCTCTTATATTACCCACACAAAATAGACTAAATTTAACATTACTGGTTCCTTTGCCACATACCAAATCTTCGTACATAAGCTGAGTGTTTTCTCCAAATTGGGTATAATCATAACAATTTTTATTTGGCTTTATTATCAACCACATACAATATCTACAATCTTGTGATTCTAAGGCAATATAGGAATCATAAACATTTTTAGAATAACTAATATAATCGCCGGAAACATTGGTGTTATGGCGCCCATGCATAAATTTATGGGGAAATGCGAGATAAAATTCTCTCACTTTTTTCTGGAGTTTCTCAATATTTATGAAAGAATTCAGGTCAAATTCTTGCAATTTCTTAAAATAATCATCCTGAGAATAGGGCTTATTGAAAATATAGTATTGTTTATTTCTTAAATTTACACAGCCAAAACAGTCATTACAATTTATTAAATTTTTAGAAAACCATATATTCTGGCAATCTTCACAATCTATTGAAAAATACATTTGATACGAATTGTTACAATTAATACACTGATAAGACAATTGTAAAGAATCTGCCATGGTAATATCAATACAATCTTTAGACCTTTCTAATTCAGTACCATATATACAATTTTCATCATAATCAGAATTAAAAAGTAAATAACAATTTTTCAAGTTGTGGGCATAATTATTGTACTCACTATTTACCAATGTTTTATAACTAACTGATACATTGGGCATTGGCACTACTTTTAATAAATCTTTATATTGTTCAAAGAAATTACGTGAAAAATCATATTCTCTGCCATAAACCAATGGATCCCATGTATCTGACCACCAACACGGAGAGCAATAAACCGGAAAAAGAGCTTTTTCAGGATACATAGAAACTACGAATTTACCACACGAATCACACGTTCTGCTATAAAATACTCGCTCGTTTCTAAATAAAAGCCTCCGTTGCAACCGACACTCGGAACAAAATGTAGGCGCAGGTACCTCCACTTTCTCATAAAAATCAAAGTCCTCGGGTTCAATTACGAACTTTTGTTTGCAATTTTGGCACGTTTTAGTTTCAGGATTCATACGACTTCTTGTTGATAACATTTTTCACAATACACTATCTCTTTCCTTTTTGGTGAATACGTAGTTTCAAATTCGTTGGGACAGTGATTAGATCCGTGGAAATGTTTAATCGCATTTTTGTATACTTTGTTATCAGATTTTCCTCCAGCGCACTGGCATTCTCGATGCCAGAGTTTTAAAGGATTTCTTTGTTTTAATCTTTGGTAATGCCGGCAGTTGGGACAAAATCGGGGCAACGGAAGGTTCATTTTTTTGTAGAATTGTAGTTCTTGGGGAATGATTTTAAAGGCCGTAGTGCATTGTTCGTTACACTTTCCTTGGTGTTGGCATCCAATAACTTTCTTTAAAATATCATCTTGAACATCTTTGATGTGATCAGGCAGGTCTTGTGGTTCAGCGGTAACCTCGTAACCTCGCTCCTTCAGGTCTTTCCAGGAATAGCCTTGTTCTAAGGCTTGTTTTTTTGTGAGAGGGAAATGTTCATACACAAAACTTTCATTATATGCAAAGACGCTAAAATCTGGAGACAAAAACTCTCCATATGTATAAGTTCTTCCTCTTTTGTCTTTATAGGGCATCTCGCGTGTATGTTGAATTATTTTTGTCCTTAGTTTCTTGAATGAATCCTCGTCATATTGCTTGTTTAAAATACAATGTGATTTCTTGCCGAGCGCTACACATCCAAAAAGATCACTGCATGATTTTTTTGAAAGCATACAATATTCCAAATTCATCGTATCGTCTGACCAACATTCATATGAAAACCTTATATTGTTTTGTCCACCGCCACATCCCATGCATTCATACATTTGTGTGGCATTTCCTCCCCACATGGTAAAATCATATGAGTCTTTTGTGGGAGAGATGAAAAGAAACTGACAGAATTTGCAGTCTTCAGCTCCTCCTATTTCAAAACTTTGGAAAATATTTTTTGAAAAAAATATATAATCGCCCGAGACATTCTTGCTTTGTAGTCCTTCCATATATTTTTTAGGATAGGTAAGGTTCAATTCCTGAAGTTTCTTTCTTAATTGTTCTACTGTTTCATACGATCCAAGTTTAAATTTTTCTAATTCTTTAAAATATTTATCTTTTGTGTACGATTTGTTAAATATGAAGTATTTTTTATTGCGAAGATTAATACAACCAAAACAATTCTGACATCCTCGAAGGTTTCTAGAGAAATAGACATCAACGCACTCCCAACAATTAGATGAAAACATTGTTTTAAAGCACTTCTGTATATTTGTTCCTTCATAGCATAACTCACAAAGATCAATCATGGCGTTATCAAGGCACTGTTTACTCCTTTCGACGTATGTGCCGTAAACACAATCTTCACTATAATCAGAGTTAAACAGGAGATAGCAATTCTTGAGATACGAACAGATATTACAATATTCACTATTTACTAATGATGGTTCAATGGTCTGTAATGCCGGCCATGGTACTTTTGAATAAAGTTCTTGGAATTGCTCAAAAAATGATTGAGAAAAATCATATTCCTGTCCATAGTCTATTGGATCCCACTTATCAGACCACCAACAGGCGTTACAATATACAGGAAAAGGTGTATTGCTATCAAAAAGAGATATTATTTCTTTCTGGCATAAGTCGCACGTTCCTTTATATAATACGCGTTGATTCATAAATATCATACGTCTCTTTATTCGGCACTCCGGGCACCAACTAGGCGCAGGTACCTCCACTTTCTCATAAAAATCAAAGTCCTCGGGTTCAATGGTGAACTGCTGTTTACAGTTTTGGCAAATTTTGACTTGATTCTCTGTTATCATCCTACCTCATTTAGATAACAATTATCACAGAAAATTTTATATTCTTTTTGTTGGGATAATGAATAAGAGGTTTGAAAAGCAACGCCACAGTGAGCACATGTCCCTCTAAAGAGCTGCCGTGCACTTCTCGAATTCATTCTCTTTTGATGACGGCAATTAAAGCACTCTCGTGGAAGTGAAAGTCCTATATTTTTATAAAAATTAACTTCTAATTGAATTAAACGATAATTCCTTCTACAGGTATCGCATTTTAGAACATGTTTGAGTAAATCTTTGGAATATCCCTTTGGATTTGTCGGAAGTTCATCGTGCGCAATGGTTTCTTTACCACTCGTTATAGGAATATCCTCTTCCCAACGAAAACCTTGCGCAAGCGCTTGTTCTTTGGTGAGCGGAATATATTCATTTACGATTGATTCGTTGTAGGCAAATGCCGAAAGTTCAGGAGGATGAGGCCTCCCCCATTCCCCTGTTTTCTTCATATGTTCAATAATCTTTGATTTTAAAGACTCATATTCTTGTTTTGAATATTTCTTGTTCAAAATACAATAATCATCACTTTTCAGTCCAACGCAGCCAAAAATACCATGAGAATTAAAACAATCTTCTGAATAATAAATATCCGTGGAATTTATACAATTTCGAGAAAAAAACTGTCGCAGACCGCCCTGAGCTGCAAGCACCTCATAACACAACTCCACGTCGGGAGAAAAAGAGGCATCATACGTATCAATGGCCTTTCTCAAGGTAAAGACATGTTTTGAATTCTCGCCGCTTTTTACATCAAAAGAATGGTGAATATTTTTAGAATTATAAATGTGATTGCCAGAGACATTAGTATTATGAGACCCAAAAAAGTATCTTTGCGGAAGCTTTTTTCGAAGATCCAGCTGTTTATTTAAAATTAAAGATATGGTTCTAAGATCATATAAAGGATGCTCAAGTAAAAACTTCTCATATCTATCCTTCCCAACATTTTCATTAAAAATATGGTAAGATTTTTGTTTTAGACCTATACAACCAATACAATTTACACATCCTTTACAATCATACAAGCCTACACTATCAGCGCAATTTTCACATTCTTGTGAATAAAGCAGTCGATATGAATTCAAGCAGTCCACGCATTCATAGCAAAGTTCTGCTTTGTACACATAGAGATTATCAAAACAATCTTTAGAGTTCCACACAATATGCCCGTATGCACAGTTTTCATCATCAACGCAGCCAAACACCAAGTAGCAATTTTTGCTCCTAAACGTAAGGTTTGAATAGACGCAATTCTCGCTCTTCGTGTTCATAACTGCGTAGTGTGGAACCGTATTCTGTAGCTCAGTGAATTGTTCAAAAAACGACAGACTAAAATCATAATCTCTGCCGTATTCCTTGGCATCCCAATCATCGGTCCACCATTCTTCATGGCTCCAAACAGGAAATGTAGCTTTTTTAGAATACATTGAAATCACCGGTTTTCCTGACTTGTCAGAATTTCTCTTATAAAGGGTTTTAAAATTTCTAAATAAAATTCTCCGCTGCTGCCGGCATCTGGAGCAATTCTTCGGAGCAGGTACCTTGATCTTTTCATAAAATATAAAGTCCTCAGATTCAATCGTGAACTGTTGTTTGCAATTTTGACATATTTTAATTTCTTGTTTCATAAAATTAGACTATTTCACTTTGATAGCACCTTTCACAATACACAATCTCTTTACGCTCTGGTGCATATGAGGTTTCGAATTCGTTGGGGCACCTGCTTTCTGGGTGATGATTATGTTTTACAGCGTTCCGGTAAACTTTATAATCGCACTTACATTGCCGATGCCACAACCTGTTCGGTCCGCGTGTCTTGAATCGCCTACCATGTCTACAATCAGGACACAAACGTGGTAAAGGAATCTGTAGTTGCTTATAGAAATCGAATTCCCTTGAGATAATTCTGTAGTTTTTGTTACACTCCGTACACACAAAAATCTCATTCGGTACATCTATATTGCCGATATCGTTTATTGAATCCGGAGCCTTATCCCAAAGAAGAGTCTCTTTGCCAAATGTGCCGCGTGGGTAATCTTCCCATTTGAATCCTTGCTTCAATGCCTCCTCTTTTGACAACCGAAACTGTTCTTGAACGCATGCCTCATTGTATCCAAACGTACTAAGTGACGGCGGAAAAAATTCTCCATAGACACCCTCCTTTTTCATATCTTCTATAATCGTCATCCTTAGCTTCTCAAAAGATTCTTTGTCATATTCTTTGTTTAAAATGCAGTACTGCCGTTTCCGCAAACCCGCTGAACCAAAGCAGTACTGGGAATTATAACAGTACAAGCAATATGTCAAAAAGCTATTCTCCCAACACAGGTGGCAACAAATGCAGTGAGAACCATTAAGACCGACGTTTGTGGAATTATAGACCAATTCCGCTCCGCGGCCTGACGTATCACAATCAAAGCAATCTTTTGCGTTGCGCCACACGTGCACGCTATGTACGCAATCTTCAGCGTCGTATGTATGAAAACAGGAACGACAGTTTTTTGCGTTCTTGATATAATTCCCTGTTGTGTTAGTTGCATTCACGATCTCAGCAAATTTTCGAGGTTGCGCGGCTGCAAATTCTTGAAATTTTTTACGTAACTTCTCTACACCGCTGTATGTATCCAACCTTGCTGACTTCAAAAACTTTTCGTACTCTTTCTTTGAAAACGGTTTATTAAAAATGTAATATTGCTTATTTCGGAGGTTTACGCACCCTATGCAATTTGAACAGCCACGACAATCAAGAAGAAAATAACCTTCAATGGAATCATGACAGCCTTTGCTGTAGAAAAGTTTGTACGAATTATAACAATCGTCAGACTCGTAAGAGAGCTCTGTTTGATGAGCAAATGAAACGTCAACACAGTCTTTACAAACCTGTATCCAATAACAGTGGGTACAGTCTTCATTATTAGAAGATTCGATAATCATGTAACAATTCTTATTATCTGCAGAGATATTGAGGTATTCCGAGTTAACGCTTCGCACATGAATGAGGGCTACTTTAGGAACGACTTTCCACAATTCATGAAATTGTTCAAAAAAGGGTTTTCCCGAAATATAATCGCGCCCATAATCTCTTGAATCCCAATCATCAGAAAACCAGCAATCATGACACCATACAGCGTATGGTTTATTGGGACTATACATTGAAACAGTATCTTTTTTACAACGATCACATGGACGCTTATAAAACACTCTTTCGTTCCGAAATGCTAAGCGCCTCTGCGCACGGCACAAAGGACACTTTTTCGGTGATAGCACATCTATCTTTTTGTAAAACGTAAAATCATCAGGTTCAATCGTGAACTGTTGGTTACAATTTTGACACTTTTTAGTTTCGAGCTTCATACGACTTCCTGTTGATAACACTTTTCACAATATACAATTTCTTTTCCCTCAGGGGCATATGGCGTCGTGACAATGGTATTGCACTTATCACAATACCTTTGATAAAGTTTTAACGGTGATAATTTTTGCAATCGCCTCCGATGCCGTTCAAATGGTGTTATCAGCGGTAAGGGCAAATTAAACTTTTTATAAAAATCAAGTTCGTACTTTACAATCTTAAATGGTTTGCCTGAAATCTTAGAATGAATTGCTTTATCTAACACATCATCTTCTACTTGCTTGATCGTTGCCGGCGCAGTGTATGGGGCAGTACGTAAAGGCGCTGACTTATATTCATCCCATACATAGCCCTGCGCCACAGCCTCTTTTTTCTCTAAAGTGAAATAATCATCTGCAGCTGATTCATTATACCCAAACGGCGAAAATTCTATGGGGAAAAACTCGCCATACTTATAAACTCTTCCCTTTTTATCTGTATACGGCGTCTCATTCATATGCTGGATGATTTCAGGAACTAATTTCTTGTATTCTTCTTTAGAGTATTGCCTGTTTAAGATGCAGTATTGTTTACCTCTAAGCCCTACACAGCCAAAACAATTTTGACAATTCTGACATAAATCACTGTATTGAACATCGCGCGAATACCAGCACTGGGTACTCAATATAACGCCGTAGTTTCCTTGCCCGCTCATCACCTCATATGTATGTTCTGAATCATCGTCAAGGCTAATATCCATAAAATCCTTTATGCCAGTCGCGAATATGATATACTTTCCGTCTTCTCCACTTCTCGCGTGAAAACAATCCTTGCAATTTTTTGAGTTGATAATATCATCACCAGTACAATTCACTGACCGTATAATACGCGTAGCACGACGTGGGTATCCTGCCAATATTTTATCAAATTGCTGCTGCGCCTTTATCATCCAATGAGATGAATCCTGAAACTGTGTTATTTTTGCTTCATATTCTTTTTTAGAAAGTGGTTGATTAAACCAATAATAACTTTTATTACGAAGCCCTGTACATCCAAAACAATCAGTACACCCCTTACAATCATAACAAAACCAACAATTGTATAAGCTCTCTCCTAACTGGCAGAAAAAACTTTTATAGCAATTATCAAGCTGAACGCCTTCATAACATAGTTCACATTCATGAATCTCAAGGCAATCTAGGGAATCTTTAGAATTAAGAAGACGGTAGCTATAAAAACAATTCTCGTTATCCATTGCTGAAACCAAAAGATAGCAATTCTTATTCCCCACTGCATAGTTGGTATATTCAGAATTTATGCTTTTTATATTAGCTAAAGCAAGACGTGGTACATGCGAACGTAACTCATAAAACTGCTCAAAAAATGTTTTGGTAAAATCATACGCTTTACCGTATTTTATAGGATCCCATGTATCTGAATACCATGCCTTAGCACTATATACAGGGAATGGCTTTGAAGGACTATAAACAGAAATAACTTGTTTGCCTGTTGCATCACATTTTCTTCTATACAAGTTCCATTCATTCCTAAATGCAAGCCGCCGTTGCAGGCGACATTCAGGGCAAAAGGTAGGCGCAGGTACTTTAATCTTTTTGTAAAAATCAAAATCGTCTGTCTCAATGATAAACCATTTCTTACAGTTCTGGCATGTTTTCTTTTCTTGTTTCATAAAATTAAACGACTTCACTTTGATAACACTTCTCGCAGTAAATTATCTCTTTACGATCTGGTGCATACGTGGTTTCAAATTCATTCGGACAATGATTAGATCCGTGAGAGTGTTTAGCCACGTTTTGATAGACTTTATTATCAGACTGTATGCCTGTACATTGACATTTGCGGTGCCAGAGTTTTAAGGGATTACGTTGTTTTAAGCGCTGGTAATGACGGCAGTTAGGGCATAACCTGGGCACGGGAAGGTTCATTTTACGATAAAACTGCAACTCATCAGGGATAATTTTAAATGCGGTCGTACATTGTTCCCTACACTCTCCTTTGTGTTCACACCTGATGACTTGTTTTAAAATATCATCACTCACATCATTGATATGGTCTGATAAATCTTCTGACTTTATGGTAATTTCATAATCTCTTTGTTCTGAATCTTTCCATTGATAGCCCTGCTCTATTGTCTGTTGTTTTGTTAAAGGGAAATATTCCTGAGCAATAGTTTCGTTATAGGCAAAAGGACTAAGTTCAGCAGGGAAGAATTCACCATATTTGTAAATTCTATCCTTTTTATCCGTGTAGGGCATAGTATTCATATGGCCAATGATCTGGGGAACTAATTTCTCATACTCTTCTTTAGAGTATTGCTTGTTTAAAATGCAGTATTGTTTATTTCTAAGCCCTACACAGCCAAAACAATTTGAACAGCTATGACAATTATAGGAATACTGAATATTGTCACCTGTCCAGATCTTTTTTGAAAACAATATATTTCTACAAACTCGAATACTTATAAAGTCATAGCAGAAATCGCCCCTACTCAACGCAAAGCCAGAGTGGCAATTTTTAGATACAGGACCATAAGGATCAACAATATATGAACAGTCTTCAAGACCATTTCCAATGCTATTAAAACATGCCCGACAATTTTTGGAATTACTAATATTGTCTCCGGTAACATTCGTACTCTTATATATCCGCGCATATTTCATAGGAGATCGTAAACGGAGTTCATTGCATTTCTCTTTCATCCTATTAATTTTTTTAAAACTACCCAGATCAAATTCTTTAATTTTTGAAAAATACTCCTCTTTGGTATAGGGTTGATTGAAAATATGATACGACTTATTTCGCAATCCTACACAGCCAAAACAATGGGAACATCCAACACAATCCCACAGAAATGAAGAATCAGTGCAATCCTCAGAAAAATAAATCCACTTTGACCTATAACAACGATCGGAAAACATCACTTCATAGCAGAGTTCGTTTCTAAGTACGTAATACAGGTCAAAAGAATCTGTACAATGATCAATATCTACTCCATACGCACAATTTTCAGTCTTAATGGCTGCAAATAAAAGATAGCAATTCTTTATATCCAAAACCGAATTACAAAAATCTGAATTTACTGAATTTGTGATTACCAAATTCGGCCATGGAACTTTTTGTATAAGTTCTTTTATTTGTGAGAAAAAAGGCGTAGAAAAATCATACTCTTTGCCGTACTCCATTGGGTCCCACTTATCTGACCACCAATACTTTTGATCATATACGTTCACTGATTTCTCAGAAGAATACATAGCAACTAAATCTTCAGTATGGCCAGGAGCATCACATGTTCGCTTATATAAGGTCCGTTCATTTCTAAATGCATATTTCCTTTGAAGCTGACAATCAGGACAAAATGTTGGTGTAGGAACGTTGATCTTTTTATAAAAATCAAAATCTTCGGGTTCGATCCGAAATTCTTGAGAACAATTTTGGCATTGTTTGATTCCTTTTTTCATACTACTTCACTTTGATAACATTTCTCGCAGTACACGATCTCCTTGCGTTCTGGGGCGTATGTAGTCTCAAATTCATTGGGGCAGTGATTGTCTTTATGAAAATGCTCTATGGTATTAGTATATACACCGTTATCTGATTTTCCTCCTGCACATTGGCATTTTCGATACCAAAGTTTTAAGGGGTTTCGTTGTTTTAAACGTTGGTAATGACGGCAATTTGAGCAAAGTCGTGGCAAGGGGAGCTTCATTTTTTTGTAAAAGCCTAGTTCATCAGGGATAATCTTAAAGCCAATGGTGCACTGTTCATTGCACTTACCTCCATGTAAGCAACCAATGACTTGCTTGAGAATATCGTCCTTGACATCAGAAATATAATCGGGTAACTCTTCTGGCTTTATCGTAATCTTGTAATCTCTTTGTTCTGAATCTTTCCATGCATATCCTTGATCTAACGCTTGTTCTTTGGTGAGCGGAAAATATTCTTGGGCTACTGTCTCATTGTAAGCAAATGGAGATAGCTCAAGAGGGAAAAATTCGCCGTATGTATACACTCTGCCCTTTGCATCTACATAGGGCATTTTATTCATATGATCTATGATCCGAGGAACTAACGTTTCATACTCTTCTCTGGTATATTGCTTGTTTAAGATGCAGTATTGTTTTTTACGTAACCCTGCACAACCAAAAAGATACGAAGAAGATCGGCAGTAATCCGCATACTGTATATCTAAACAATTGGTATGGGTGTGACTAGAGAATTTAGTATGAGAACTAAATAATCCATCATTCACACTCTCATAATCCCACTGACAATCATCTGTACCAAAAAGGTCTGCTGAATCTTTCACATTATATCCCCGAAAGCTATAACGTACGTCTTCTAAGTTAAACATACTAAAACACTGTTTTACGTTTTTGACATTGGTAAGATAGTCACCCGAGGCATTCACCGACTTTATGATTTGAGCATATTTATGAAGAGCACCCTGTATAATTTTTCTGTATTCTCCTCTTGCCTTCTCTAGGTTCTTCGAATTTTCAACTTCGAATTCCTGTACTTTCTTAACATATTCTTCTTGAGAGTATTGTTTATTCCGGAATACAAAGCTTTTATTTCTCAAATTAGAGCTTAAAAAACAATTCTGGCAATTCACGCAATCAAACAAAAACTTCGAATCAATACAACTGCGACAATTAAAAAGGTGCCATGAATTATAGCAATCGCGGGAATTAATACTTTCATAGCACCACTGGGAGCGTACAACCTCCATACAATCCATGCAGTACATTGATTTATCAACCGCTCGTGAATAGTAAATATTTTCTGAAAAAAGTGTTGTCGGGGATAGATAACAGTTTTTCGACTCCCATGTGAAATTTGAAAACTGACAATTAATGTTTTTTGTACCCTCAAGATTCACTTTGGGAACGTGCAGCAAAAGTTCCTTGAATTGTTCAAAAAAGGGCTTAGTAAAATCATATTCTCTCTCATATCTCATCGGATCCCACTTGTCCGAAAACCAACATGTCCGACAGTATAGGGGAAACGGCGTTCTCGCCGAATACATTGTAATAACGTTCTGTTTGCACAAATCGCACTGCCGTTCATACAAGGTCCTCTCGTTTCTAAATACCATCCGTCTTATCAGTCTGCACTCCGGACACCAGGTCGGTGGTGGTACCTTGATTTTCTGATAAAAATTAAAATCCGAAGCGTCTATGACAAATGACGTCTTACAATTCTGACAGGCTTTTTCTTCGGATTGAGGCATATT